>CAJXKW010000004.1 GCA_913055855.1 uncultured Limimonas sp. | reverse complement strand
ATCGTCCCCGGCGGCTTGGAGGTCACGTCGTAGACCACGCGGTTGATGCCGCGGACCTCGTTGACGATGCGGGTGGCCGTGCGTGACAGGAAGCCGTGGTCGAAGGGGTAGGTGTCGGCCGTCATGCCGTCGCTCGATGTCACCGCGCGCAGGGCGCAGACCCAGTCGTAGGTGCGCGCGTCGCCCATCACGCCCACGGTCTTGACCGGCAGGAGCACGGCGAAGGCCTGCCAGATCGCATCATAGAGGCCCGCCTTGGCGATCTCGTCCAGGTAGATCGCGTCCGCCTGGCGCAGGGGCCCCAATTTTTCCCGCGCCACCGCGCCCAGGCAGCGGATGGCCAGGCCCGGACCCGGGAAGGGCTGGCGGTTGACCATCTCCTCGGGCAGGCCCAGCTCGCGGCCCAGCTCGCGCACCTCGTCCTTGAACAGCTCGCGCAGCGGCTCCACCAGGTCCATCCCCATGCGCTCGGGCAGGCCGCCCACGTTGTGGTGCGACTTGATCGTCGCCGAGGGCCCGCCGGTGGCCGAGACGGATTCGATCACGTCGGGATACAGCGTGCCCTGCGCCAGGAAGTCCGCGCCGCCGACGGCCTCGGCCTCGGCCTCGAACACCTCGACGAAGGTGTTGCCCACGATCTTGCGCTTGGCTTCCGGGTCCGCGACGCCGTCCAGCTTGCCGAGAAAGAGGTCGGACGCATCGCGCGCCACCAGGGGGATGTTGTAGCTGTTGCGGAAGACCTCGACGACCTGCTCGCCCTCGCGCGCGCGCAGCAGGCCGTGGTCGACGAAGATGCAGGTGAGCTGCTCGCCCACCGCCTCGTGCACCAGCACCGCCGCCACGGCCGAATCCACCCCGCCCGAGAGGCCGCAGATGACCTTGCCGTCGCCCACCTGGGCGCGGATCTTCTCGATGGCCTCCTGCCGGAACGCCGCCATGGTCCAGTCGCCGCGGCAGCCGCACACGCCCTGGACGAAGCGCTTGAGCAGCGCCGCGCCGTCCGGGGTGTGCGCCACCTCGGGATGGAACTGCACGCCGTAGTACCCGCGCGCGTCGTCGGCGATGGCGGCACAGGGCGCGCCGTCGCTCGTGCCCACCACGGCGAATCCCGCGGGCAGGCTGACCACGCGGTCGCCGTGGCTCATCCACACCTGGTGCGCCTCGCCGGGCGCCCAGAGGCCGTCGAACAGGGCGCAGGAGTCCGTGATGGTCAGGAATGCGCGGCCGAACTCGTGGTGCGCCGCGCCCTCGACCGTGCCGCCCAGCGCGGCGACCAGCGCCTGCTGGCCGTAGCAGATGCCCAGCACCGGCACGCCCAGCGCGAACACCACCTCGGGCACCGCCGGCGCGTCCGCGCGCGTGACCGTGTCCGGGCCGCCGGAGAGGATGATCCCGCGCGGGTTCACCGCACGGATGCGCTCGGCATCGGCCGTATAGGGCAGGATCTCGGCATAGGTCCCGCTTTCGCGCACGCGGCGCGCGATGAGTTGGGTGACCTGCGAGCCGAAGTCCAGGATCAGGATGCGCTCGTGCTGCTGGGACGGCGGTATGGCGGGCATGCGGAAACCTTCGGTGGCGGGCCTGCGAACGCGTCAAGCACTCTAGGTGCCGGGCTTGGACGCTGCAAGACGGCGCGCGTCAGCCCATCAGGCCGTCGTCCGCATCCCCGGGCCGGGCGCCGCCGGTGAGGGTGACCGTGTCGGCCGTGTCGTCGCCCAGCGCGATGTCGGGCGTCTCGGGCGCGCCGTCGATGGTCGCGGTCCCGTCGTCGCCGCCGGTGAGCGTGAAGGTCTGCGCGCCGGTTTGCTCAAGGCTGGCGCTGCCTTCGGCGAGGCGCAGCTCCATGGGCTGGTTCAGGCTGGGCAGGGTGACCAGCTTGCCCGGCTCGCCCGTGATCGTCAGGCCGCCGGCGTCCACGCCGAAGCGCAGGCTGTCCAGCGCGTGCGGCAGATCCAGGCGCTCCAGGTTGGCGTCCAGCTCGACGCCGTGCGCCCCCGCCGTCAGGGTCAGCGCCTCCGCGCCCCCGGAACGGCCGAACACCTCGGCCGGGTTGGCAAGGGTGAAGCCGCCGCCTTCGGCCAGGAAGACGCGCCCCGCCGGCGCGGGATCGCCCGCGTCGGCCAAGGCCGGCCCGGGCCGGGCCGCCGTGTCCAGGGCGAGCGGGACCGGCGCGGGCGGGCCGGTGACGGTCGCCGTTTCACCGGCCTCGCCGGTCAGGGCGAAGGTCTGCGCGCCCGTCTGTTCCAGGCTCGCGCGGCCGTCCGCGAGGTGCAGGTCGAGCGGCTGGTTCAGGCTGGGCAGGGTGGCGATGCGCGGCCCGCCGTCCTGCGCGGTGATGACGAAGCCGTCGGCGGTGACCCCGGAGGCGAGGTCGGCCAGCGGCCGGGCGATGTCGATCCGCTCCAGGTTGGCGTCCAGGTGCACCGCCCGGGCGTCCTCGCCCAGATAGACGCGCTCGTCGCCGCCGCTGCGGCCGAAGACCGTGCCCGTCCCGGTGAGCGAGAACGCGCCGTCCGCGGCGAGGAAGACCCGGGCCGGGGGGCCGGGCTCCGGCTCTGGGAGCAGGCTGTCCAGCGCGACCATGGCGGCGTCGGTGAAGCTGGCGTATTCCAGCCCGTGCAGGGTGTCCGTCGCGCCGTCCAGCGTGGCCCGGGCGGTGCCGTCCTCCCCGCGGTCGAAGGCGACGGCCGAGCGCGGCGCGTCGAAGACCACGCTGTCCGTGCCCGGCCCGCCGGCCAGGGTGTCCGCGCCGCGCCCGCCGATCAGGGTGTCGTCGCCGCCCCGACCGCGCAGCGTGTCGGCGCCCGGGCCGCCGTGAAGCCGGTTCGCCGCGGCGTTGCCGCGGATCGTGTCGGCGCCGCCGCCGCCCGCGGCGTTCTCGATCGTGGTGTCCTCGGCGATGGTGAGGGGCTCGCCCGCGATGGTGCTTTCCGCACCGGGGCTCAGGTCGATCGCGACCGCCTGGGACGTCGCCGCGGCGTTCAGCGTGTCCGTGCCGCCCGCATCCGAGAGGGTTTGCCGGGCCGGCGCCGCTTCGGCATAGGCGCCGTATTCGTCGGTGTAGACGTAGCTGTCGTCGCCGTCCGCCGGCTCGCCGTAGGCGGTCAGCGTCCAGTCAAACAGCCGGCCCTCGGTGGTGTCGCTGAAGAGTCCGCCCTGCGCCCCGTCGCGCACGGTGAGCGTCCAGACGCCGGCGCTGGACTCGCCCATGAATTCGTTGCTGGTCAGGCGGTAGCCGTCCTTGTTGAACGCCCCGAAGTCGCCGCCGTCCGGTTCGTGGACGAGGCGCGAGGTGGTGCCCGCGGGCGAGGTCAGCCAGACGGTCACGTCGCCCAAGTGTTCGTGGGCGAGGGCGATGTCCACGGCCACCGTCTCGATCTCGACGCCTGCGCCCAGATCGACGGTTTGCTCGAACGGGCTGGTCGACGTGTTGAAATCCACCGTGCGGGCGCGTGTGTCCGAAACCTGCGCCTCGTTGTCGGCCGTATCGCTCTTCCGCCAGGTCTCGGCGAGGCGCACGGCCGCCGCGGCATCCACCAGCCCGAAGCCGTAGTTGATGTTGGTGTGCAGGCCGCCGCCGTTCCAGTCGTCCGCGCCGTTCAGCCGCCACTGCTCCTGGCCGGGATCGTTCTGCTGCGCCGTGTAGGCCAGGATCTGCTTGACGTCGCGGTAGCCCAGGTCGGGGTTGGCGTCGAGCAGGAGCGCGCTCACCCCGGAGACCAGCGGCGCGGCGAAGGACGTGCCCTGGACCGTGGTGGTATCCCCCGGGTCGTTGCCGTGCGCGCCGGGAAGATCGGCGGTGCGCACCTGCGTGCCCGGCGCCGCGACCAGCACGGGCGCACCCGGCGTGGTGAAGCCCGGCGGGTTGTTCGGCGCCTCGAAGGTGCCGTCGTCGTCCAGGGCCGCGACGGCCAGGGTGTGCCGGCTGTTCTGGAAGTTGTGGTAGTTGGCGTCGCCCACGCCGCTCTCAAGGCCGAAAAAGCCCCGCTTCGTGAAATCGTTGCCCGCGGCGAAGACCGTTACCGTCCCCAGGCCATCCCGGCCGTCCTCGGCCGCCCGGCGGATATACGCGCCGGCCTCGGCGAAGCGCGGGGCGTTGAAGTCGTCCGCGAAAAGTTCGGTCACGCCCCAACTGGCGTTGACGACGTCGTAGTCCGCATAGCGTGCCAGGGCCCCCGGCCGGGCGATGCCCACGAGGCTGCCCAGCGTGGCCTCCGGTGCGGCGCCCAGGAAGCCGGTGCCGTTGTCCGCCGCTGCGGCCATGGCGGCAACGGCCGTGCCGTGCCACGTCAGCGGGACCTCGGGGTCCGGTCCCGGCCCTGTCGCGGCGGTGTTCGGGTTGAAGTTGCCGCCCAGGCTCGTGTCCAGATTCGCCCGCAGGTCCGGGTCCTCGGGATTCACCCCGCTGTCGTTGATGGCAATGCGCACACCCCGGCCGGTCGCCAGATCCCAGGCCGACCGGATATTGATGTCCATGCCCGGCGTGCCGCGGTTCCCCGGCGTGTTCGCCAGATACCACTGGTCCCGGAAGAGCGGTTCCGCGTCCGGATCGATCGTCATTGTCAGCGTGCGCTCGCGATTCCTGGAAGACGTTTCGCGCCCGGCGCGCACCCCCTGAGCCTACGCACCAAAGCGCGCAGGTTAAAGTCACGGCCGGGTGCGCCTCGACCCGGGCTGAGGCTACATCCCCACCTGGCGCAGCCAGGCCTCCAGGTCGGGCCAGCCGTAGGCCAGGGCGGGGAAGGCCGAACCGGCCAGATGCTCATCGCGCCGCGCGATCACCTGGCCGCCCATGTGCTGATAGAAAAAGCGCGTCGGGTTCTCCGCGAGCACCCAGAGCATCGCGTCCTCCATGCCCCGATCGAACAGGGTGCGGAACAGCGTGCCCAGGAGCAGGCGGCCAAGACCCTGGCCCTGCCAGTCGGAGCCGACGTAGAGGGTATAGACCTCCGCATCGTAGAGCAGCTTGGGATCGCGCGCCGGACCGGCCGAAGCGAAGCCCAGCACCGCCGGCCGCGCCGTCTCGCCGCGCGCCTCCAGCACCAGCGCGACGTCGCGCTGCCCGGCATGGCTCAGCACCTCGTGCCATTGCCGGGCGTGGTCGCGCCGGCGCATCGTCACCAGGTACGAGTCGGGCAGAACGCCCGCATAGCTCGCCTGCCAGGTCTCGACATGCACGCGCGCAATGCCGTCGGCATCCTCGGGCACGGCCGTGCGCACGTAGATGGATTCGCTCATGCCCCGTCTCCGCTGCGGGCGAGGATAGCAACGAAGAATCCGTCCGTCGCGTGCCGGTTGGGGGTGAGCACCAGCGACTCGGCCTCGGCTGGGCCCGGCGGCATACCGCCGATGGCCCCGGCCCAGGCCTCGCCCATCGGCACCGGCGCCAGTTCGGGATGCGCCCGGCGCAGCTCGGCCACGCGCTCGGTGGTCTCCACGGGCAGCAGCGAGCAGGTGATGAACGCAATGCGGCCGCCCGGTTTCACCAGCTTCGCCGCGTGCGCCAGCGTCTCGCGCTGCTCGGCGATGCGTGCGTTCAGCGCCGCCTCGGTCAGCCGCCAGCGCTGGTCCGGGTGGCGGCGCCAGGTGCCGGTGCCGCTGCACGGCGCGTCCACCACGACGCGGTCGAAGCGCTGCCGGTTGTCGGCCAGCCAGGGATCGTCCGGGGCGGCGAGCAGGCGCCGCTCGACGCCGTGCACCCCGGCCCGGCGAAGGCGCGGCTCGGCTGAAGCCAGCCGGTCGTGGTCGCGGTCCAGGGCGACCAGCCGGCCCGTGTCGCGCATCGCCGCGGCCAGCGCCAGGGTCTTGCCGCCCGCGCCGGCACAGAGGTCGCACACCGCCATGCCCGGCCGGGCGTCGGCGAGTGCCGCGGCGATCTGGGCGCCGGCGTCCTGGATCTCGACGCGCCCGTCCCGGAACGGCGGTGTCGCCGTCACCGCACGCCGGCCCGTCACGCGCAGGCCCAGCGGGGTATGGGGAATCGGCGCGGCCTGGATGCCCGCCTCGGCGAGCGCCGCTGCGGCCTCGTCGCGCGAGTCCGCGCGCAGGGTGTTGACCCGCAGGTCCACCGGCGCCGGCTCGGTCAGCCCTGCCAGCGCCGCCGGCGCGTCATCGCCAAGCATGGTCCGGAAGCCGGGCCGGAGCCATTCGGGGCATTCCCCGCGCACCCATTCGGGCTGCTCGGCGTGCGTGAGCGGCTGTCCCGCCAGGGCGGCGAGGCGGCCGTGCTCGTCCGGATCCAGCGGTTCCGGGGCGTAGCGGCCGCCGTCGCACATCGCGGCGATGTCGGACGGGGGGGTGCGCTCGACGAGCGCCAGGGCGGCGAGCACGCGTCCCCGCGGGATGCCGCCGCGTTCGGCGGCCTCGGTCGCGGCTTCCGGATCGGCGCCGCCGGCGCGCGCCCACCACCAGTCCAGCCGGGCCAGTGCGCGCAGCACCGCGAAGACCCGATCGGTGATGGCGCGGCGGTCCTTGCTGCCGATGTACCGGCGCCCGCGCAGGTATTCGTTGACCGTGCGCTCGGCCGGCTGGGCGAACGCCGCCGTCCGGCCAAGCAGGTCGATCGCCGCCTGGACGCGCGCGCCGGGCGTCATCGCCGCGGCTCCGGGCCGGCGCTATGGCCGGCCGGCATCCTCATGTCTTGCGGTAATTGGGTGCTTCGCGGGTGATCGCGACGTCGTGGACGTGGCTTTCACGGATGCCCGCGTTGGTGATCTGGAGGAACTTCACGTTCTCGTGCAGTTCCCCGATGGTGCGGTTGCCCGTGTAGCCCATGGCCGAGCGCAGGCCGCCCGCGAGCTGGTGCAGGACCGTGCCCGCCGGGCCCTTGTAGGGCACCTGGCCCTCGATGCCCTCGGGCACCAGCTTCAGCCGGTCGGCGACCTCGGCCTGGAAGTAGCGGTCCGCCGAGCCGCGCGCCATCGCGCCCAGCGAACCCATGCCGCGGTAGGCCTTGTACGAGCGCCCTTCGTAAAGGAACACCTCGCCCGGGCTCTCGTCCGTGCCCGCAAGCAGCGAGCCCACCATCACGCAGTCCGCGCCCACGCAGATCGCCTTCGCGACGTCGCCGGCGTAGCGGATGCCGCCATCGGCGATCACGGGGGTGTCGTTGCGCCGGCACACCTCAACGGTGTTCATCAGCGCGGTCATCTGCGGCACGCCCACGCCCGCGACGACGCGCGTGGTGCAGATCGAGCCCGGCCCGATACCCACCTTCACGCCGTCCGCGCCGGCGTCGATCAGGGCCTTGGCGCCGTCCATGGTGGCCACGTTGCCGCCGATCACCTCGGCGCGGTTGGACATCCGCTTGATCGCGCTGACCTGCTCCAGCACGCCGCGCGAATGGCCGTGCGCGGTGTCGACCACCACCACGTCGCAGTCCGCGTCCAGAAGCGCCTCCGCGCGCGCCAGGCCGTCGTCGCCCACGCCCGTGGCCGCGGCCACACGCAAGCGGCCGTGCTCATCCTTGGCCGCATTGGGGTGGGCATTGGCCTTCTCGATGTCCTTGACCGTGATCAGGCCGACGCAGCGGTGCTGGTCGTCGACCACGAGCAGCTTCTCGATGCGGTGCTTGTGCAGCAGGCGCTTGGCTTCCTCGCGGTCCACGCCGTCGCGCACGGTGACCAGGTGATCCTTGGTCATCAGCTCGTGCACGGGCTGTCGTGGGTTGGAGGCGAAGCGCACGTCCCGGTTGGTGACGATGCCCACGAGGCGGCCGTTGGTCTCGGTGACCGGAATGCCCGAGACACCGTGCCGGCGCATCAGGTCGAGCGCGGCCTGAAGCGTGTCGTCCGGGCGCATGGTCACCGGGTTGATGACGATGCCGCTCTCGAACTTCTTAACCGTGCGGACCTCGTCGGCCTGCTCCTCGCTGGTGAGGTTCTTGTGGACCACGCCGATCCCGCCGGCCTGCGCCATGGCGATGGCCATGGTGCTCTCGGTTACGGTGTCCATGGCGGAGGACACCAGGGGTACGTTCAGGCCGATGTTCCGGGTCAGGCGCGTGCGGGTGTCGGTCTCGCCGGGAAGGACGGCGGACTCGGCGGGCTCGATCAGGACGTCGTCGAATGTCAGCGCAGTGCGCAGTTCCATGCCAATCACCTATACTGGCGCGGCGGGGTATCATACATGCTGTCACCGGCGTGCCAAGAGGCAGCGCGGCGACCCGTGGATTGGCGCAAATGTATAGCGCAGGCATGCCCCCTTCGGCGAGGGCATTGGCGCATATCTGGCATGTCCGCGCCGGCGGGGCTACGTTGCGAAGAGAGGCGAATGCCGTTTCGCGTCACGACGACCCTGGCAACGGAAGAGGTGAGAGACGCGGCGATGAAACCCGTACGTACCCTGATCGTGGTCGCCGACGGCCAGCATGCGCGCTTTTACCTGCACGAGGGCATCGGCCACGGGCTGAAGGCGGCGGTGGACGAGGAGATGGTGCACGAGCTGCCGCGCAGCCGCGACATCGTCACCGACCGCGAGGGACGGGCGGCGACCCCGCTGGGCACGCAGGGCCGGCACACGCTCGCCTACAAGGTGGACTACCACGCGTTCGAGAAGACGCGCTTCGCCCATGAGGTGGCGGAATTTCTGGACAAGCTGCGCGATCGGATCAAGCCGGACCGGCTGGTCCTGGCGGCGCCGCCCAAGACTCTTGGCGACCTGCGTGCGGCCCTGAGCAAGCCGCTCAAGGAGATCGTCTACGGCGAGCTGGACAAGGACCTCATCCACACGCAGCCGCGCGAACTCAGCGACGCCCTGGGCGAGGTGATGGCGGTGTGAGCGCGCGCCGCCGGCGGCCGTTGAACGGTGGCTTGCCGCTGACGTGGCGAATCCACGCTCCATGTTGTGGGATGTGGTACGGCGGCTTCGCGCCGAAGGCGCAAGCCGCCGTGATGCCACCAAGCCGCCATCAGGCGCCGGTGCCCCGGTAACCCGTGGCGAGGACGTAGGTTTCCGCCGATTCCGGGCGCGAGGCGGCGGGCTTGACGAAACGCATGTGGTCGAAATCCCGGCGCAGGCGCTGCATCACCTCTTCATCGCCACCGAGCTGCCGGGTCTTGGCGAGGAACCGCCCGCCCGGCGCGAGCACCGCCTCGGCCAGGTCGAGGGCGGCCTCCACCACCTCGAGCATGCGCAGCCGGTCCGCGGTGCGGTGCCCCGTGACGTTGGGCGCCATGTCGGAGAGCACGACGTTCGCCGGACCTCCGAGCGCCTCGCGGATGGCGGGCAGGGTTGCCGGATCGGTGATGTCACCCTGGTGGATGATCACGTCCGGCAGCGGATCCATCGCCAGCAGATCCAGGGCGACCACCGCGCCCGTATCGCCCACGCGCTCGCGCGCCACCTGGGCCCAGCCGCCGGGTGCTGCGCCCAGGTCCACCACGCGGTCGCCGGGTTCGAACAGGGTGTGCTTGTCGGCGATCTGGCTGAGCTTGAACGCGGCGCGCGAGCGATAGCCCTGCGCCTTGGCGGCGCTGACGTAGGGGTCGTTGAGCTGACGCTCCAGCCACTGGCGCGACGAGGCCTTGCGGCCGCGCCGCTTGTGCAGGCGCTCGCCCGTGTGCGCCGGCGTGCGTGCGCGCCGGCGCTGGCGCCGGATGCGGTCGCCGCCGCTGCCGCCGCTGTTGCCCGATTTGCCCGTGCTCATGCGCGCCCTCACGCCCCGCCGCATGGCGCCGCGGCCGGCTCAGCCGCCACCGGTGCGGCTTCCAGGTCGTCGGCGTTCACGTGCCCCATCATCTGGAGCAACATGCCCTCGCGCAACCCGCGGTCGGCGACGCGCAGCCGGCCCACGGGCCAGATCCGGCAGATCGCTTCCAGAATGGCGCAACCGGGGACGACGAAATCGGCCCGCTCGCGTCCGATGCAGGGATGGGCGCAGCGCTCGGCATGGCTCATCGCGGCGATCCGGCGCGAGACCGCGCGCACGGTGTCGAAGCCGAGAAAGCAGCCGTCCACGCGCCGCCGGTCGTAGCGCGCGAGGTCCTGGTAGACGCCGGTAAGCGTGGTCACCGTGCCCGACGTGCCGATCATCTGCATGCATCCGGCGGCGAAGACATCCACGATGGCGTGACGCTGCGCCAGTTCCTGGAGCGATGCCGCGACCTCCGCGACCATGGCCTCGTACGCGGCCGCGTCCGGCGGTGTGGAACCGTAGCGCTCGGCCAGGGAGACCACCCCGACGGGCATGGAGTACCAGGCGGTGATGCCGTGGCCGGGCGCGCGCCGGCCGTCACCCGGGCGGCTGGGGTCGCCGCGCAGCCAGATGATTTCCGTGCTCCCGCCGCCGATGTCGAAAACCAGCGCGTTGGGTGTGGCCGGGTCGAGCAGGGGGGCGCAGCCGGTCAGGGCCAGGCGCGCCTCCTCGTCCTGCGGGATGACCTGGAGGGCGATGCCCGTCTCCGCCTGGACCCGCCGGCGGAAGGCGTCGGCGTTGCACGCGCGCCGGCAGGCCTCCGTGGCGACGGCGCGCTGGTGGATGATGCGGTGACGCTCGAGCTTGTCCGCGCACACCTTGAGCGCGCCGATGGCGCGGTTCATCGCGGCCTCGGAGAGGGTGCCGTCGCGCGCCAGCCCCTCGCCCAGGCGGACGATGCGCGAGAAGGCGTCGACCACGCGGAAGCCGTCGGCCGTGTGCTCGGCGACCAGAAGCCGACAGTTGTTCGTGCCCAGATCGATCGCGGCGTAGCGCGGGGTCGGGCGATGGCCGGCGTTCGTGTTACGGTTTGTGCGCCGGTCGCGCCTCGGCCCATGCCCGGTCACGCCTACCCCCCCCGTGGTTGGTGTTCTGGCCGTCCGTCTCGCCGGCGATCGGGGTACGGCCGGTCCGAACCCTTGCGCAATCCGGACGATAACCCGGCGGACAGGGAAGGCCAAGAGCGATGACAGGGGCGTGACAGGGGCGGGCGGGGATGTAACAAACCCCTTGAAACCGGGCCGCCTGCTCACCTATACAACGGCTGCACGGCACAGCACGAGCGCGGCGCGTCTTCACAGCGCCGTCCGCTGCTGGGGGATAGTTTAGCGGTAGAACACCCGGCTCTGGACCGGGCGGCCCAGGTTCGAATCCTGGTCCCCCAGCCATCTTACCGATTTTCCCGGAAATCCCGCCCGTGGCGAACGATCCACCGGAAGGTGACCCACCGGTGGGGCGCCGATTTGCGCTCGGGAATCGGCGCGGCATCTCCACATTGATCGCGGCTCCGGGTGGGCCGGTCGTGGTGCGCCCGCGCATCGCCGTCCAAACCGTGCGCCCAGCGACGCCGATTCGATGCGGATGTTTCCGACAAAAGATATTGGGTTCGCACCAAGCCCGCCTCACACAATATGGGATAACGGTCGAGTTTTACGGAAAATATCAATTTTCTTTTTGACGCGGGATTCGGCACGCCCCGTTCAATCGGCCTGGTCTTCATGTTATCTTGAGGTTCGCGCGTTACGAAGTCTTGCGCGAGCCCGGCGGCCCGGGTTGCCTTGGCGCTGCAAACGTTCCAACGTTGGGCCGGTCGCGGCAGGGCCCAGATGCGCGGCTGGGCCCAGAAGCTTCGCTGCGATCGGGGCGCGCGCTCGAGGCTGTGGGGTGCCGGGTCGGGTCGGCCGGACGGACGGTTCGGCGCGCGGGACGCGCCGGTTGGCTAGGCAGGGGACCGAGGTGGCAATGCAGCGAGGGCCGACGGTGGAGACGTTCGAAGTCACGCCGGCCAGCATTTCCGAGTATGTCGTCGAGGGCTCTGTCTTCGTCCGGCAGGATAAGTCGTACCGCGTGCGCAGCGTTTCGGTCTCCGGCGGAAAGGCCCAGATCGAGGCCGAGGTCATCGACCCGCACCGCGAAATGATGCGCCAGCGCAGGCGAAACAACGGCTACAGCAACGGCTACGAGTGATCGTTACGCGCTTTTGAGGTTCGCGGGCGTCGGGGGATGCCCGGCGTAGGGGCGGGTAAACGGGCGTGCGGCGAGTTCCCGCTCGATGTGCGCGACCAGGGGGGCGGGCCAGACGACCCGGTCGCGCGTCCGATTCGGTGCGGAAAACAGGATCTCAGCGCACGCATCGAGATAGCCCGGCACCTCGGTGTCCAATCCGAGGGCATCGAGCAGGCGCGTCAATTCGCCACGCGGCTCGGCGATGATCCGGTCCAGGTGCAGGTCGTGCACGGCCACGTCGCCGCGCGCCTTGAGGGTGCCGATCTCGCGCGCATTGGCGAAATAGACGGCCGCGGCCCGGTCCAGACTGCGCCCGGTGCGCAGTGCCTTGGTGGCGATGTTGTCGTAAGGGTTGCGGATGACGTGGATGAAGTGGATCGGGACCGGGATCCGGGCGCGGATGCGTGCGAGCGCGCCGGGGTCACAGCGGAGCAGGCGCGCCGTCCCGTTGCCCTTTTTGTCGCCCACGACCGTCAAGTGTCGGGCCGTGCCCTGCCACTGGTCGGGAATCGCGTAATCGTAGCCCGTATAGTTCCGCCCCATGATCTGGAAGATCCGGGCGTTCTGTTGCAGGGCGCGGACCACGCGGTCGAACGGGACACCGCGCGCGAGGTGCTTGAAGGCGTGGACCTCGTGGGCGATGACCGCGTCCGGATGCGCGTCCAGGAGCGAGCCCACGAGCGAGTGCCCGCTGCGGCTGTACCCGACGAAGCCGACGAAGCGCGCCGGCGTGTCGGCTGTGGCAGCCAGGCCGGTGTCGCAGTCCCCGAAACGCCGGAGCAGCGCGTCCAGCCGCCGGTAGGCGCGCGCGGACTCGCGATAGGCGCGGGCGAAGCGGATCGCCTGCGCATGGGCGAGGATGGCGCACTCCCCGTTGCCCTGGGCGGCGTACCAGCGGGCCTGCGCGTCGCGGCCGAGGCCGAAGGCGCGTTCACGACTTTCGCGGCGCAGTTCGCGTACGCCGTGACGGAACGTGGTGACCATGGCGCGTCGGGAGATCCGAAGGTGGCGAAAGCTGCTCGACCGGCTGCCCCGGCGGGCGGCGTTTTGCCGCGCGCGCAACCAGCTAACGTTGCATCCCTGTTTCGCACAGCCTATATCGCGCTGCAACCCGGGCGCCCGTTGACATGCGCGCACCCCGTGCGGATGAATGCGGCCTGGCAGGCGATGGCTGGCCTGCGCCCCCGGGCGCGGCGGTTGCCAGTCGCGACGCGCGGCGACCGACCGCCGGTGCACGGCAGCATGGGCGCATCGGTTCATTGCGGTGCAGCCGGTCCCGACGGCATGAGGCGGACGGTCGACCAAGCAAAGGAGAGGCAGGGGAAAGCGGGTTACGCCAAGGGTCAAGGCAGCAGCGGGCGCGCGCCGCTGCAACGTGACAGGAACGCGACAAACGCTTTAATGATCCCCGAAACTCTGTTACGCGAATGGGATCGTCCCGAGTTGGCGGGGTTGTGCGGCTCGGGGCGTGGGGGGCGTTTGGGACATCTTCTCCCAAGCAATTCGCAACGGCGGTCGGTGAATCCGGTCGCGCGAACTCGAAAAGGCGGAGCAACCGACGGCGATCTATGGTGGATGTGATTCGAAAAACGCAGGCCACAAGGTCCCAGGCCCTCGACGGCCAGCATCCCGAACCGACGCCGACGGGAAGCGGTGATATCCCGTTCCGGCTGGCCGATTTCGGCAGCCTGACCGAAGCCCTGGATTACGCGGCGAAGGGGGATACGGGGATCAATTTTTATAGTGGCCGCGGTCACCTCCAGGCGGTGTTGCCCTATGCGCGCCTGCGCGAGCGGGCAGTGGCGCTGGCGCGGCGTCTGCTCGCCCTTAATCCGGCGCGCGGCGACCGGATCGCCATCACTGCCGAGATGGAGCCGGATTTCGTGGTCGCGTTTTTCGCGTGCCAGTACGCCGGCCTGCAGGCGGTGCCGCTTCCGGTGCCCACCGGCCTGGGGGGCCGGCAGGGCTACGAGGACCAGTTGCGCCGCGTTTTGCGCAGCTCGCAGGCGCGCATCGTGCTCAGCTCGGAGCCTCTCCTGCGTCATCTGCACAGCGCTGCTGACGGGCTGAACGTGAGCCTGATCAGTACCGTGCCCGACCTGGAGGCCCGCGCGGCGGCGGGGATCGAGCCCGAACCGCTGCGCCCCGACGAGCCCAGCCACGTCCAGTATTCATCGGGCAGCACGCGTAACCCCCTCGGCATCGTGATCAGCCAGACCGCGCTCATGGCGAACGCGCGCTCCGTGGGCCGGCACGGGCTCCAGCTTCGGCCCGACGACCGCGCGGCGTCCTGGCTTCCGTTTTACCACGACATGGGTCTGATCGGATTCCTGCTGATTCCGATTACCTGCCAGATCTCCATTGACTTTATCCACACCGACGGCTTCGCGCGCCGGCCGCTGCAGTGGCTGCGCCTGATCTCGCAGAACCGGTGCACGCTCGCGTTCAGTCCGACCTTCGGCTACGAGCTTTGCGTGCGCCGCGCGAGCACGGCGCAGAGCCTCGACCTGGATCTGTCCGCCTGGCGCGCGGCCGGCATCGGTGGCGAACTCATCCGCCCCGAGACGCTGAACCAGTTCGCCGAGACCTTCGCGCCTTATGGCTTCGACGCGGGCGCATTCGTCCCCAGCTACGGCCTCGCCGAAGCGACCCTGGCATTCAGCTTCGGCGACCTGGGGCGCGGCGTGGCCGTCGACGCGGTGGACAAGGGCGCGCTCGTCAACCGGAGCTGTGCCGTCAGCGTCGCGGGCGCGAACGGCCACGCCAAGGCCAACGGGAACGGCAACGGCCATGCGGCGACGGCGGGGTATGTCCCGGCCAACGGCGCGGAGCCGGACGCCGACCAGGGCCACGGTTACACGCCGGCAAACGGCAATGGCCATCCCTATGCGCATCCGGAGACGCCCGAGCACGGCGTACGCCGGTTCGCCATCTGCGGCGCGCCGCTGCCGGGCTATGCCGTGGAGATCCGGGACCGGGCCGGGCATGTGCTTCCCGAGCGGCAGGTCGGCCGGGTGTTCATCGCCGGGCCGAGTCTCATGTGGGGCTACGACCGCGCCCCGGATGCCACGGCGCGCGCCATGGACGAAGGGGGCTGGCTGGACACCGGCGACATGGGCTATCTCGCCGACGGGCAGCTCGTCATCACCGGACGGCAGAAGGACCTGATCATCGTCAACGGCCGGAACATCTGGCCGCAGGACCTGGAGTGGCACGCCGAGGAGAACGTCGCCGACGTACGCAGCCGCGACGCCGCCGCGTTCTCGGTCGAGGACGAGGCGACGGGCAAGGAAATCCCGGTCATGCTGGTGCAGTGCCGCCTGCAGGAGTCGGATGCGCGCCTCCGGCTGCGCGACGAGGTGCATGCGGCCGTTTTCCGCAACGCTGGTATCGACTGCCGGGTCGTCCTCATCCCGGCGCGCAGCCTGCCGTTCACCACGTCGGGCAAGCTGAGCCGCGCCAAGGCGAAGCAGGCCTACCTTCAGGGTGCGTTCGAGACCGACCCGGCGCTGCCGCCGCGCGTCCAGCGCGATGCGCCGGTGGCCGGTGCTGCGCTCAAGGCATCCTAGCCGCGGGGCTCGGGTCATGCGCGTGGCGGTCACCGGCGCCTCGGGGTTCGTCGGCCGACATGTGATCGAGCGGCTGGTGGCCGCCGGTCACGATGTGCGGGTGCTTAGCCATCGGACGCCGCCCGGCCGGAACAGCGGCATTACCGTGGTCCGGGGTGGTCTGGCGGATGCGCCGGCGCTGGCCGAGCTGGTCCGGGATGCGGACGTGGTGGTGCATGCGGCCGGTGCGGTCGCGGCCGCGAACGAGGCGACGTTCCACCGCGTCAACGCGGAAGGCACCCGGCGGCTCGCCGAGGCCGCGCGCGATGCGGGGGTGTCGCGCTTTCTCCTCATGTCCAGTCTGGCTGCCCGGCGCCCGGATCTTTCCGCCTACGCGGCGAGCAAGAAGGCGGCAGAAGACGCGCTGGCGGCAACCGAGGGCCTGGCCTGGGATGCGCTGCGGCCGCCTGCCGTCTACGGTCCCGGCGACCGGCAGGTGCTGATCTTCTTTCGCTTGCTCAAGCGTGGCATTGGCGTGCTGCCCGCCGGCGACACCGCGCGGGTTTCGGTCATCCATGTGGCCGATCTCGCCGACGCCGTCGTGGCGTGGCTGGACGCCGAGACCGGGACGGGCGACGTCTACGAACTGGCGGACGGTTTCCGCAACGGCTACACGTGGCGCACCCTGATTGATGCGGCCGCGCGCGAGTTGACGATCGAGCCGAAGTATATGACACCACCGCAGGGGCTGTTGCGCGTGGTTTCGCACGGCCTTCGGGCGTGGGCGCGCGTGACCGGCGGCGTGCCGTTCCTGACGCCCGACAAGCTGCGCGAACTGCGCCACACCGACTGGGTCTGCCGCGACGACCGCTTCCCGCGGCGGACCGGCTGGCGGCCCCGGATTGCGCTGGGCGAGGGCCTGCGCGCGACACTGGCGTGGTATCAGGCGCGCGGCTGGCTCTAGCCGCAGAAAGAGGGGATCGGACCAATGGAACATGCCGAGCAGGTGCGCACGGCTGCCTCGCGCGACGACATCGTCGCGGCCCTGTGCGCGGAACTGGCCAAGCTCGACCCGCAGGGCGGCCCACTCTCGGAAACCACGGACATCACCACGGAGCTGAACATCGACTCCGTGGCCGTCATGGATCTGCTCTTCGCCCTCGAGGAGCGCTACGACGTTTCCATCCCGCTGAACGAACTCGACGACGTGCGCACGGTCGGCCAGTTGGCCGATGTCGTGCTGCAGCGTGTCCGGCAGAGCTGAAAGCCACGCCATGGCCGATCTTTTCGACAAATTCCGGACCATGGAGACGCGCTATGCGGCCATGGTCGAAGCCGCGGGGGCCGACCCGCTGTCCATGCGCGTGGAGCGTATCCATTCGCCCACCGAGGCCGATGTGGCGGGACGGCGCTGCGTCCTCCTGGGCTCGAACAACTATTTGGGCCTGACCTTTGATGCCAATGCGCTCGCTGCCGCACAGGACGCGGTGCGTGCGAACGGCACGGGAACCACGGGCTCGCGCGTGGCCAACGGCAGCTATGCCGGGCACCAGGCGCTGGAGAACCAGCTCGCCGAATTCTACGGCCTGAACCACGCGGTCCTGTTCACCACCGGCTACCAGGCGAACGTCGGCTTCATCTCCGCGATCGCGGGGAAGGGCGACACCGTGCTCATCGACGCCGACTGTCACGCCAGCATCTACGACGGCTGCAAGCTCGGTGACGCCACGGTGATGCGCTTCAAGCACAACGACGCGCAGGACCTGGACCGCCGCCTGGCGCGCATGGACGAGCCCGGCCGCGCGCTGGTGATCGTCGAGGGCGTGTATTCGATGCTGGGCGACTGCGCGCCGCTCGCGGAAATCGCCGAGGTGACCGCGCGACACGGCGCCTATTTGCTGGTGGACGAGGCGCATTCCCTGGGCGTCATGGGCGAGACCGGCCGCGGGCTGGCGCAGGCGCTGGGCGTCGAGGACAAGGTCGACTTCACCATCGGCACGTTCTCCAAGTCCGTCGGCACCATCGGTGGCTTCTGCGTCTCCAACCACGCCGAGCTGGACATGGTGCGCTTCGCCGCGCGGGCGTACCTGTTCACGGCATCGCTGCCGCCGTCGGTGGTGGCCTCGGCCGGCGAGACCCTCAAGCGCATCGCGGCCGAGCCGGAACTGCGCGAGAATGTCTGGCGCAACACCCACGTGGTCTACGACGGTCTGCGCGACATGGGCTTCCAGGTGGGGCCCGAGAAGACGCCCGTGATCGGCGTGCGCATGCCCAACGTGGAAGCCGGCATCAGTGTCTGGCGCACGCTCCTTGAGAACGGTGTGTACGTGAACCTGGCGCTGCCGCCGGCGACGCCGCAGGGCGTGTGCCTCCTGCGCTGCTCCGTCTGTGCCGCGCACACCGCCGAGCAGCTCGAGCATGCGCTGGGCGCGTTCCGGCGTGCGGCCGACGTTCTCAACGCCCAGGCCGACGCGGCGGAATAGCTGTGGGCGCTTACCGGAAGGCACCGCGCCGGTACAGCCGGACGAGCAGGGGCCAGCCGCCGATCAGCGGGTGCTTGCGCGTGAACGCGCTGGGCGTTTCGCGCACGCCGCTGTGCCGCTCGATCTTCCAGAGGATGTAGTCCACGCCGCCGTCGAAGGTGAGCGTCGCCTTCATCAGGCGCAGCAGCGCGATCGCCTTGCCCGCCGGGCGCGCGACGGCCGCCCGTCGACGGGCGCGGCGGCGCGCGGCCGCTGTTGGCCGTCCCATGGCGTCACGGGCGCATGCCGTCCGCCAGGCGAAGCGTTCCGGGTCGGCGTCGAACACCGCCGCCGCCCGGTCGCGGCGCTCGCTGCGCAGCTCGCGCGCGTAGGTCTCCGCCAGCCCGGCGAGCCAGAACCCGCGGGCATCCGCGTCCGCCGGGACAAGCGGCGCGAGCTTGCGGTGGAAGGTTGTCACGGCGTCGGCGAGCGCTGCCAGGGTCGCTTCGGCGCGCGCGCGGGTGTCCGCGTCGACGATCCGGCAGGGCTGGGCGAAGCGCGCCCAGATGTGCGGCGTCGCGGCGCGGCCGCGCGCCGCGCGGGCGAACTGGTCCCAGCGCATCACCGCAACCTTGGCGCGGTAGGTGACGCCGTCCGCGTCGGCCTCCAGGTAATAGACATTGGGCGGGAGCACGCGGGCCAGGGCGGCCCGCACCGGGCGCGGGTCGAAATCGCGCTGGCGCGCCACCAGGGCGTAGAAATCCTGGACCTTGTCCGGGTCGGCGCCGTCCCACAGGCCCGAGCCGTAGAACAGAACGGCGCGCACCGGCCCGTGGGCACGCGCGTGGATGGCCGCGACCAGGGCGCGGATGCCCGGATCGCGCACGGGCGCCAGCGCCTCCGCACGCAAACCGGCGATCAAGGTGTCCCGGGACCGGGCAGCCGTCATCGCGTCACAGCACCAGGAAGCGCGCCGGCGGCGCGGCCGTGAGCGTCACGGCGCCGTCGGCCGGCGGGTCGAACAGCTCGCCGTCGACCGTGTAGGCGCTGGCGAGCCGGAGATGCAAGGTCTCCACCGCCGCGCGGCCGATGTCCGCCCCGAGGTCGCCCGCGCCGCGGCCGCGCAGGAACCCGGGCAGCCGCCACGCCAGCCGGGCGTACGGAAAGGTCAGGGCGCCCACGCCCAGGCGCCCCCGCGGCGGCGCCGGGCGGAGCCCCAGGATGAGGCGCTCGAGCGTCGTCGCCAGGAAGACCACGGCCTGCGTCTCGTGCCACGGCCCGCCGTCGACGGCGTAGCCGACCGCATCGGGATGGAGCACCGGGTCCCGCGCCACATTGCCCCGGAGCAGCCGCATGATGGACCACGCCAGGGCGATCGCCGAGCCCGCACGCCCGGTGAGGCCGCGGCTGTGCAGGCGTTCGCGCACGCGCCGGATGACCCGCGGGATCGCGGCGCCGGCGACGAAAAAGCCGTAGAACGGTTCCTCGGCATCGGATCGCGTGACCCGCACGGGCCGGCGCAGGCGCACGCGCGCTTCGGGCAGGCCGTCGAGGCAGGCGGCGGCGACGTGGTCCAGGGCGCGTCCGGGCGTGTGCCGCAGGCCGACGTCGGCATGCGTCATGTTCGTGGTTCCGCCGGGGATGAGGGCGAGCACGGGCTCTTGCGTGAAGATGCCGCGGGTGCGCAGGCGCGTGAGCACGGCGTCCACGGTGCCGTCGCCGCCGTGGACGGCGAGCACCGCCACCCCGGCGCGGGCGAAAGAGCGCAGGGCGTCGTCGATCTCCTCGGGACAGCGCGTTCGCGCCACGGGGATGAGATGCGCCTCGGCCGCGCGGGCCAGGCGCGCCGCCGTTTGGCCGGTGCCCTGAGGGCCGCTTTGGGTGTTGATGATGAGGCCGATTCGGCTCACGGCGCAGCGCTCGCTGTGCTCCGCCTGGTAGGGCGTCCCGGGGTGGCTGGCTTGACATGCGCGGCCTGCCGGGTGAAAGCATCGCGCCGCCCCGCCGTTCGCGAGCCGCTGCTGCGATGCCCACCCTTGCCCACATCACGGATCTGCATGTCGCGCCTCTGCCGCCGGTGACCTGGCGGCAGATCGCGAACAAGCGCGTGCTTGGGTACGTCTCCTGGCACCGCAAACGCAAGCACGAACATCGCGGCGAGGTGCTCGACGCGCTCTGCCGCGATCTGGCGCAGCAGGCGCCGGACCACGTCTGCGTCACGGGCGACGTGACGAACCTGGGCCTGGCCGCGGAGTATGCCCGCGCGCCCGAATGGTTCGCCCGCCTGGGCCCGCCCGAGCGGGTGAGCGTGATCCGGGGCAACCACGACGCCTATGTCGCCATGCCGCACGCCGAAACCCTGGCGCACTGGACGCCCTGGCTCGCCGGCGACGACGGCGCCACGGCGCCGCCCACCCTGCGCCGACGCGGGGCCGTCTCCCTGATCGGCGTGGACACGGCGCTCCCAACGCCGCCGTTCATGGCCAGCGGCCGCGTCGGGCAAGCGCAGGCGGAACGGCTCGACGCGCTGCTGGCGCAGGAGGGCGCGGCCGGCCAGGTCCGCGTGGTGCTCCTCCACCACCCGCCGCAGCCGGGCGTGGTGGGCCGGCGCAAGGGCCTGCACGACGCGCCGCGGGTGCGCGCCGTGCTCGCCGCGCGCGGGGCGGAGCTGGTGCTGCACGGGCACATGCACGTGCCCATGACGGCCGAGCTGCCCGGGCCGACGGGGCCGATCCCGGTCTACGGCGCGGGTTCCGCGTCCAGTGCCGGCACCGGCCGCATGCCGCCGGCGCAGTACCATCTGGTGACGGTGACGCAGGACGCCCGGGGCCTCCGCCTCGCCGTGACCGGGCGTCGTTACGATTCGGCGCGTGCGGCGTTCGGGCCCGCCCCATCCGATGCCGAAGCGCCGTTCGCGGCGTAGAGTGCGATGCGATCCGGATGGATCGCTGAATCGCACGCTATCCTTTGAAGATAGGGCAAGATTCAGCGATCAGGTGACCCAACCTGATCGCATCTTGCCCTCGTTCCCGCGCAGCACGGCTTCCGCAAGTTCCAGGTCGCCCGGCGTGTCCACGTCGCGCGCCGCCGCCGGCCAGTTGAGCCGGATCGCCGCCAGCTCCGCGCCGACGCGCGCACCCAGGCGCGCCACGCCGCCGTCCAGGGTCAGCCGCCGCGCGGCATAGGCGAACAGCGTACCCGTGCCGATGTGCGCCGCCATGCGCCAGGGCCGCTTGCGGTCGTTTTCCAGGGTCTGCCAGAACGCCAGCACCGCCTCGGCCCGCGGGGTCGTCAGGGCGAACAGGTTGCAGCCGCTGTACCCGCCGTCGCGGAAGCGCAGGGCCGTCCGGCGCACGCCCGGGAACGCCGCGTCCACGAGGTGTACGGGCGTAACCGCCGCGGTGACGTCGGCGCGGCTGAGCCGGGAGCCGGTGGCGAAGGCGCGCACCATCTCGCCGGTGAGCAGGGGGTGATCCCCGGTGGCGACGAGCAGCGGCCGCTGCGGGTCGCGCGCGGCGAACGCGGCCTGAACGGTGCGGCACGGGCTGCCGGCCGGGTCCATGCGGGCGATGCAGCCCGCGTCGAACGCGCGTGCCAGGGCCGGCACCTCCCCGGCGACGGGCACCTCGGGCGCCAGTGCCACCGTGATCCGGCGCACGCAGCCGCTCTCGGTCAAGGCGTCGAGCACGCGCTGGAGCATGGGCTTCCCGGCCACGGGCGCCAGGGCCTTGCAGCTCACCCCGGCTGCGGCGGCGACGGCATCCTCGGGGCCGCGGCTTCCCGCCAGCACCAGGGCGTCGGCGCGCGGGGGGGCGTCCTGTGCGCTCATGCCAGCGCCTTCCGGTAGACGCGGTAGCGTTTGTACGCCGTGCCGCCGATGGATTCGATGAGCCGGCGCGTGGGGTGGTTGTCGTCCAGCACCCAGGACAGCTCCACCTCGCGGAACCCGGCTGCGCGCGCCGCGTCGTGCGTGCGCTGGACGAGCAGGGCGGCGATGGCGCTGCCCATGAAGCCGCTGCGGTGCGCCGCGCGCACGCCCATCAAGGGAACGCGCGCGCCCGCGAGCCTGCTCGCCTTGAGCCGGTAGGCGAGACGCGCCCAGCCGAGGGGGAGCAGCCGGCCGTTCAGGTCGGCGATCGCCTCGTACAGGTCGGGCAGGGCGACGATCATCGCAACGGGCTCGCCGTCGCGCTCGACGAAGCGGATCAGCTCCGGGCGCAGCAGCGGCTTAAGGTTGTCCGCCAGGGCGCCCGCCTCGGCCGCCGTCATGGGCACGAAGCCCCAGTTCTCCGCCCAGGCGTCGTTGAAGATGTCCACCACGGTGCGCAGCTCCGCGCGGAACGCACGCGGGTCCATGGGACGCTCGCGCACGCCCGCCGTGTTCGCCGCGTGCTCGGCCATGCGCCGGGCCGTGTCGGGCAGTGGCGTGGCCGTGGCGAAGGTGTACGCGAGCAGGTCCTTGGCGGGGGCGTAACCGTGCGCCTCGATGGCCGGACCGTACCAAGCCGGCGCATAGTTCATCAGCATGCGCGGCGGCCGGTCGAATCCCGCTACCAGGAGGCCGGCCTCGTCGTTGATGTTCAGGCTGAACGGTCCCTGGACTTCGGTGATGCCGTGGTCGGCGAGCCAGCTCTCGGCGGCGTCCAGAAGCGCCGCCAAGGTGTCTGCGTCCGTCGCCTCGAGACAGCCGAAATGGCCCAGATGCGGCTCGCCCTCCGGATCGCGCTGGGCGAGGCTGTCGATCTGGGCGCTGACCCGGCCCGCCGGGGCGCCGTTATGGTAGGCGACGAAGTAGCGCGCCCGGGCGTGCGCGAAATACGGATTCCGGCGGCTGAAATGCAGCCGACGTTCGAGCGTCAGCGGTGGCACCCAGTTCGGGTCGCCATGGTGGACGTGGTGCGGCGCGCGCAGGAAGTCGGCGAAGCCGCGGCGGTCGGTGACCGGGTTGACCTCCGTCACGATAGTCCGCTCACCTCCCGGGTGCCTCGTTCCCAGATCACCACCATCCGCGCCGCCGCTCGCCGTTTCGTGGTACCTCCGCGGGCGGACGGCCCCGAGCATGGTCGTGCCGGCGCGCGCTGTCCAGCGGCTATCCCTCGTAACGCAGCAGCAGCCACAGCGCGAGCATGCTGAACACCACGGCGGGCGCCCAGACCGCCATCGTGGCCGGCAGGGCGCCCGTTTCGCCCAGGGCCAGGAGGAGGCGTTCGGCGACGAAGTACAGGAAACCCGCGCCGATCGCGGCGACGCTGCCCAGCATGAGCCGGTTGCGTCGGGCGTGCTGCAGCCCGAGAGGCGCGGCGAGCAGCACCATCACCAGCGCCCCCGCCGCGTGGGCGAATTTGCGCTGCAGCCAGACATGGTACACGCGCGCGGGCCGGCCGCCCAGGTCGGGATTGCGCGCCAGCCGCGCGATCTCCGAAAGGCTCAGTGCGCCCGGCCGCTCGCCCAGGGCGGCGAAGCGCGCCGGCGTGACCGGCAGCGCCAGGCGCATGCGCGGCACATCCGGGCGTGCGGCGCCGTTGACGGGAACGCGGTGAACCTGCTCCAGCAGCCAGCGGTCGCCCAGATAGCGCGCGCGCTCGGCGCGGATGTAGGCGGTCATGCGTCCTTCGGGGTCGCGCCGGATGACCGTGATGTCGCGAAGGTTGCGGCCGTCCAGGCTGGATGCGCCGACCTCCACGAGCGCGTCGCCCACGGTGAACCAGGCGGGTGCGCGGCTGGGCCGGCGCCGCGGCGGCAGGCCGCCGTAGTCGCGCGCCTCCCACAGGGCGAGCCGACTGCTCGTGGCGGGCAGCACGGTGTCGGCGAACCAGATGTGTACGCCCGCGAGCACGACGGCACCGGTGAGCAGGGCGAAGGTGACCCGGTAGATGGAGATCCCGGCCGCGCGAACGGCGACCATTTCGTTTGTGGTCACCAGCGTGGCGAAGGTCGCCAGCGTGGCCAGCAGCGCCGACAGGGGCAGCACCAGCACCAGGATCTCGGGCAGGCGCAGACCGACGTAGGCGAGCAGGGCAACGACGATGCGCCCGCTGCCGCCCACCACGTCGTCGGCGTTGGCGAGCACGTCGAAGAGCGCCAGCAGCGCCGCCAGCGCCCCGGTGATCGCCGCGGCGCGGACGAGGAAGCTGCGCAGCAGGTAGCGGTCCAGGCTTCCCGGCATGGCCTGCCCTCACGCCGCCGGGCTGGGGCGCGCCGCCGGCCGCGGCGCGCGCATCCGCCGGCGCAGCCAGGTGCGCAGGTCGCGCGCCGCGCCCTCCGCCCGGTGCCAGGTGAGCAGGCTCGTGGCCAGAAGCAGGCCGGCGAACGGCGTCCACAACCCCAGTGCCGCCGGCAGCGTACCCGCCTGGACGAAGGCTTCGGCGAAGCCCACGAGTTTTTGATACAGCACCAGCACGGCAATCCCGATCACGATGCCGTAAGCGTGGCCGGTGCGCCCGCTGCCGAGCAGGCCCAGCGGCACCGCCAGCACCGCCAGGACGGGCACGGACAGCGGGCGCAGCAAGCGAATGTGGCGCTCTGCCGCAACGTAGGCGGGGGAGGTGTTGCGGGCGAGCTGTACCGCGTTGCCGCTCATCAGTTCGGGCAGCGTCAGTTCCTGTTCGCTCTCGCCGCGCGGGCCGTAGGGGGCGACGACGTCGGTGGGCGGCTCCCAGAGGTAGGTGTCGAAGGAAATCGAGCCGGGCTTGCCGCCCGGGCCGTTGCGCACGATGGTGCCGTTGTGCAGCTCCACGGCGAGGCCGTCGGCCTCGCCGTGGCGCACGCGTGCGCGCGCCGCCGTGATGACGGTGCGCGTGTCGTCGGCCTTGTCCACGGTGGCGAAGAACTTGGCGAGCCGCTTGCCGTTCTGCGAGACCTCGTCGGCGCGGACCACGACCTTGTCGCCCAGGCGCTGGAACACGCCCGCCTGAAGGCGCAGGGTCACACTGGCTTCGGTGACGCGGTGCATCTGCGTCTTGAAGGCGTAGCGGGCGTGCGGCTGGACCCAACCCTCGTTGACCACCATCACCGCGGCGAGGGCGAAAGCCAGGCCCAGCAGCGGCCGCAGGAGACGCCACAGGGGAACCCCGGCCGCCTGCATCGCGGACAGCTCGTCCGTCGCGGCGAGCCGGCGCGTGGCGAGCATGACCGCCAGGAACACCGCCGCGGGAATGGCGAGCTGGAGGTAGTGCGGCAGCAGGTAGCCCAGCATCTCGAACGCGTGACCCACCGGCGCGCCGCTATCCGTGATCTCCTCGACGATCCGCAGCAGGCGCTCCAGGGACAGCGCCATGAGCACCACTGTCAGCGCGATCAGAAACGGCGGCAGGACGCGTCGGAGATAGTAGCGGGTGAGCGTTGTCATGACGGGATCGGGTCACCCGGGTCGGATGGCGGCACGGCCTGCTCCGCCGCAGCCTGCCGGCTGTCTGCCCCTTCGCCGTCAGCCGGTCAAGCACGTTCGCCGGCGGCTGGGGTGACGCAACGGCGCGCGGCCACGGCGCTGGCGGCTGGATCAGGTGATGGCCCGCACCTGGGCGCGCTTGCGCAGGACGGCAAGCGCGTCGTTCAGGGTGGCGGCGCGCTTGAGCTTCTCCGGACCGCTGTAGACGATATACTCGCTTCCCTGGCCGCGCTTGGCCACGGCATACAGCGGCTGCTCCATGGTGTGGCGAAACACGGAGAAGACCACCATGCCGCTGTGCTGATCGATGGCGTAATCGCGCCATTCCCCGTTGGCGACCTGCTGGGAATACAGGTTGAGAAGCTGCTGCAACTCCCAACGGGAAAAGAACGTCGGGGTCGTCTTCTTGGGCTTGCGGTTGAGGTGCGCTACCTTGCTCATCGCCGAGAGCCGTCCCCCGCGGCCACCATAACCTTACCGGGAGTGTTTCACAGAGCTGTCATCCCCGTCCAGAGCCGGGCACGGTCGGACGGCGGGGCCCGATGCCGCGCCGGAAGCGGGATTGAACGGGCGCCCTGGCAGGCGCATCTCAGACGGGACTTCCTGCACGCGCGACAAACCCGAGGAGGCGCGACATGGTGGCGATGGAGACCCCGGTGTGCGACTTCGGCTGGCAGGCGGTGGACTTCGACCTGCCGGGCGTGGACGGCAAGCGCCACACGTTGCAGGACGTGCGGGGGCCCAAGGGGACCCTGATCGTGTTCATCTGCAACCACTGCCCGTATGTGAAGGCGATCGCGGACCGCCTCGTCGACGACGTGAAGCAGCTCCAGGACAAGGGAATCGGTGCGGCGGCGATCATGCCCAACGACACCGAAAACTACCCGGCCGACTCGTTCGAGAACATGCAGGCCTTCGCCCAGGTGCACGGCTTCACCTTCCCCTATCTGTTGGACGAGACGCAGGCGGTGGCGAAAGCCTACGGGGCCGTGTGCACGCCCGACTTCTTCGGCTTCGACGCCGATCTCGGCCTGCAGTACCGCGGCCGCCTGGATGCGTCGAAGAAGGAGGCCGCGCCGGATGCCAGGCGCGAGCTTCTGGAGGCGATGACCCGGGTCGCCGAGACGGGGCAGGGCCCGGCGGAGCAGATCCCGTCCATGGGCTGTTCCATCAAGTGGAAGGCCGCGGGGTGATCGCGCCGGTGCGACCGGGCGCGCCATCCTTTGCAAGCCGGGTCAGCTTGGCTAGGCTGCGCGCGGTGTGCGAGCCGGGCACAAAGGACCAGGCAATCCCGTGAGCGATCTTTTCCGCGAAGTCGACGAGGAAATCCGCCACGAACGGTACCGCGAGCTGTGGAAGCGCTGGGGCCCCTGGGCCATCGGCGCGGCCCTGGCGCTCGTGCTCGTCGTGGGGGCGTATCAGGGCTGGCAGGCGTACAGCCGCGGTCAGGCGCGGACGGCCGCGGCGGACTACGCGGCGGCGCTGGACAAGGCCGAGGCGGGCGAGCGCCAGGCGGCGATTCAGGCGCTGGGCGAGCTCGCCGATTCGGGGCCGCGCGGCTACCGCCTGGTGGCGCAGTTCCGCCGGGCCGCGCTGCAGGTCGAGGCGGGCAATACCGATGCGGCCGTCTCCACCTGGCAGGCCATCGCGGAAAGCGGCGACACGCCCAGGCCCTATGGCAGTCTCGCGCGCATCTTCGCCGTCATGCACCGGATGGACGACGGCGACCCAGATGCCCTGCGCGCCTCGCTGTCGCCCATCGCCAACGGCGACACCCCGTTCCGGCATACGGCGCTGGAGCTTCAGGCCGTGCTTGCCGCGAAGGCGGGCGAGCGCGAGCGGGCCGTGGCGCTGTTCAAGCAGGTCGCCGACGGGGCGAACGTGCCGCGGCAGCAGCGCCAGCGCGCGACGCAGATGATCGCCCGTCTGGAGGGCTAGCGCGCGCATGATGCAACGGCTTGGCGCGCTGGCCGGGGCCACGCTGGTGGCCGCCGTGCTGGCCGGCTGTAGCGTGTTCGAAGGCGGTGGCGATGGCGAGCGCCTCCAGGGCGAGCGCATCTCCGTTCTTGATCTTGAGCGCAAGCTGGAGCCGGACAAGGCGCTGGCAAGCGCGCAGGTGACCCTGCCGCGCCCCTATGTCAATGCGAGCTGGACCCAGGCCGGCGGCACCGCCTCGCACGCGATGTATCATCTCGCCCTGCCGGCGGATCTCGCGCGGCAGTGGTCGGTCGATGCGGGCGCGGCCGCGGACACCACGCAGCCCATCCTGGCCGAGCCGGTGGTGGCGGACGGGCGCATCTACGTCATGGACGCCGAGATGACCGTCCACGCCTTCCGCGCGCAGACGGGCAAGGCGCTCTGGACACGCGATCTGGTCACGGACGAGGACGCCGACGAAGGCGCCTTCGGCGGCGGGCTGGCGGTCGAGGACGGCCGGCTGTTCGCCACCACCGGGACGGGCGCTGTCCACGCGCTGGCCGGCAAGTCCGGCGAGGTGCGCTGGACCACGAATCTGGGAACGCCCCTGCGCGCCGGGCCCAGCGTCAAGGATGGCACGCTCTACGTGCTGACCATCGTCAACGAGACGGTGGCGTTGGCAACCGAGGACGGCAGCGAGCGCTGGCGCCACACGGGGGTGCAGGAACAGGCGGGGCTGCTCGGCTCGGCGAGCCCGGCCGTCGGCGGGGGAAGCGTCGTCTCGGCGTATTCCTCGGGGCAGTTGACCGCGCTGCTGGCGGACAACGGGCGCGATCTCTGGACGGACAGCCTCGCCGGCGTGCGGCGCGCCAGCGAGGTCGCGGACATGGCCGACATCCGCGGGCTGCCCGTCATCGACCGTGGCCGCGTCTTCGCCGTGAGCAATTCCGGGCCCATGGTCTCGGTGAACATGCGCACGGGCGCGCGCGCCTGGGAGCGCGAACTCGCCAGCGCGGCGACCCCGTGGGCGGCGGGCAACTACGTCTACGTGCTCACCACCAACGCCCGCGTTGCCGCGTTGCGGCGCAAGGACGGCAAGGTGCGCTGGGTCACCAAGATCGCCGCGTACGCGGACGCCGAGGCCAAGGCGGATCCCATCCACTGGACGGGGCCCATGCTGGCCGGCGACCGCGTGATCCTGATGGGCAGCCACGGCGTGGCCGCCGCGTTGTCGCCCTATACGGGGGAACTTCTGGGGACCATGTCGCTTCCGGGGGCGCCCGCCGTGCCGCCCGTGGTGGCGAACGAGACCCTGTATCTGCTGACCCGGGACGCCACCCTCGTCGCGTACCGCTAGTCCGGAATCCGTCATGGCGTTTACCGTCGCCATCGTGGGCCGGCCCAACGTGGGCAAGTCCACCCTGTTCAACCGGCTGGTCGGCCGCCGCCAGGCGCTGGTCGACGACACCCCCGGCGTGACCCGCGACCGGCGCGAGGGCGAGGCGCATCTGTTCGACCTTGCGTTCACCGTGGTCGACACCGCGGGGATGGACGAGGTGCGCGACGACAGCCTGGAGGCGCGCATGCGCGAGCAGAGCGCGCGCGCCGTCGCGGAAGCGGACGCGGTGCTGTTCCTGCTCGATGCCCGCGCCGGGGTGACTGCGGCCGAGGAAATCCTGGCCGAAGAGCTGCGCGAGGCGGCGCGGGCCGTGCTCGTGCTCGCCAACAAATACGAGGGCGAGGCCGGCGAATCGGGCTGGGCGGAGGCGTTTTCCCTGGGTTTGGGCGAGCCCGTGGCGTTTTCCGCCGAGCACGGCACCGGCCTGGACGCGGTGCATGCCTTTTTGACGCCCATCGCCGAGGCCGCCGCGGCGGCGGAAGCGGAGACGGCGCCGGAAGGCGGCGAGGCGCTCCAGCTTGCCATCGTGGGCCGGCCCAACGTGGGCAAGTCCACCCTGATCAACCGGCTGATCGGCGAGGATCGCCTTCTGACCGGCCCCGAGGCGGGGATCACCCGGGATGCGATCTCGGTGACCTGGTCCTACAAGGACCGGCCGGTCAAACTCGTCGATACGGCGGGGATGCGGCGCAAAACGCGGGTGACGGAAAAGCTGGAGAAGCTGGCCGTGGCCGACGGCCTGCGCGCGGTGCGCTTCGCCCACGTGGTGGCGCTCGTTGTGGATGCCACGCAGGGCCTGGACAAGCAGGACCTTCAGATCGCCGAGCACACCATCGACGAGGGCCGCGGCCTGGTGCTTGCGCTGAACAAATGGGATGCGGTGGGTGACAAGGACGCTGCCCGGAAGGCCGTGCAAGATCGGCTGCAGCGCTCGCTGCCCCAGGTGAAGGGTATTCCCCTGGTGACCGTTTCGGGCCTGCGCAACCAGCGCCTAAACGCCCTGCTCGACGCCGCGCTAAGCACTTACGACCTGTGGAACACCCGCGTGGCCACGCCCGACCTGAACCAGTGGCTGACCGAGGTGACGGCGGCGAACCCGCCACCGTCGAGCGGCGGGCGGTTCAACCGGATCAAGTATATCAGCCAGCCGAAGGCGCGGCCGCCCACCTTCATGGTGTTCTGCAGCCGGCCCAAGGAGCTGCCCGAGGCCTATCTGCGCTACCTGGAAAACGAGCTGCGCCACGACTTCGACATGCCCGGCGTGCCCATCCGCTGGCGGGTCCGGCGGCGGTGAGGCGGCGCCGGCGGCCTGCCGGCGGACATCAGCCGCAGTACTTCACGGCCGGGACGAAGCCTGAGCCGGTGAGCGCCTGTCCGGCCAAGAGCAGGCCGACGATCAGGGCGATGCCGCCGACGATGAGCAGCGGTGGCGGAATGCGCGACATGGGGTGACCTCGCTTCGTATTTCCTGTGTCTCCGCGAACTGTCTGTTATATCGTTACATCTGTACGCCGCGTGCAAGGTGCTCGCCCCGCGACGTTCCCGCGCAGCGGGGTCCGTGTCCCGGCCATCGGGGTCATGCAAATCAAATACAACCGATATCGCCTGCCAATTCCGAAATAAATTGCGTGCAGGTCTCAACAGATAACTAATGTTTTTCTGTCAGCGCTCCGTGTGCATCGGGCAATTGATTTCGGAGATTTCGGCTCGGAGGCGCATCAAATGCTTGAGGTTTCTGTCCTGCGCGCAGCGGGCGCGCTGCTCGCGATGGCCTTCCTGCTGCATGGCTTTTTCCAGTTGCGCCGGCGGCGAACGGCGCCCGGCGTGACCGTGCTCACCCTGTTGACAGGGATCGGGCTCGTGGGTGCGACGGCGTTTCCGCAAACCGTAGGTGCGCTGTCCTGGGTGCTGTTCGACGACTCGGGCGCCCGCGGCCTTGCGGGCCGGCCCGGCGCCCGGCTGTTCGTCCTGGTCATCGCCGGGCTCGTTGCGGCGTGGCTGGTCGCTCTGATGCTCATGGCGCGCACGGCGCGGCTGCGGTCCGAACTCGACCGGCTGATCCGGCATCAGGTGGTTCGGGAATCGCCTGAGGCCGAACGCGAACTCGGACCCGATACCGTCGTGGTCGCCATTCCCGCGTTCGACGAGGCGGACAACCTGCCCGGCGTGCTCGCGCGCATGCCCGAGCGCGTGGATGGCCACCGGGTGCGCGCCGTGGTGATCGACGACGGCAGCCGCGACGCAACCTGCGCGGTCGCGCGCGAACATGGTGCCCTTGTAACCGCCTTGCCTTTTAATCGTGGGCAGGGAGCGGCCCTGCGCGTGGGGTACGATTTCGCCGTGCGCGCCGCCGCCGCCGCCCTGGTAACGCTGGATGCGGATGGGCAGAACCAGCCGGAAGAGCTGCCCGAGTTGGTCGCGCCGGTGTTGGCGGGCGCGGCAGACATCGTGATCGGCAGTCGGCGCCTGGGCCGGCATGAGGTGACCGTGTGGTGGCGGGACTTGGGCGTCACCCTGTTCACTCGTGTGATGAACCTGCTCATGGGCACGTGCTTGACGGACGTCTCAAGCGGCTATCGCGCCATGGCTCCGGCCGCGCTGGCCCAACTGCACCTCACACAAGACCAGTACCACGCCTCAGAGTTCCTCATCATGGCGGCGAAACTGGGACACCGAATCACGGAGCGCCCCATCTATTTCCGCCGGCGCAGCAGCGGCGCGTCAAAGAAGGGTAACGACCTGCTCTACGGCCTGCGCTTCGCTTGGGTGTTGGTGACCTCGTGGCTTCGGCCAGTTTAAGCTCGGCGCAACAGGAGGCACCTCATGCCCTCACGGGTTCTCGTTACAGGCGGGGCGGGGTTCATTGGGCTCAACCTCGTCGCGCATCTTGCGGAGCGGGGCTATTCCGTTACCATTCTCGATATTGCGCCACGGCCCCCGCTACCTCGGGGTATAACCTACCGCCAGGGCGACATTCGCGACCCGCGGGCGGTCGGGCAAGCCATGGCGGAAGTAGACGCGGTCGTCCATCTGGCGGCGGCGACGCGAGTCATCGACTCAATCGACGATCCCGGCACCAATTTCGATGTGAACGTACGCGGCACGCTCGTCGTGCTTGACGCCGCTCGGACGGCGGGCATTCGTCAGGTCATAGCAGCTTCAACCGGTGGAGCGATTCTCGGGGAAGCCCCCGTACCCGTAACTGAAGCCATGGCGCCGGCGCCGATGGCGCCCTACGGCGCCTCCAAGCTCGCTATGGAGGGATACCTGTCGGCCTATGCCGGCGCTTACGGCTTGCACGCTGCGGCACTTCGATTCTCAAACATCTATGGGCCAGGCAGCCGACACAAGGGAAGTGTGATCGCAAAGTTGTTCAACGCGCTCCTGGCTGACAAAACGTTTACGCTTTACGGCGACGGTAGTCAGGTGCGCGACTATTTATATGTAGGAGATCTTGTCGCCGGCATTCGCCAAGCGATGGAAGTTGGAGTCACTGGCACTTATCAGCTGGGCAGTGGTGTACCGACGCGGCTTTCCGAGCTACTCAAAGACGTTCATTACATTACGGGATATCAAGAAATCCCGCTCGCCTACGCCCCATTCCGGGCAGGTGAGGTCCACACGACGTATTGCAGCATTACAAAGGCGGTCAATGCATTTGGATTTGCACCGACTACGTCGCTTCGTGACGGTCTCGCTGCAACTTGGGCGTGGTTCTGCAACAACGCCGGAATGTTTCGCCGCTCCAAAGCCGCGGGGTGAGACGACGTGCAAAGATCCCAGGACCGGACTTGTGCCGCCGCCCATAAACGGGCTCGATTACCGAGGGCGGCGGCAGTCTAACCGGACGTACATGAAATTCTGACGGTCGCCTCAAGCCACTCGGCTCTTGGCGTCGTCGATCCATTGGCGCACGCGGTCGGGCGTCACCGGACGCGAACCGAGCTTTTCGGCGATCTGATCCGGATCCGCGTGCGCGAGGTCCTGCATGTTGGTGATGCCCATGCCCTGAAGCCGGCTGGCGAGAGTCGGGCCGATGCCCTTGATCGCGGTCAGGTCGCCCACCTCGCCGCCGGCCGCCGGCGCCGATTCGCCCTTCGCCGCCGTGGGTGCAGCGGATTGGGCGGCCGTCTCGGCCGACGCGGTGTCCGTGGTCGTCCCCTTGGCCTTTGCCTTGGTCTTGGTTTTGGCCTGGGCTTGGGCCTCGGCCTCGGCCTTGGACGCATGCCCGTTGCCGCTGCCGGATGCGGTTTTCGCCGCGGTCCCGGCCGCAGACGGGGTCTCGCGCGCGGTGCCGCCGGACGCCGCCGGGCTCTCGGACTTCGCCGGCGCAGCCGTCTGCGCCGCCGTTTCGGACGCCGCTGCGGTCTGCGCCGAGCCCGCGTCCTGCGTCCGGGCGCCTGCGCCGCTGCCGCCGGACTCCGCGGTTGCGCCGGTGGCGCGCGCGGTTTCGCTGCGCCCGGCCTCGCGCTTGCCGAAGGCGGTTTCCCCGTCGTCGTCTCCGCCGGGCAACCACCACAGGAACGTGCGCCAGAACGCTCGCAGCCAGATATCGAACATCCCTTGCATCTCCCATCGCCGGTTCGCCGGAGGGCCGGCGCACACCGCGCCGGTCCGCCTGAGCGAAGTCTACCATACGATGGGGCCTTCGCGGAGGCAGTGCAGAAGGTCGTACGGCGAGCGATTGGCGCGCGTCCGCGAGCGTGGCGGGTGTTCAGGCCCCGGCACGGAAGAGCTTGCGCAGCCCGTACTGGGCCCGTCCGCGCATGCGCCGGACGGCCTGGCCAAAGGTCAGGGCGACGAAATCACGCTGGCTGATCATGCCCACCGGCTCGCCTTCGGAGTCGACGACGGGAAGATGGCGGAACCCGCCCTCGGTCATGGTCCGAAGACAGGCGTTCAGCTCCATCTCGGGCGAGACGGTGACGACCCTGGGCGTCATGACGTCGCGGACGAGGGTGGTGCCGCAATCCAGGCCCTGCGCCGCCACTTTGGTCATCAGGTCGCGCTCGGTGAAAATCCCCGACATGCAGCCGTCGCGCAGCACGATCACCGCGCCGACGTTGCGCCCCGCCATGAGGATGGCCGCATCGCGCACCGTGAGCCCTTCGTTCACCGCGGCCAGATCGCGGGCATCCTGGAATTCCGGAACGTCCATGACCCGCATCGCGGGGGTCCCCTTAACCTGTTGGCGCATCCGGGTATACGCGCGCGCCGGCGTTCCGGTTCAACCGCGCCGCCGCCCGAACGGCCGCACGAACGGTGTTAGACGTGCGATGCATAGGTCCGTTACACTGGACTCATAGCCAAACATGTTCGGGAGGGTCGCGCGGCGATGTCCGATCTCGCGGTCCGCTACTCCCAGGTGCTGTCCATCGTGGGTGACATTCTCAAGGTTCGCGTGCCCGCGCGCCGGGTGGGCCGGGCGGCGTCCGTCGCGCTCGGCGATATCGCGGTGGTCACCGTCGAATCGGGCGAATCCTCGCTGGCCCAGGTGCTCAAGATGGACGGCGAGGCGGTCTCGCTGCAGGTCTTCGAGGGCACCAAGGGGATCTCCACCCGGGCGAAGATCCGCTTCCTGGGCCATCCGCCCGACGTGCCCTTCAGCGAGAACGTGCTCGGCCGGGTCTTCCGCGGCACGGGCGAACTCATCGACAACGGGCCGTCGCTGGACATGGACCGGCGGGTGGCGATCAACAGCCCCACCGTGAACCCGATGCGGCGCGAACTCGCCTCGCGCATGATCCGCACCGACGTGCCCATGGTGGACGTCTTCAACTGTCTGGTGGAGAGCCAGAAGATTCCGATCTTTTCCGTCGCCGGCGAGCCCTTCAACACCTTCCTGGCGCGCATCGGCATCCAGGCGCAGGCGGATGTCGTGGTCTTCGGCGGCCTGGGGCTGATCTTCGACGACTTCCACTACTTCCGGCAGCGCTTCGAGGACGCGGGGGTGTTCGCGCGGACGGTGATGTTCATCAACCAGGCCTCCGATCCCATCGTGGAGCGCCTGCTGGTGCCCGACATGGCGCTGGCGGTGGCGGAGCACTTCGCCGTGGAGGAGAAGAAGCGGGTGCTGGTGCTGCTCACCGACATGACCGCCTACGCCGACGCGTTGAAGGAGGTCGGCATCGCCATGGAGCAGATTCCCTCCAACCGCGGCTACACCGGCGACCTCTACACCCAGCTTGCGCGGCGCTACGAGAAGGCCTGCGACTTCGCCTCGGGCGGCTCGGTCACCATCCTCTCCGCCACCACTATGCCCGGTGACGACGTCACCCACCCGGTGCCCGACAACACGGGCTACATCACCGAAGGGCAATTCTACCTCAAGGACGGGATGATCGATCCCTTCGGCTCGCTCTCCCGCCTCAAGCAGCACGTGGTCGACGATACGCGGGCGGATCACAAGCAGCTCATGAACGGGATGATCCGCCTCTACGCCAACGCCAAGGACGCCGAACAGAAGCAGGCGATGGCGTTCGAACTCACCGACTACGACGAACAGCTTCTCAAGTTCGGCGAGATGTTCCGCGAGCGCTTCATGTCCCTTGAGGTCGCCATGCCGCTCGAAGAGGCGCTGAATCTTTGCTGGAACACGCTCGCCGAATGCTTCGAGCCCCATCAGTTGCCGTTCAAGAAGGATCTCGTGGACAGCTACTTCCCGGCGAAGGCCCAGGCGGACACGGCGGCCCAATCCGGCGCCGCGGGCACGCAGGAGCATGCGGTCGATGGCAAGGCTGCCGCTGAATAAGTCCACGCTCTCGCGCAAGAAGCGGGACCTGGCGACCTACGAGCGTTTCCTGCCCTCGCTCGACCTGAAGCGCAAACAGTTGCTGGCCGAGCGCAACAACGCGCGCCGGCGGCTGAAGGCGGTTCAGGACGAGCGCGCAGCCGTCCGCGAGGCGATCGCCCGCGATATCCCGATGCTCGCCAACACCGGTGTCGAACTCGACGGCCTGGTGCGCGTGGCGTACGTCCAGCTCGGGCAGGCGAACATCGTGGGTGTACGCGTGCCCACGTTCGACGACATCACGCTGCGCACGCGGGCGTACGGCGATCTGGCGAAGCCGCACTGGGTGGACCGTGTGGTGGCGAGCCTGAAGCACGCCCTGACGCTGCAGGTGCGCGAACAGGTCGAGCGCGAGCGGCTACGGCGCCTGCAGGACGGGCTGACCAAGGTCACCCAGCGCGTGAACCTGTTCGAGAAGGTGCTGATTCCGCGCACGAAGAACGAGATCCGGCAGATCGACATCGCGCTCCAGGACGCCGAGCGCGCCGCCGTGGTGCGCGCCAAGGTGGCCAAGCGCAAGGCCGCAGGGGCGGACGCGACATGAGCATCGTCCCCATGTCCAAGGTGACCCTGTGCGGCCTGTCGAGCGAGATGCACGACGTCGTCGGCGCGCTTCAGGATCTGGGCTGCGTCCACGTCATTCCGCTCGCCCCGCCGGCGGAGGAGAGCGAAGGCGAGACCGGGCGCGGCTACGCCCGCGAGGTCTACGATGCGCTGACCTATCTGCTGCGGACGCCGCAGATCATGCGCTCGTTGCGCTCGGACCCCGATTTCGACATCCACGAGGTCGCCCGGCGGGCGCTGCACAACAAGCAGCGCCGGCGCGAGCTGGAGGACCGTCGCGAGTTCCTCCAGGGCCGCATCGCCAACCTGCGCCGCTGGGGGCACTTCACCTTCCCGGACCCGGCGGCCCTGGCCGGCTACCGGCTGTGGTTCTACGAGGTGCCGCACCGCCAGCGACACAAGCTCGACGCGGTCGAGCTTCCCTGGGCGGAGGTCGGGCGTTCGCAGCGTACGCACTTCGTCGTGGTCGTTTCCCGGACGGAACCGCCCGCCGGCGCCATGCCGGTGCCGCGCACGCACATCGGGCCCAAGGGGCTCAGCGCGCTGGAGCGCGAGCTGGAGGACACGGAGATCGCGCTGGAGGACCTGGATCTCGAGCGCATCTCGCTGACCCGCTACATCCATCTCATCCGGCAGAACCTGGCGCGCGCGGACGACCAGGCGGCGCTCGACGAGGCGCTCGAGACCGTATTGCGCGACGACGGCGTGTTCGCCGTGCAGGGCTGGGCGCCCGAGCCGCGTCTGGACGAGGTGGCGCGGTTCGCGGACGCGCGCGGCATGGCGCTGGTGACCGAGCCGGCCGGGCCGGACGAGACCCCGCCCACGCTGTTGCACAACACCATGCCCGCCGAGGCGGGCGAGGATCTCACGCGCTTTTATCAGATGCCCAGCCCGCGCGACTGGGATCCCTCGGGCGTGCTGGTGGGCTCCTTCGCCCTGTTCTTTGCCATGATCCTGTCCGACGCGGCGTACGGCGCGCTGGTGCTGCTCGGGAGCGGCCTGTTCTGGCGGCGTATGGGGCGCAGCGATACCGGTCGGCGAATGCGCGCGCTCATCGCCGTGCTGGGCGGTTCGGCTGTCCTCTACGGCGTCGCGGCGGGAAGCTATTTCGGCATCAGCCCGCCCGAAGGCAGCCTGATGGCCCGCCTCGACCTCATCGAGGTGCGCGATTACTGGGACATGATGGCCCTGTCCATTGCGGTGGGCGTGCTGCACATCGTGCTGGGCAACGCTGCCGCGGTGTCGCGCCAATGGCCCGCGCCGCACGCATTCGCCGGCCTCGGCTGGATCCTGGTCGCCGTGGGGGGCATGGTCGCCTGGCGCGCGCACCTGGCGCAGGCGACGCTGGTGTTCGACGCGGCGCTCGGGGCCTTGGGCCTGGGTCTGGTCGCGGTGCTGCTGTTCCGCAGCGAACGCCCCATTCGGCGGCCCCTGGACGTGCTGTTGCGCCTGGCCGAGGGGCTGCTCGGCGTGACCCAGGTCACCCAGATCTTCGGCGACGTGCTGAGCTATCTGCGCCTGTTCGCCCTGGGTCTGGCGAGTGCGTCCCTGGCGATCACGTTCAACGACCTGGCCGGGCAGGTGATCGACAACGTCGCGGGCGTGGGCCTGTTCCTCGGCATCCTGGTGGCGCTCATCGGGCACGCCCTGAACTTCGCGCTCGCCTTGCTGGGCGGCGTGGTGCACGGCCTGCGCCTGAACTTCATCGAATTCTACAACTGGGGGCTGACGGACGAGGGGTATCCCTACCGGCCCCTGGCACGAAAGGAGCTGCGGGTTTGAACGAGCTTGTGGTGGCTCTGGGCTGGCTCGGCCTGTTCGGCGTGACCGCCTTGGGCGGCGTGGGCAGCATCATCGGCTGCGCCACGGCCGGGCAGGCGGCGATCGGCGCAATGCTGGACACCGAATCCGGGCACGGGCGCTTCGTGGGCGTGTCGGTGATGCCGTCCTCGCAGATCATCTACGGCATCGTGGTCATGCTCACCCTCCAGCGCGAGGTCACGGCGGCCAATGGCGGCGCCCTGTTCGGCATCGGGATCGCGGCGGGCATTGCGCTGCTGCTCAGCGGCATGCGCCAGGGCCAGTGCTGTGCCTCGGCGATCAACGCCGCCAAGGAGAAGCCGGAGGTGTTCGGGATCGCCCTGGGACCGGCGGCGATCGTGGAGGGCTTCGCCGTGTTCGTCTTCGTCTTTGCGCTGGTGATCAGCGCCAACGTCCCCGCTTGAGCGGTGCGACAAGGGAGGTACGCGGCCATGGCGGAGCGCGACGATCAGCAGACCGAACGGGTCGCGCAGGGCGTGGACAACCTGATCGCCCGGCTGCGCGACGAGGGCGTGGAGAAGGGCCGCGCCGAGGCGGACCGGCTGATCGAGGAGGCGCAGAAGCGCAGGGCGCAGATCCTGGAGGAAGCCGAGCAGGAGGCGCAGCGGCGCAAGGACGAGGCGCAGAAGGAAGTCGCGCGCATGAAGGAGTCCGCCGATCAGGCGCTCCACACGGCCGCGCGCGACACCGTCCTGAGCCTGCGCCAGCAGATGATGGCGCGCTTCACCGAGGACATCCGCCGGCTGGTTTCCCAGGAGCTGCGCGAGGAAGACGTCTTCAAGCGCCTTATCCTGGCCATTGCCGGGCGCGCGCGCGAGGCACTCGATGAATCCGGCGAGTCCGAGGCGACGATCGTCCTGCCGCGGCAGCCCCCCGGCCTCGAGGAGATCCGCAAGAATCCGGACAAGCTGCGCGAGGACGAGCTCTCCCGCGTGGTGCTCGCCATGACCGGCGACATCCTGCGCGACGGCATCACCTTCCAGGTCAGCCCGGAGCGCGGCGAGGGCATTCGCGTGGTCGCCAAGGACAGCGGGCTGGAGTTCGACCTGTCCGATGCGGCGATCGCCGATCTGCTGCGCCAGCACCTGCAGCCGCGCTTCCGGGCGCTGCTCGAGGGGATCCTGGATTGAGCCGACGGATTCCCCAAACCACGGACGTGCGCCGCATGCCGCGATACGCGGCCTGTCGGCCGCCACTCGGCATGAGGACGTATCGTGTCCCGGCGTTCCGGATCTTGACGAGGGCCGTCAGGGCCGTGTCGAAGGATGAGGGCGCTTGTGCGCGGGATGGCGGCCCATGACCCTCGGCATCCCGCGCCACGACCCCACGCGCTACGTCATGCTCATCGCCAGCCTGCCCCATCACGGGCGGCTGTTCGCGGCGAAGCAGACGCCGCTGTCGCGCACCCGCCTGGAACGCCGGCTGCGCATGATGCACGCCGAGGACCGTGCGCTGCTGGACGCGGTGGAGAGCGTGGTCGCCTGGCACGGCCTGCCGGGCGACGCCACGGATGCCGATGTCGTGCAACGCGGTCAGGAGGTCCTCGACAGCCTGGCGGCGGCCGGGCTGGACACGCTCTGGACGGCGCTGCGCAACCGGCTGGAGCTTCGCACGCTGGTCGCGGCGCTGCGCCGGCGGCACCGCGGGGCGCCGCCGCCCGGTCCCGACGAGGTCTGGGGCATCGGCCGGTTTCTGCGCCGTATTCGGGAGAACTGGGAGACGCGCGACTTCGGCCTGGGTGTGCCCTTTCCCTGGGTGGGGCAGGCGCAGGACCATCTGGACAACGACGAGCCGCTGGCACTGCAGAAGCTGCTCATCGGGCGCGCGTGGCAGGACCTGGGGCGCTTGAGCCTCGGGCACGATTTCGACGTCACGGCCGTGATCATCTACGTGCTCCGCTGGGAGATCATCGACCGCTGGACGCGGCTCGACGGTGCGGCGGCGCAACAGCGCTTCGACGCCCTGTTGGCACAGGGCATGGGCGATTGGGGCGCAGTCTTCGAGAGGGACGCGGCATGAACGAGACGGCGGAGGCCCGCGCGGCCGAAAGCGACACGGCCACGGCCGGCACCGGCACCAGCGGCGGCGGCGCAAGCGGCGCCGCGGCGGCGAGCGCACCTTCTGCCCGTGTCGTGGCGGTTCAGGAGGCACTGGTCACGGTGGAGCGCACGCGCGGCGACGTGCGGCTGAAGAAGAACGAGGTCATCTACGTCATTCCCGGCCGTCACGAGGGCGCCGAACCGCCCCGGCTGGAGGGCGAGATCCTGCGCGTGCGCGGTGATCGGGCGGACGCCCAGATCTACGAGAGCACCAACGGTGTGGCCATCGGGGATGCCGTCGAGCAGACGGGGGAGATGCTCTCGGTGGAACTCGGCCCGGGGTTGCTGGGGCAGGTCTACGACGGGCTGCAGAATCCGCTTTCCGCGCTGGCCGACCAGCACGGGACCTTCCTGCCGCGCGGCGTGCATCTGGACGCGCTGGCACGGCGGGAAAAGTGGTCCTTTCAGGCCGGGTTGGCGCGCGGGCAGTACGTCCGCGCCGGCGACGTCCTGGGCACGGTTCAGGAGGCCCACGTCACCCACAAGATTTTCGCGCCGTTCGACATGCGCGGACGCGCCCGGCTGCGCTGGATCGAATCCGGGAGCTTCGGCGTGGACGAGCCGGTGGCCGAGCTGGCGTTGGAGGACGAGCGCACGCGGCTGATCTATCTGCACCAGACGTGGCCCGTGCGCCGTTCGTTGAGCCAGTACGTGCAGGCGCAGCGCCTGAGCGAGCGGCGTTTTCCCACCGAGCCGCTGTCGACCACCACGCGCCTGATCGACACCTTTTTTCCCGTGGCCAAGGGCGGCACCGCGGCCATCCCCGGGCCCTTCGGCGCGGGCAAGACGGTGCTGCAGAACCTGATCGCGCGTTTTTCCGACGTCGACGTGGTGGTCGTCGTGGCCTGCGGCGAGCGTGCCGGCGAGGTGGTGGAGACCATCGCCACCTTCCCCGAGCTGCAGGATCCGAAGACCGGTGGCCCGCTGATGCAGCGCACGGTCATCATCTGCAATACCTCGTCCATGCCCGTGGCGGCGCGCGAGTCCTCGATCTACACCGGGATCACCATCGGCGAGTATTACCGGCAGATGGGGCTGGACGTGCTGCTTATCGCGGACTCGACCTCGCGCTGGGCGCAGGCGATGCGCGAGACCTCGGGCCGGCTTGAGGAGATTCCGGGTGAGGAGGCGTTCCCCGCCTACCTCGATTCCACCATTAAGAGTGTCTACGAGCGCGCGGGGCGGCTGTGCGCCAACGACGGCGTCGAGGGCACGCTGACCATGATCGGCACGGTCTCGCCCGCGGGCGGCAACTTCGAGGAGCCGGTAACCCAGTCCACCCTGGCCACGGTGAAGACCTTCCTGGGCCTCTCCGCGGACCGGGCGTACAAGCGCTTCTACCCGGCGATCGACCCGCTGATCTCGTGGTCGCGCTACCGCGACCAGTTGCGCGAGTGGTTCGAGTCCAACATGGGTGCCGGCTGGACCGACCGCGTCAAGGCGATGCTCGGGCTGCTCAAGGAAGGCGACGAGCTGCAGCAGATGATGCAGGTAACGGGCGAGGAGGGCATCAGCCTCCAGGACTTCGTCACCTTCCAGAAAGCGCGCCTTGTGGACACGGTGTTCCTGCAGCAGGACGCCTTCGACGACGTGGATGTCTCCTGCCCCCTGGCGCGGCAGAAACGCCTGTTCGACATGGTCCACAAGGTGGTTAAGGCGGAGTTCAGCCTGGCCGACAAGGATGCGGCCCGCGAAGTGTTCACCGAGTTCACCCGGCTGTTCACCAACCTCAACTACGCCCCGGACGGCTCCAACGCCTACGAGAGCTACGTCGACGCCATCGACGAGCTGCGCCAGAAGCATCAGGCGGAACCGAGCTGAGGCCGGCGGGTTCCGCCGGGGTAGATCGCGGTCATCCGGGGCATGTCATCCGCCTGTCGCGCCTGCCGCTGCCGTCCCACAATGCGGTAGAATGGACGCGCCGGTTGTGCGGGAGCGGCTGAGATGCACGAACTCTCGCTCTGCCGGAGCCTGGTGCGGATCATGGAAGACGAGGCGGCGCGCCACGGCTTCCGGCAGGTGCGCACGGCCTACCTCGACCTTGGCGCGCTGTCCTGCGTGGAGAGCGCCGCGCTGCGTTTCGCCTTCGAGAGCTGCGCCCGCGGCACCTGCGCGGAAGGGGCGGAGCTGGTGATCGCGGTGCAGTCGGCGCGGGCCTGGTGCTGGGACTGCGCCGGGGAGATCGCGGTGACGGCCTACGGCGGCGATTGTCCCGCCTGCGGCGGCGGCAAGGTCCAGCTTCTGGATGGTCAGGAAATGCGGCTGCGCGAACTGGAGGTGGAGTGATGTGCGGTGTCTGCGGCTGCGGCGAACCGAACCATCATCATCATGACCATCACCACGATGGCCATAGCCACCACCATCATCATGATCACCACCACGACCATGATCCCGCACCGGCTTCGGCGGAGACCGCCCGGCGGGTGCAGGTCGAGCGCGACATCCTGGAACGCAACGACCAGGCGGCCGCGCGCAACCGCGCGGCGTTCCAAGCGCGCGGCGTGCTCGCGCTGAATCTCGTCTCCAGCCCCGGCGCGGGGAAGACCACGCTCCTGACGCGCACCCTGCGCGATCTGGGCGGTGACGGACCGGCGGGCGTCATCGTGGGCGACCAGGCGAGCGAACTGGACGCGGCGCGCCTGCGCGAGACCGGCGTGCCCGCGCGGCAGGTCACCACCGGCCGGGCCTGCCACCTGGACGCGGAGCAGGTTGCGGACGCGCTGCCGGCGCTGGACCTGCCGGACGGGGCGACGCTGTTCATCGAGAACGTGGGCAACCTGGTCTGCCCGGCCGGTTTCGACCTGGGCGAGCGGGCCAAGGTGCTCCTGGTCTCCACCGCCGAGGGCGCGGACAAGGCGGAGAAGTATCCCCACATGTTTGCCGCGGCGGACCTGCTGCTGGTCACCAAGATCGACCTGCTGCCCCACCTGGACTGCGACGTCGACGGCCTGATCGGCGCGGCGCGACGGATCAATCCGGACCTCGACGTGCTGCAGGTGTCCGCGACCCGCGGTGACGGCCTGGACGACTGGTACGCCTGGTTGCGCCGGGGCCGGGTGGCCCTGGCTGCGGCAGCGGCGTGACGGCGGCCCGGCCATGACCGGCGCGCCCGCCCCGGCTCGGCGCGACACCCGCCGGCGCGTTCGCGTGCGGCTGCGCGGGCTGGTGCAGGGTGTGGGCTTCCGGCCGCAGGTGCTGCGCCTGGCGCGGGACACCGGCGTGGCCGGCTGGGTGCGCAATGACGGCGATCAGGTGACCCTCGAGGCCGAGGGCGGCGATCTCGAGAGCTTTCTCGACCGTTTGCGTACAGAACCACCGCCGCTCGCCCGCATCGACGGTATGGCGGTGGCCGAGGCGGCGCCCGAAGGCACCGGCCGCGGCTTCGCCGTACGTGCCAGCACGGCCGGCGAGGCGCCGGCGGCGGCGGTGACGCCGGATGCGGCGACCTGCCCGGCCTGCCTGGACGAGCTGTTCGACCCCGGCGACCGGCGGTACCGCTATCCCTTTCTCGCCTGTACGCAGTGCGGGCCGCGCTATTCCATCGTCGGCGCGCTGCCCTACGACCGCGCGCGCACGGCCCTGGCGGATTTCCCGTTGTGCGCCGACTGCGCTCGGGAGCACCGGAACCCGGCCGACCGCCGCTTCCACGCGGAAGCGATCGCCTGTCCCGCCTGTGGGCCGCGGTTGTCGATGCCCGTGGCGGAGGCCGCCGAGATCCTGCGCACGGGCGGCGTGCTCGCGGCGAAGGGGATTGGCGGCTTTCACCTCCTGTGCGACGCGCGCGACGGCGCGGCCGTGGCCCGGTTGCGCGCGGCCAAGGGACGCGAGGCCAAGCCCTTCGCCGTGATGCCGGCCAATCTGGCGAGCGCGCGCCGGCTCGCGCATCTGGACGCGGCGGAAGAGCGGGCGCTCGCGGGTCCGGACCGGCCCATCGTGCTGGTGCGCCGGCGCGGCGATGCGCCGGTGGCCGAGGGTGTGGCGCCGGGGCTGACCTGGCTGGGCCTGATGCTGCCCTACGCCCCGCTGCATCATCTGCTTTTCCACGAGGCGGCGGGCCGGCCCGCGGGCACGGGATGGCTGGCGGCGGCGCAGGATCTGGTCCTGGTGGCGACCAGCGCGAACCCCTCGGGCGCCCCGTTGGCGACCGACGGCGAGGCGCTGCGCGCGCGCCTGGGGGCGGCGGTCGAGGGGGTGCTGGACCACGACCGGCCCATTCTCCGCCGGGTCGACGATCCCGTGGTGCGCGTTGCGGCCGGCCGGCCGGTGGTGTTGCGCCGGGGCCGGGGACAGGCGCCCGCGCCGATCCGCCTGGCCCTCGACGGGCCGCCGGTGCTGGCGCTCGGCGGGCAGCTCAAGGCGGCGGTTTGCCTGACCCACGGCGGCGACGCGGTGCTGTCGCAGCACCTGGGCGACCTGGACTCACCCGAGACGGCGCGCGCCTTCGACGCGGCCGTGGCCGAGCTGTGCGGCCTGCTGGGCGCGCGGCCGGCGCGCGTGGCGCACGACCTGCACCCGGAGTTCTACAGCACCCGGGCGGCGGCGCGCTTCGATGCGCCGGCCCTGGCGGTCCAGCACCACCACGCCCACGTCGCCGCCGTGGCGGCGGAACACGGGCTGGCGCCGCCGCTGACCGGCTGGGCGCTGGACGGCTTCGGCCTGGGATCGGACGGCGCGCCCTGGGGCGGCGAGCTGCTGGAAACCCGCGGTTCTGGCTTCGTCCGCCTGGGCCGGCTGGCGACACTGCCCCTGCCGGGCGGCGACGCCGCGGCGCGCGAGCCCTGGCGCCTGGCGGCGGCGGTGCTGGACGCGCTGGGCCGCAGCGGCGAGGCCGAGCGGCGTTATGCGGCGACGCGGCCGCTCGATATGCTGCGGCAGATGCTGGCGAAGGGGGTGAATGTCCCGCGAACGAGCGCCTGCGGGCGCTGGTTCGACGCCGCCGCCGGCCTGCTGGGTGTGTGCGAGACCCAGGCCTACGAGGCCGAGGCGGCGATGCGCCTGGAAGGCCTGGTGGACCGGCCGCGCGTGCGCACCGACGGTTGGCAGGTGCGCGATGGCGTCCTCGACCTGTGGCCGTTGATGGAAGCCCTTGCCGACTGCGACGCGCGGGAAGGGGCGGCGCTGTTCCACGGCACCCTGGCCGCTGGGCTGGTCGCGCTCGCCGTCCCGGTGCTCCAGGCGCGCGGCCAGACTCGCATTGCGCTCGCCGGCGGTTGCCTGGCCAATGGCGTGCTCGCGGCGGAGCTGGTGCGGCGTTTCGAGGCGGCCGGGATCGTGCCCGTTCTGCCGAGCCGGGCGCCGGTCACCGACGGCGGGCTCGCGCTGGGGCAGGCCTGGGTGGCGCTGCACACCCCGTTCGACGGAAGGGGCGGGACGAACGCATAAAGGAGCATGGCCATGTGCCTCGCGGTTCCCGGACTCATCGTGGCGAAATCGGGCGACACCGGCACCGTTTCCTTCGACGGCGTGCGCCAGGACTGTTCGCTCGCCCTGGTGCCGGAAGCCGAAGCGGGCGATTACGTGATCGTCCACGTGGGCTTCGCACTGAGCCGCCTGGACCCGGACGAGGCGGAACGTACGCTGGCATTGCTGCGCGAGGCCGCGGGCGAGACCGGCGCGGGCGCCCGGCCATGAAGTGGACGCAGGAATTCCGCGACGGATCGCTCGCCCAGGGTCTCGCGGAGGCGCTCGCGGCCGAAGCCGATCCCGACCGCCGCTACGCCTTCATGGAGTTTTGCGGCGGCCATACCCACGCGCTCTACGAGCACGGGCTGCTCGACCTGCTGCCCGGCAACCTGCGCATGGTCCACGGGCCGGGCTGTCCGGTCTGCGTACTCCCCATCGGCCGGCTGGAGCAGGCGATCGACCTGGCCAAGCGGCCGGGGGTTACGTTGTGCGCCTACGGCGACGTGCTGCGCGTGCCCGCCTCGAAGGGGCGCAGCTTGCAGAGCGCGCGCGCCGAGGGCGCCGAGGTGCGCATGATCACGAGCGCGCTGGAGGCCGTGGCGCTGGCGCGCCAGCAGCCCGAGCGCGAGGTGGTGCTGTTCGCCATCGGCTTCGAGACCACCACGCCGCCCACCGCGCTCGCTGTTGAGCAGGCGGCGGGCGAGGGCCTGGCCAACTTCTCGGTGCTCTGCAACCACGTCCTGACCCCGGCCGCCATGCGGCGCATCCTGGCCGGCACCGAGGGCGCGGGCACGCGGGAGGTCGCGATCGACGGCCTGGTCGGCCCCGGTCACGTCAGCACGGTGATCGGGACGCAGCCGTACGAGACCTTCGCCCGGGACTTCGGCTGCCCCGTCGCGGTCGCCGGCTTCGAGCCGCTGGACCTGCTGCAGGCGATTTTGATGCTGCTGCGTCAGGTCAACGCCGGCCGGGCCGCCGTCGAGCTGCAGTACGGCCGCGCCGTCCGGCCCGAGGGCAACCGTACCGCGCTCGACCTCATGGCCCGCGTCTTCGCGCTGCGGGATCGTTTCGAGTGGCGCGGCCTGGGCGAGGTGCCGCAGAGCGCGCTCACCCTCGCCGAGGCCTACGCCGGCTTCGACGCGGAGCGGCGTTTCGACCTGCCGGAAGCGCAGGTTCAGGACAACCCGGCCTGCATCTGCGGCGACGTGCTGCGCGGCGCGGCCGACCCGCCGGATTGCAAGCTTTTTGCCAGCGCCTGCACGCCCGACCGGCCCTTGGGGTCCTGTATGGTCTCGCCCGAGGGCGCGTGCGCGGCGCACTACGCCTATCGCCGCTTCGACGCCCGCCGGGAGGCCGCAGCACCATGAGCGTGGGCGGCCGACTGGACCTGAAGCACGGCCGGGTGGACATGACCCACGGCGGCGGCGGCCGGGCGATGGCGCGGCTGATCGACGGGGTGTTCCGCGACGCCTTCGCCAACCCGCGCCTGGCGGCGGGCAACGACGCGGCCGCCTTTGACTGGCCCGGCGGGCGCACGGTGATGACCACGGACTCCTATGTGGTCTCGCCGCTCGCGTTTCCCGGCGGCGACATCGGCGCGCTGGCGGTCAACGGGACGGTGAACGACCTGGCGACGGCCGGCGCCGTGCCGGTCTATCTCTCTGCGGGCTTCGTCCTGGAAGAGGGCCTGCCCCTGGCGGCGCTTTGCGGCTACGTGCACAGCATGGCCCGGGCGGCGGAAGCGGCGGGCGTGGAGATCGTCACCGGCGATACCAAGGTGGTGGAGCGCGGCAAGGCCGACGGGCTGTACATCAACACCGCCGGGATCGGCCGGGTACCGGACGGGGTCGGCCCGTCCTGCGACCGCGCCCGGCCGGGCGACAAGCTGCTGGTGAGCGGGCCACTGGGTGATCACGGCGTCGCCATCCTGTCGGCGCGGGCGGACCTGGCGCTGGACGCCGGCATCGTCTCCGACACCGCGGCGCTGAATGGGCTTGTGGCGGAGATGGTGGCGGCCGCGCCCGATGTGCGCGTGCTGCGCGACCTGACGCGGGGTGGGCTGGCGGCCGCGTGCAACGAGCTGGCGCAGGCGTCGGGCGTGGGCATGACGCTGGACCAGGCGGCCCTGCCGGTGCGCCGCGAGGTGGCGGCGGCGTGCGAGGTTCTGGGCCTCGACCCCGTCCACGTGGCGAACGAGGGGCGCCTGCTCGCGATCGCCGCGCCCGGCGACGCCGACGCGCTGCTGGCGGCGATGCGCGCCCACCCGCTGGGACGCGAGGCCGCGCTGGTGGGCGAGGTGACCGACGACGACCGGCGCCTCGTGGAGATGCGCACGACCTTCGGCGGCCGCCGTCTGGTCGACTGGCTCAACGGCGAGCAGTTGCCGCGCATCTGTTGATCCGCCGGCCCGCTTGCGCCGGCCCCCGTCGGGGCGCAGGCCGGAACCGGTGGGGGATCACTCCGCCGCGGAGCGGCTGCGCCGGCGCCGCCGCGTGCGCGTTCCCTGGCCCGTGTCCGGGGATTCCACGGTCTTGGGCTCGGGCAGGGCGATGCTCCGGGCCAGACGGTCGTAGTTCGCGGTGCTGTGCGGGATTCCCATGGCGTCCACGAAGTGCTCCTGGAACTTGGGTTCCACGGCCGTCTCGACCTTTTCGATCCGGCGGACGATGTCCTCGATCTCCGCGCGTGCGGTCTTGTTGAGCAGGGCGATGCGCGCGCCCGTACCGGCGGCGTTGCCCGCGGAGACCACCTTGGCCAGCTCACAGTCGGGCAGCAGCCCCAGGATCATCGCGTAGGTGGTGTCGATGTGGCTGCCGAACGCGCCGGCGAGGACGATCCGGTCGGGCTTGTCGATGCCGAGCTGGTCCATGAGCAGGCGCGCGCCGGCATAGAGCGCGGCCTTGGCGAGCTGGATGGCGCGCACGTCGTTCTGGGTGATCCGGATCTCGGGCTCGCCGCGATGCAGGATGTAGGACCAGGTGCGCCCGTCCGGGACGATGCGGTCGCTGCGCTCGGCGAGGTTGCCGTCGATGGTGCCGTCGGTGGCGATGATGCCGGCCAGATACATCTCGCCCAGTGCCTCGATGATCCCCGAGCCGCAGATGCCCGTCACGCCGACGCGCTTGGTCGCCTTGGCGAAGCCCTTGTGGTCTGACCAGATGTCCGCGCCGATCACCTTGAAGCGCGGCTCCAGGGTTTCGGGATCGATGCGCACGCGCTCGATCGCACCCGAGGCGGCGCGCTGGCCGCTGGAGATCTGCGCGCCCTCGAACGCCGGGCCCGTGGGCGAGGAGGCGGCGAGCAGGCGGTCCTTGTTGCCCAGGACGATCTCCGCGTTGGTGCCCACGTCCACCACGAGCACGATGTCCTCGGACAGGTGCGGCGTCTCCGAGAGCACCACGCCCGCGGTGTCCGCGCCCACGTGCCCGGCGATGCAGGGCAGGACGAAGGCGCGCGCGTTGCGGTGGATCGCGGTGATGTCCAGCTCGTCCGCGCGCAGGGTAACGCCGTGGTTGGTCGCCAGGGCGAAGGGCGCGCCGCCCAGCTCCACCGGATCGATCCCCAGCAGCAGGTGGTGCATGATGGGGTTGCCGACGAAGGTCAGCTCCAGGATGTCGGCGGGATCGCAGCCGGCCTCGCCGGCGCTCTCGGTGAGCAGCTCGTTGATCGCCTGCTGGACGGCCGCGGTCATCTCCGTGTCGCCGCCGGGGTTCATCATGGCGTAGGAGACCCGGCTCATCAGGTCCTCGCCGAACCGGATCTGCGGGTTCATGATGCCGTTGGCGGCGACCACCTCGCCGGTGTCCAGGCGGCACAGGTGCGCGGCGATCGTGGTCGAGCCGATGTCGATGGCCACGCCGTAGACGCGGTCGTGGAAGCCCGGCCAGGCGGCGATGATGCGGCTGTCGTCGTGCAGGGCGACGGTGATCGCCCATTCGCCCCGGCGCAGGGTTTTCTGCAGCTCGCGTAGCGTGACGATATCGCCGCCGGTCACGCCGGTCAGGCCCCACTGCTCCGCCAGGGCCTTGATGACCCGCTCCAGGTCGCCGCTGGGGTTGTGCATGTCCGGCTCTTCGACCGTGATGTAATACAGCCGGACCGTGGCATCGAGCACGATGTCCCGGACTTCCGCGCGCTTGCGCACGACCTGCTTGTGCACCTGGCTGTCCGCGGGGACGTCGATGACCACGTCGTCCCGGATTTCCGCCTGACAGGACAGCCGGCGGTCCTCGGCCATGCCCTTGCGCGCCGTCTCCTTGTAGCGTTGCTCGACGTCGTTCCAGGGCGAAACGTGATCGCCGCGGCTTTCGATCCCGTGCTTGGGGAAGGATCCCTCGCTCACGGTCACCTGGCAGCGCCCGCAGAGCGCGCGTCCGCCGCACACCGAATCGATATCAACACCCAGGCGCCGTGCCGCCTGAAGCACGGTTGTACCCTTGGGAAAGCGACCGCGCCGCCCCGAGGGCGTAAACACGATAGCGCGCGTCACCGGGTAAGTATGCACAAACCGATGGGTTTATTATTGGTTAGTGCATAACGTATAGTATGGCAAGAGAAAGCGTCCCCGAAGGTGTCACCGGCTACAACCAGACTGTCACGAACGAGTACGGCAATCCGTTCACCCTTCACATCAACAAGGACAGCGGTGGTACGGTCCACAAACATAGCGGCGAGCCGGGCGAGGACAATATTTGTCCGTTCTGTAACGACGACGTGGATTACGGCCACGGTATCACCTACGAAGGTCCGTCTTTCCCGTCGAACTGACCACACACCCTTTTCTCTGGCCCCACGCAACGGTCAGCCATGCCTATCGACTGGCTCACCGTCCGGGCCGCCCCCATCGAAGCCTGCGAGCACGGCGTCGCCGAGAGTGACCTGCTGGAGTCTACCCACACCGGCCCCCGAACGTGGGACCGAATCGAGTACCCCGTCGGTGAGGTGTTCCCACAGAGCACCGGCCGCACCGACGGCAACGAGTTCACGCACGAGATATACACGAATCTGTATTTCGAGCGGTCCCGAGAGTACGATTACGTCGACGACGTGCTCCACGTCGTCGCGGACGTGATCGACCGCACGCTGTCGGCGCTGAGTGATACTGAGTGCGTGGTGACATACGTCCCGAGTAGCATACAGGACTTCTCTGGCGAGTTGAACAACACGGGTATCCTGTTGGTGTCCATCCAGTGGGAGATAACGACGCTGGTGGACATGGCCGACGCCGGACGGTAGGCGACCCCTACGCTTTTGGCCGGCGCGGGGCCTATCCGAAGGTATGCCTAAGAAGTGGCGCGGTCAGACGGCCGTAATCGAGATTAGCGGCCCGGGACTCCCGACCGAGGCGCTGGGGATTATCGACAACCCGGAGGTATCCGCTCCCGAGCAAGAGGTGCAGGAACTCCGCGGGGCGGGGAGTGCCGAACGACAGGACACACAGAAAACGTCGATCGGCGTCACAGCGTCGGGGGACATCCTGACGTGGGACATCGAGACGTGGGACCGACTCATTGACTACGACGAGGCGGCGGGGGAACTCGACACCAGCGCCGACGTGGTCGAGTTCGACATGACGTTCATCTACAAGGCCGCCGACGGGTCGGAGAAGGAAATCCAAGTGCTGGATGGCTATATCGACGGGTCGGTCCCGCTCGGTGGCTCGCGCGAGGAGTGGATAGGGTTCACGCTGGAACTCCAGGGCCGGCAGCTATCCATCACCAACACTGACGCGAGTGCCTGACCATGTCGGCTGATACTGAATACAGCGCGGTGGACCTTCGACGGATGGACAAAGAGACGGCCCGGAACACACTCACCGTTACTGAGTACGAACGCTGGGAGAAGATACAGCAACTCGACGACGAGGCAGAGGAGACGCGCGAACAGTGGGCCGACGAGGAGGACACCGTTGCCGAGATTACCGTCCATGCGGACATGGAACAACTCGGGACGGAGCTGGACCTGTACGGCAACGACGTGCTCGTCCACGTCGACAGTCAGAACACCGCGCTGGAGGACCACGCCGACGCCGTCGACGACATCCTCGGCGACGTGGACCCGGAGGACGTGGACAGTCTCACACAGTCGGACCTCGACGACGTGCTGGGGCACCTGCTGGATATGCTGGACATCGCGCTGGTGCGCTGGAACGGCACGGAGTGGGCGGACCTCCCCGAGGACGCGCGGGCCGATACGCTGGCCCGCATCGGCGAGTCGTGGGGCGTCGAAGCCGTGCTTATGGCGTGGTTCGACATCGCCGAAGCGATGCACGCCGAACGGGAGGAAAAGGTATCAGCTATCGAGTCCTTTCGCAACCCGGAACGGCGCGGGCGTCGTTGAAATCCTCCGACTGACGGGCTTCCGGTCCTATTCGGAGTTCGTCAACGAAACCACGGAGTACGAGCGCCACCTCATCGTGCGGTCCATTGAGGCATGGCACGACAAGCGGTCGGCGGGCGTCGGTGGGGCAGGCGGCGGGGCAGGCGGGATGGGAATCTAACCCCACACCACTATACGCACCGAAAGGGTAGCCTACCGTATGTCTGCTGACGGCGAAGTACAAGTACAGGTCAACGCCGAGGGGGTGGACGACGCCGCCGAGGAACTGGGCGACGCCGACGGTGGCGGCGGCGTCGGCGGCGCGGGCGGCGGCGGTGGGGAGGGACCGGGCGGCCTTCGGGGGAGTCTCAAAGCCGGGCTGTTTGCGGGCCTACTCACGTCGGTCGCCGGGCCACTGCTGGAGGTGCTCGACCCCATCCTGTCCGTCCTCCAGGCGTTCCTCGCGCCCATCGCCGCGCTGGCGCTACGGCTCCTCTCGCCAGTGCTCAGATTTCTGCTGACGAAAATCCTCCCGGTATGGTTCAAGTGGTTAAACGTCTCTGAGGGACTGTTGAAGTTCATCGGCGCGGGCATCGCTGTCTTGCTTTCGCCCATCCTCCTTATCGCCGCCCAAGCCGTGCTGCTGTACGCGGCCATCCAGTTCGTCGCGTCGAAACTCGACGGTGCGAAGTCGGCGATTACCTCCGTCGGCAGTGACGTGTGGGACTTCGTCAGCGGCGGCGTCTCGAATATCATTAGCGCCGTCGGCGATTTGCCCGGCGACATCTGGCAAGAGGTGCAACAACTGGCCGACCTTATCGGACAAGAACTGGCCGAACGGCTGCCGAACGTCAACCCGATAGACGGGGCGCGAGAAACCGGCAACGACTTTGTCAGCGGAGTGAACCAGACCGTCGAGAACAACACGGGCGTGAACATTTCGGGCGGGTTGGGCGCGTTCGTCGACGAAGTCGAGAAAACATCTGGGGTTGATTTGCCATGACACTCGAAACGCTCCGGTTGACGCTGAATCCTAGCGCCGAGGCCTACAGCTACGACGCGACGATGATAGACACGGTAGACCTCGACAGCCGGAAAGAGGCTTTCTCTATCGCCGCGCCGGGGCTGTCGGCCGCCGAAAACGTCCTGCTGGGTGTCTCGGGGATGCAAGCGGACATCTCATTGAATTTTAAAATCCACAACGACGGGACGGACAAAGCGAACGGCTCGTACACGTCGACTGTCGTCACCCAAGAGGAGCAAATAAACTATCTGGAGGACGTGATTCACGCGCCGGACTTCGACGCCTCTTGGCAACTGGACCACGTCACGGGCGATGCGTTCAACGACGACGAGGTGTTCGTCGAGAACGTCGCGCCGACGGTCATCTCACAGGGGAGTCCGAAGTGGAAGCCCTGTCGAATTCGACTCCGCCGGGGCCAGTCCATTTAGCCCGTCGGCTTTTAGGCCGGCGCTGCCGTCGGATACGGTATGGCTACTGTCGTCACCATCGCCGGCACAGAAATCACCTACGAGGAGTTCAAGATAGAGAACCCACTGTCGCCGCTGGGACTGGCCCCGACGGCACAGGTCACCACGACCGTCCGCGAGACAATCAGCCAGCGGGACCCGGTGACTATCACCATCGACGGGACGGTCCGGTTCGACGGCGTCGTCGAGACTCCGGGCGCAATCCGCGAGAACGGCAGCCGGAAGGTCGAGTGCAAGCACCCACAAGAGGACACGTTCGAGGAGAGCGTGACGTTCGAGGCATCGGCCAACGACAGCGAGTCGGTGCTATCCGACGCACTGGCGGCGTCGACGAACGGCGCGGCGGCTGACCTCTCCTTTGTCGGGGCAAGCGAAACGCTGCTGTCGGAGTACTCGGTCGAGAACAGAACGGTCAAGCGTGTGTTTCGGGACATGATGGACCGCACGGGCCGGGTGTGGTGGGTGGACCCCGCCGACGGGACCATCACCGTCGCGCCGTTGGGGGACCGCGGGACGTGGA
>CAJXKW010000003.1 GCA_913055855.1 uncultured Limimonas sp. | reverse complement strand
GGGACGGTCCCTACGACTACGAGAGCCAGTTCCACGAGCCCCTGACCACGTACTCCTACCTCGCGGCCCACACCGACGACCTGGCGTACGTCACGGGCATCCTCATCCTACCCCAGCGCCAGACCGCGCTCGTCGCCAAGCAGGCCGCGCAGGTCGACCGCCTCACGGACGGGAACCTCCGGCTGGGCGTCGGCGTCGGCTGGAACGCCCCGGAGTACGTCGCGCTCGGCGAGGAGTTCTCCGAGCGCGGCCGGCGGGTCGAAGAACAGGTCGAGGTGCTGCGGAAGCTCTGGACCGAGGAGCTGGTCGAGTTCGACGGCGAGTTCCACGAGATCCCCGACGCCGGAATCCGGCCGCGGCCGATCCAGCGCCCGATCCCGCTCCGGCGCCCGATCCGGCGCCGCTGGGCACCGGCGCCTATCCGGCGGTGACCGTCGTGGACGAAGGTGGCGCCCGGGCGCATGCAGTGGATGCGCATGCCGGCGCGCATCGGTGCATTCCCGCGCGACTGACCGACGACGATGCGGCCGTGCGCGCGCATCTCCTGGCCGTCGCCCGGGCGGGGGGATGTGCGCTGTGGATGCGCAACACCGTGGACGACGCGGTTTCGGCCTACGACGCCCTGGCCGCCGAGCATGCCGACGTGACCCTGGTGCACGCCCGCTTTCCCGCCGCGCGCCGTAGCGAGCTGGAGGACGCGATCGTGCGCCGCTTCGGCCCGGACTCCCGGGGCGCGGAGCGGGCGGGGGCGGTCGTCGTCGCCACGCAGGTGCTGGAGCAGTCCCTGGACCTCGACTTCGACGCCATGGTGGCGGATCTGAAGCCGATGGACGCGCTGCTCCAGTCGGCCGGCCGCCTGCAGCGTCACCCGCGCGCTGCCAATGGCGACCCGCGCGGGGCGGGGGAGCCGGACGGGCGCGATCCCGCGACGCTCTGGGTCCACGGGCCGGTGTTCGACCCCGATCCGCCGGCGGACTGGTACAAGGCGCAGTTTCCCCTTGCGGCCTACGTCTATCCGCAGATCGGCTGGCTCTGGCGCACCGCGGAGCTGGTTGCGGCGCGCGGCGAACTGCGCCAGCCGGACGAGCTGCGCGATCTCATCGAAACCGCGCTGCCCGCGGACGATCCAGGGCTGCCGGCCGAGATCGAAGCGGGCGCCCTTGAGGCGGAAGCGGCGGCCCTGGCTGAACGCAGTTATGCCAGGGGCAGGCTGCTTCTACCCCGACACGGCTACACGCGTACGGACGGGCAATGGGCCGACGACATGCGGGTGCCCACGCGCCTGGGCGACAGCGTCGAGCTGTGCCTGGTGCGCGAGGCGGGCGACGGGAGCTGGCAGCCCTGGGGCGCGGGCGGATATCCGGACGGTTTCCTGCGCGTGCCGGCGAACCGTGTGGCCGATCTGCGCGCGCACCTGGACGCCGATCGGCGGGCGCAGGCCCTCAAGGAATCGGACCGGCGGCTGGCGTGGCGCGTCGTGCTGCCCCTGGCTTGGGACGCGGAGGCGGGGTGCTGGTCGTCTGCGCAATCGACGGCCCACGCCCCGGGCGTCCGCTACGATCCGCAGCGGGGGCTGGTGATCGATCGCGAGCGGGCGAACCTGGGGTAACCGGCCATGCGGGTCCCGGAAAAAAGGAGCCCGCACACGCGGCGCGGGCTCGAGCGGACTCAGCAGAGTAGGATCAGGCCGTCACCGGCTGAATGTCCAGAGGGTCACGGAGCCGGAGATCTCGTTGCCCACGGCCAGCATCGGTGCGTCGATGGGGCTCGCCGTGCGCGGGATGAACTCGACGCCCTCGGGACTTCCGTCGCCGGCGGGGCCAGCATGGTGCTCGCGGCGAGCATGCAGAGGGCGAAGCGGGGCCGCCGCATCGCTGTTGCCCCCTTTTCGCGCGTGGCGGGGAAGGCGCTCCGACCGTCCGGGGACCGGCCTCGCCGGACCGGCCCCCGTAACGGAGCGGATCAGAACGAGTAGATGGCGCCCACGCCGATCACGTCGCCCGCGTCATTCTGCCGGTCGAACCAGCCGGCCTCGCCGTAGACCTTGAAGTTGTCGATCGGCTTGTAGTCGACGCCGACGGTAATTTCCGTCCAGTCGCGGTTGTTGTTGTCGCGCTCGACCTGCTGGACGGAGCCGTAGAGCTTGCCCGAGCCTTGGTCGATTAACTGGCCGTAGCGCAGGATGCCGGTGCCGGCGTAGCGCGTCAGGTCGGTGGCATTGTCGAAGCTGGCCTCGGCGACTTTTGCCGCAATCGTGGCCGGCCCGAAGGAGACGTCGCCGGTCACGCCGTAGTGCGCGCCGTCAGTGAAACCGGTTGTGCCGCCAGTTGTGCCGACCTGGACTTGGTTACCTTGGGGGTCGGTACCGAAAACAGGCGTGGGATCGGTAATCGTGCGGGTCCGCGTATTTACGGTGGTGTAAGCCGCACGAAGCGTGAAGTTCTCGCCGCTGTATCCGGCCACGCCGCCGACGTCGAACTCGGTTTCGTCCTGCTGGTCCACGCCCTGAACGCCGTCGCCCTCGCCGAGGACGCGCAGCTTACCGGCGACCGAAAAGCCGTTGATGCTCGGGCTCCGGTAGACGAACATGTTGTTCTCGGGCGGAAGCTCGTCGTCACCGGTGATCTCGGCGATCTCGGCCACGTTCACGTTGTCGTTGATCAGGTAGGTGAACGGGTTCTCCTGGCCGCCGGCCTGGATGCTGCCCCAGGAATCGCCCTTCACGCCGAACCAGCCCTCGTCGAACTGGAAGTCGGGCGTGCTGTCGTCGGAGAAGAACAGGAACTCGGCCGACGCGTAGAGCTGGAACTCGTCGGTGATGCGGTGCTCACCGTTGATGCCCAGGATCGAATCCTCGTCGGCGTACTGGAACTCCCAGTCGCCGCTGCCGTTCTTTTCGGATTTCAGGCTCGGCGCGACCTCGCCGTAAACCGCGAACGTGGAATTGTCGGTCGGCTCGAACTCGATCGCTTGCGCAGCCGGTGCGATCCCCATCGCCGCGAGCGCAAGCGCACTGATGGAAAGTTTCTTCATTCCGATCCCCCTTTTGTGTCGTGTGGCAGCGCGTGTGGAAAAGGACGGCGCGCAGAAGTAAGGACGAAAAACCTTATACCGCTTGATTTGGGGATTTCTCGGCCACGGAATTGGCTTTCGTCTTAGCGTAAACGCGCTCCGTCCTTTCGGGGACGGACCGTGGGAGAGGGATCTTACAATTCGCGGGAGGTTGCATGAAACCTGTGTTAAGAGTTCCGGTCGATTTGATGATAACTGCCTGATCCAAAACGGAAATTTCTTTTCACAAAAGTGTGAATTGGGCGTGAACGTCAGGAAAAAAGTCCCGGTCGATGTCACGCGCCGCGGGTTCGCGTGGTGACTCTGCATCGCAGCACGACGTCTTGGTGCCGTGCGCGATCGCTCGAATGTGCGATGATTTGGGACAGCGCCAGGTCGTGTCCCGCGCGCCCTCGACGCGGCGGTACGGGGCGCGCGGACCAGGGGTGCGGGGCGCCCGGCCGGGTGAGGACGGTCTTCGATCGGATGAAAACTTAATACGAAGGTCGGGGCCGATGACGCAAGCGTTGGTCCGGCGTCATGCGTCGGGAGCGGCCGCCGCGGCCGTTGTCTCGAGGGCCGCGATGTCCCGGCGCACGGCCTCGGCCGTTGACGGCACGGCCGCGGCCACGGCGGGCGACAGGCCCGCACCGGCGGCGAAGCACGCGCCCGCCGCGCTGTGCACGATCAGCCGGCGCGGCAGCCGGCCCAGGCGCCGTCCCAGCTCGACGGCCTCCGCCAGCCCAAAGCCGTGGCTCGAAACGCGGGCCGGGCCGGCCGGAAGGAAACCGTCAGCGACGTCCAGGCGCCGGTGCGTTCCCGGCGTGGCACCGGTGTCGGCGGCGTCGATGGCGATGACCCACGGCCGGTCCGCCCAGAGATCCAGCAGGGCCAGCGCGTCGTCGCCCGCGCGGTGCAGATCGCCCGCCGTGGGACTGGTCTTGCGCAACGCGTCCAGGACCGCCGGGCCGAACCCGTCGTCGCCGCGCGCCGGGTTGCCGAGCGCGATCACCAGCCCGCCCGTCACGGCGTTCCCGTGCCCCGGTCTAGCCGGAGGTTCAGGAAGTGCGTCGCGCAGGAAATGCACGGATCGTAGTTCCGGATCGTCTGCTCGCAGCGCCATTGCAGGCTGGCGTCGTCGAGGTCGGCGTTGTGCGCGATGAAGGCCCTCACGTCCGCCTCGATCATGGCCTGGTTCTGCGAGGTGGGCGGCACGATGTCGGCGTCCTGGATGATGCCCTCGGCGTCCATGCGATACCGGTGGTAGAGCAGGCCGCGGGGCGCTTCGCTCGCGCCGTGGCCGGTTGCCGCGCGCGGCGGCACGGGGACTGCGGGCGGATTCGGCGGTGCGTAATCGGCGATCAGGCGCAGCGCCTCCTCGCAGGCGAACAGGATCTCGACCGCGCGGGCGATGATGCTGCGGTAGGGATTGCGGCAGGGCAGGTCGAGCCCGCTCACCGCCAGGGCGTGCCGGGCGCCCGGCGTGAGTTTGCGGACGTTGAGGGCGAGCCGCGCCAGCGGCCCGACAAGGTAGGGCTGCCCCGTCTCGGTCAGGTACGCATGCTTGGCCGTGGTGTAGGGGACCTGGTGTTCGACGAAATGTGCCGGGTAATCGGCGACCGGGATATCCAGGCCGGTGCTGGCGGCGATGCGCCCGCCTTCCATGGGGTAGCGCGCGTCGTCGCGCAGGGCGACGAAGATGTAGGGCTGTTCCAGCTCTGGGAAGTCGAAACCGCTCACCCAGCGGACGGTTTGCGCGGCGATGTCGCGCGCCCGCTTGAGCTGGTCGGTCAGTCCGTCCAGTTCGTGCCGCTCGGGCGCGCGGTAGAAACCGCCCACACACCAATTGATCGGATGGACCGCGCGCCCGCCCACCGCCGCCATCAGGGCGTTCCCGGCCTTCTTCAACGCCAGCCCGCGTTCCACGATGTCCGGGGCATCCTTGGCCAGTGCCATGCCGCTCGGGTAGCCCAGGAAATCCGGCGCGTGGAGCATGTAGACGTGCAGCGCATGGCTCTGGATCCACTCGCCGCAGTACATCAGCCGGCGCAGCGCCCGGATGGCCGGCGTCGGCGCGACCCCGGCGGCAGCCTCCAGCGCATTGACCGCGCTGGTCTGATAGGCGACCGGGCAGATGCCGCAGATGCGCGCGGTGATGTCGGGCGCCTCGCGGAAGTCGCGGCCGCGCAGCAGCCCTTCGAAGTAGCGCGGCGGCTCGAAGATGCGGAGCTGCAGGTCCTCGACGCGGTCACCGTCGATCTTGACGTAGAGCGCGCCTTCGCCCTCGACCCGAGTGAGGTAGTCGACCTTGATGGTCCTAGTCGCCATGCTTGCGGCTCTCCGCCCGGAAAGCCGGGGCGTTGGCGTTGAAGGTGCGGTACACCCGCCGGATGGCGTCCGGGGATTCGCCAAGATGCGCCAGTTGCGCACTCAGCGCCGCGGTGTTCGGGCTCTCCATGGGGCCGAAGCAGCCGTAGCACCCGCGGCCGTAGGCCGGGCAGATCGCGCCGCAGCCGGCGTGCGTGACCGGACCCAGACAGGGCGTGCCGTGCGCGACCATTACGCAGGCCGTGCCCCGGCGCTTGCATTCGACGCACACGCTGTGCCCGGGTACGACTGGCTTGCGCCCGATCAAGAGGGCGCTGAGGACCTCGCGAAGCTGGTTTTTGTCGATGGGGCAGCCCTGGAGTTCCAGGTCCACGCGCACGTGCTCGGCGATGGGCGTCGAGGTCGCCAGGCTGTCGATGTGCGCCGGCGAGGCGTAGACGGCCGCCTGAAAATCCGCGAGGTGGGCGAAGTTGCGCAGCGCCTGGATGCCCCCGGCGGTGGCGCAGGCGCCGATGGTGATAAGCGTCGCCGACTGCGCCCGGATCGCCCGGATGCGCTCGGCGTCCTTGGCCGTGGTGATCGAGCCCTCAACCAGCGACACGTCGAACGGCCCTTCGCCGACGTCGCTCGACGCCTCGTGGAACACGGCGATCTCAACCGCCCCGGCGAGGGTGAGCAGCTCGTCCTCCAGGTCCAGGATGGTCAACTGGCAGCCGTCGCAGGAGGCGAACTTCCAGACGGCAAGCCTTGGGCGCGCGGTTCGGCTCACGGCTCAGATCTCCCCTTCGCGCAGCAGCCCGGCGACGCGGTGCCACGGCAGGACCGGGCCGTCCTTGCAGATGAACGCGGGGCCGAGCTGGCAATGGCCGCAATGGCCGATGGCGCATTTCATGTTCCGCTCGAGCGAGACGGCGATGGCGTCGGCCGGCACGCGGCGGTCGGCCAGCGCGTCGGCGGCGACACGCATCATCACCTCCGGCCCGCAAAGCAGCGCTGTGGTGCGTTCCGCATCCACCTGCGCGCGCGGCAGCATGTCGGTCACCACGCCCACGTCGTGGCGCCAGGCGGGGCCGGCGTGGTCCACGATCGTCTCCACCTGAAGCGTGGAATCGGCGCGCCATGCCGCGAGGTCCTCGGCATAGATCAGGGTGTCCGGGCTGCGTCCGCCCACGATGATGGTGACCCGGCCGTAGCGGTCGCGTTCGCGGCGGATGGCCGCAATGGCGCCGCGCAGCGGCGCCAGGCCGATCCCTCCCGCGACCACGAGCACGTCGCGGCCGGTGCATGCAGCGAGCGGCCAGGGGGTCCCGAAGGGCCCGCGCACGCCCAGCGGCATGCCGGGCTCCAGTGCGGCGAGCGCCCGGGTCACCGCACCCGCTGCGCGAACGGTGTGCACCGCGCCGCGCGTTCCGTCCGCGATGTCGCTCACGCTGATGGCGGCCTCACCAACACCGAAGGCATAGAGCATGTTGAACTGTCCAGGCTGTGCCGCGGCGGGTGCGTCCGCCGGCTCCGGCTCCGCCTCGAGCTCCAGCGTGACCACGTCGTGCGTCTCCCGTGTCGCCCGCCGCACCCGTGCCGGGCGCGGCAGCATCGCGCCGGTTTCAGCCCGCGGCGGCATTCGGGTCTCCGTAGAGATCGGCCAGTTGCAGCCGCGCCGCCTGGAGGCGCTGCGAGACGTAGGGCGCGAAGCGGCGCATGAGCGCGTAGCCCAGCGCCGGATCGGCGTCGCACTTGCCGCGCAGGCACGCCGCGTCGAACGCGATCGCGCCGGTTTCGGTCACGGCGCGGGCGTCGAAGTTCCAGCGGTACGGCGGGAACAGCCAGGACACGCCCAGGATATCGCCCTGGCGAATGGTCTGGATGGTGGTTCGGCCGCGCCCGGGAATGGGCATCTCCAGGGCGACGGTGCCGCGGCGCAGCAGGTAGAACCAGTCGGCGCGGCCGCCCTCGCGGAAGATGGATTGATCGGGCCGGAAGCGGACGTTCTGCGCACACCCCGCGAGCACCGCCAGGGCGTCCGCGTCGAGGTCCTGGGTGAACGCGTGCTCGGCCAGCAGCGCGGGCAGGTTCTTGACCGCCACCATCACGCGCCCTCGCCGGCTTGCGAGGCGGCGTGAATGGCCGCCGCCTCCTCGGTGATGTCGATGCCCACAGGGCACCACGCGATGCAGCGGCCGCAGCCGACGCAGCCACTGGTGCCGAACTGGTCGTGCCAGTCGGCGAGCTTGTGGGTCATCCACTGCCGGTAGCGCGAGCGCGCCGACGCGCGAAGGCTGCCCCCGTGGACGATGCTGAAATCCAGGGTGAAGCAGGAATCCCAGTGCTGCCAGCGCGCCGCGATTTCGCCTTCCAGGTCCGAGGTGTCGGTAACAGTGGTGCAGAAGCAGGTCGGGCAGACCATGGTGCAGTTGGCGCAGGTCAGGCAGCGTTCGGCCACGTCGTCCCAGCGCGGGTGCTCGCGGTTGTCCTGGAGCAGCGCCTTCAGGTCGGCCGCGGGCATGCGCCGGCCCATGTTCGCGGTGGCCTCGGCCAGCGCCGCATCGGCGGCCGCACGATCGGCGTCTGCGGGCTCGCGGCACGTCAGTTCTTCCAGCAGGGCCGCGCCCGCCTCGGTGCCCACCTCGGCCAGGAAATCGTGGCGCCCGCCGCCCAGCAGCTCGGTCAGGGCGAGATCGTAGCCGGGGCCGGCGCGCGGCCCGGTGCCCATGGAAGCGCAGAAACAGGTGCCGCCCGGCTCGGTGCAGTTCACCGCGATGATGAGGTTGTCGGCCCGCCGCGCGGCATAGGCGGGATCCCGGAACCGGTCGTCGCGCAGCACCCGGTCGAGCACTGCCATGCCGGCAAGGTCGCAGCCGCGCACGCCCAGGAAGGCATAGCGCGGCGGTGCGTCCGGTTCGGCGACGATCGAAAGTTCGTCGCCCTGGCGTTCGATGCGGCAGATGCGGCGCTCGGCCGGGTGGAGATAACGCTTGGGCGCCTCGGGGCCGACCGTGTGGGCGAAATACGCGCCGTCGCCAGCGTCCCGGATGACCTCGCGGCCGCCGGTCTTGGCCTGGCGCAGGCCGCGGGGCAGGGCGGCGGCATCGGTGATCTCGCCCAGCCCGATGGCGCCCTGGTGCAGCACGGGCCCGATGACGCGATATCCGCGCGCCGCCAGGGCGTCGATCAGGGCCTGGACCTCGGTCGCCGGAAAAACGCTGCTCTCGCCGATCGCATGCATGGGCGGCGGGGCTCCATGGGCCCGAAGCCGGGGAGGCGGCCGCAACCGCAATCACGCGATCGCTAGCACGCGGCAAGGGCGCGCCGACATGCCCAGGATCGCCTAGCCTGGACGCGCGCGCATCTATGCATTTGGGCGAGGGGCTGCGCGGTGGGGCGGCGACCCGAGGTGGCAGACCGCCGGCGTCGCCCTCCAAAACACCCATTTTGCCGTTTGCGTCAGTTTGGTATTCTACAGTGCGGTAGGCGCGTTTCGCGGCGCAGCGGGAGAAGGAGGTGTGGTGCACCTTCGACGGGTGATGCGGATGATGCGCCTCGGTCTGCTGTCCGCGGCACTGCTCGGCCTTGTGGCGGCACCGGCCGCGGCGGCGGCATCCGATACCGGACGCGACTGGCCCGACCACAGCGCGTTCGAGGCGCTTCAGGGGGACTTCGAGGACGGCCAGGCGGTAACGCGGGCATGCCTGGAGTGCCACCGGGATGCGGGCCACGAGGTGCGGCAGTCGATCCACTTCACCTGGTCGTTCGCGCATCCCGATACCGGGCAGCAAACGGGCAAGCGCCACGCCATCAACAACTTCGCGATGAGCGTGCGCACCAACATGGTGGGGTGTGCCAAGTGCCACGCGGGCTACGGCCTGGGCGATCCCGCGTACGACGCCAGCGCGGATACGCGCGCCGACTGTCTGGTCTGCCATGACCGCACCGGCGCCTACGGCAAGACGCACAAGGGCCGGGCCCACATCACGAAGGACCAGGTCACGGTCGACGGCGAGATGCTGCTCCTGCCCGACCTGGGCGACATCGCCCGCCACGTCGGCCCCACCCGCATCGAGACCTGCGGGTCCTGCCACTTCCAGGCGGGCGGTGGCGACGGCGCCAAGACCGGCGATCTGGATTCCTCGCTGCGCGATGCGCCGAAGGCGCTCGACGTGCACATGAGCGACGCGGGCGCGGACATGACCTGCAGCGACTGCCACGTCGAACGCGGCCACGAGCTGGCGGGCGGGCACTACGACATGAGCGCGTTCGACCCCGAGGGCACGGGCAAGCCCGGAGAACGCCGGCACGCCGCCAGTTGCGCATCCTGTCACTCGAATGCGCCGCACGACGCCGCCGGGCCCTATACCGGCCACGCGCTCAACCGGCACATCGACCGCATCGCCTGCCAGACCTGCCACGTGCCCAAGATCGCCCGCGGCGGGGTGGCCACCAAGACGCTGTGGGACTGGTCCGAGGCGGGCCGGCTGGCCGAGGACGGCAGCCGCATCCAGAAGCGCAACGACAACGGTCGCCTGGTCTACGCCAGCAGCCTGGGCAAGATGCGCTGGCGCGCGGACTATGCGCCGAGCTATCGCTGGTTCGACGGGGTCAATCGCTATCCCACCGTCGAGGATGCGCGGATCTCGGACAGCCCGCCGATCGCCATCAACACCTTCGGCGGCGGGCCGGATGATCCCGACGCCCGGCTGTGGCCGTTCAAGATCATGCGCGGCAAGCAGCCCTACGACGCGGGCACCAACCGGCTGGTCCCCGTCAACCTGTTCGGCGACGACGCGGCGTTCTGGACCTCGCTTGACTGGAAACCGGCGGTGCGCACAGCGATGGCGGCCGTGGGGCGCGATTTCAGTGGCGAACTCGGCTTCGTCGAGACACGGGCGTTCTATCCGGTCACGCACATGGTGGCGCCGGCCGAGGATGCCTTGACCTGCCGGAGCTGCCACGGCGTGGGCACGCGCATGGCCGGCGTGACCGGCACCTACGTCCCCGGACAGAGCGGGCGCTGGGTCGACGTTCTGGGCCTCATTGCGGTCGTGCTCGCCGCCGGCGGCGTGGCCGGGCACGCCGGCCTCCGGCTCGCTGCGCGCCGGCGCCGGGCCGCAGCGGGCACGCAAACCGGGGGAGACACGCCATGAGCGGTCGCGTGCGCCTGTATAGCCGCTTCGAGATTGTCTGGCACTGGACGCAGGCGGCGCTGTTCCTGGCCATGCTGCTAACGGGTTTCGAGATTCGCGGCGCCTACGAGCTGTTCGGTCACGGCAGCGCGGCGACGGTGCATGTGGCCAGCGCCCTGGCGCTGATGGTGGTGTGGCTCTTGGCGGTGTTCTGGCACGTCACCACCGGGGAGTGGCGCCAGTACGTCCCATCGCCCAGGGCGATCCGGCCCGTGGTGGCCTTCTATACCGGCGGCATTTTTCGCGGCGAGGCACATCCCTTCCGCCCCACACGGGGGCGCAAGCACAATCCGCTTCAGCTCGTCGCCTATCTGATCTTCAGTGCGGTGATCTCCCCGGTCATCTGGGCGACGGGCCTGCTCTATCTCGCGTTCGCCCTCCTGGGCGAGGTGCCGGGCGTGCCGCTGGGGCTGGTGGCGCTGATTCACGTCGGCGCCGCCTACGTCGTCCTCGTGTTCCTGATCGGGCACCTGTACATGATCACCACGGGCGAGACCCTGTTCCACCACACCCGCGCCATGCTGACCGGCTTCGACCCTTATCCGCCGTCGGAGGCGGCGCAGGACACGGACGCATCATCCCGCTGAACAGCCGGGCGCCGGCGCCCGCATCCGCGAGGCCGCCGGGTTCACCCGATCTTGCCCAGGCTGGGGAAGGTCTCCAGAAGCCAGTAACTGAGTTCGTTGATCGTGCCGGTCACGAACAACAGACCGGTCACCACCAGGATGCCGCCCAGGCCTTTCTCGACCTTCGGGATGTGGCGCTTGAAGCGCTGCATGAAGGTCATGAAGGGCTTCGCGGCCAGCGAGGCCGCCAGGAAGGGCAGGCCGATACCCAGCGAATACGCCGCCAGCAGCGTCGCCCCCTCCATTGCCGAACCCTGACTGCCCGCGACGAACAGAATGCTGGCCAGCACCGGTCCGACACAGGGTGTCCAGCCGAAGGCGAACGCCAGCCCGACCAGGAAGGCCCCGAGCAGCCCCGCCGGCTTGGTCTGTGCGTGGAAGCGGGCTTCACGGTAGAACAGGTTGACCTTGAAAATCCCCAGGAAGTGAAGCCCGAAGACGATGATCACGCCCCCGGCCACGATCGCCAGGGTGTCCATGTGGCGCGAGAGCATTTGTCCCAGCGACGAGGCGGTTGCGCCCATGGCGGTGAACACCAGCGAGAAGCCGACGACGAACGCCAGCGCCGCGAAGAACACCGCCCAGGCCTTGTGCCTGGAATCCGCATCGGGGTCCTGGGCCTGCATGCCTTCCGCCGCCGACAGCGTGACCCCGCCCAGGAACGCCAGATACGGCGGCACCAGGGGCAGGATGCAGGGCGAGAGGAAGCTCAGGATCCCCGCGCTGAAGGCCCCGATGTAGCCCACATCCATCATGGTCGCGCACCCCTTCCCGCGTTCGCGTGCGAACCGACGGGCGCCGGCGCTGCTCAGGCGCCGACGACCTGGATCTGGTCGTTGCGCTCGACCCGCAGGGGGCTCTGGCGCGCGATGTAGCGCGCGAGCAGGTCATAGATCGGCGGGCCCTCGACACCCTGGTTGACGCTGGCCCAGCCGGCGACGGTGTAGGTCTTCTTCGGGTCGATCGGCTCGCCGGTTTCCAGGAGGGTCATGTCGGAGATGCGCGACCCGCGCTCGGCGCTGACGTCGATGCGGTAACCCATGCCGCCGATGCGCACCATGTCGCCGCCCTGCTGGTAATAGGGGTCGGGATTGAACAGGTTGTCGGCCACGTCCTCCAGGATCATCTTCAGCCGCTCGCCCGACATTTCCTGGCGGTACGCTTCGGGGTAGGTGATGGCGGTCTGGTTGTAGACATCCTCCACCGTGATTTTCTGCCCCGGCAGGAGCGCCGCGCCCCAGCGGAATCCCGGGGACATGGCGATCTGCGCGTCGCGCTCGGTCATCAGCGCCTGGCAGATCAGGTCGTCCCAGGTGCCGTTGAAGTTGCCACGGCGGTAGAGCAGTGTTTCCGCCTCGCCCAGTACCTGTTGCAGCGTGTCTTCGTGGGGCGCGCGGATGTCCCGGACCGTTTCCGCCATCTCCGGGTCCGGCTCGATGGCGTCGGAAAGCACCGGGATCAGCCGGTAGGTCCAGTCCGCGACCTTGCCGCCCCGCACGTCCAGGTCGAGGCGCGAGAGGAACTTGCCGTGCGAACCCGAGGAGATCAGCAACGTGCCGTTGACCTCTTCGGGTTCGGGGAGGGCGTCATGGGTATGTCCGGTGAACAGGACGTCGATGCCGTCGACCCGCCGGGCCAGCTTGCGGTCGACGTCGAAGCCGTCGTGCGAGAGCAGCACCACCACCTCGGCGCCCTTCTCGCGGGCCTGTTGGACCTGCTTGCGGACCGTGTCCTCGCGGATGCCGAACGACCAGTTCGGGATCATGTGCTGCGGGTTGGCGATGGGCGTGTACGGGAAGGCCTGGCCGATGACCGCGATCTGCGTGCCCGCGCGCTCGAACATCTTAATGCCGTCGAAGACCGGTTCCTGCCAGGTCGTGTCCAGCACGTTGCCGGCCAGGAATTCGGCCTCCGTCTTGTCCTTGAGCGCCCGGAACCGCTCGGCGCCGTAGGTGAATTCCCAGTGTCCGGTCATGGCGTCGACGCCGAGCGCGTTCATCGCCCGGACCATGTCGGCGCCCTCGGTTTTCAGCGCGGTGTAGCTGCCCTGCCAGGTGTCGCCGCCGTCGAGCAGCAGGGTGTTCTCGGCCCCGCGCTCGCCGCGGACCGCCTTGACCAGGGTGGCGATGCGGTCGAGCCCGCCGACCCGGCCGTACTGCCGTGCCAGCTCGACGAAGTCGACGGAACTCAGCATGTAGGCCGAAAGGCTGCGCGGCTCGATGCCGTAGTGCGCCAGGAAGTCCTTGCCTGTGAGGTGCGGCGGCATGCCGTCCAGCCCGCCGACGCCGATGTAGGTCGCGGGTTCGCGGAAATAGACGGGGACGAGCTGGGCGTGGATGTCGGCCAGGTGCAGCAGCGTCAGGTTGCCGGTCGGCTGGAAGTCCAGCAAACGCGATTGGGTCACCGCCTGGCCGCTCGCCGCGCGGGCAAGCGGCGCCATCCCCGGCAGGGCCGCGGCCGCTACGGCCACCTGCAGGAGGTCGCGTCGGGTGAGCATCGGATAGCCTCCTTGGGCGTGAACGAAACGGGTGCACGCGCGGCACGGGCGGACATGGATAGCCGGGCCATCGATACCCGGGCCATCGAGGCCGGACCACCGTGCTGCTGGAGACAGCGTGTTCCGCCGCGGCGCGCCCCACCGGGGCCGGCGGCCGCGGCACGCGCAATCGCGGCTCGGCCGAACCGTGGTGTCGCCGGATCTCCGCGAACACCCGACCGCGTTGGCAGCCGTCCCCGGCGGCGACCTGCCTGCGCCCGGACGCAAACATCCCGACCACGACCCACACGGCCCGCGCGCACGACCATGCCGTGCGGCGCGTCCAGACTGACCGCGCTGTCCCCACACACGGCGGGTTGTGCCCAGGCGGAGCGGCGGGCGCCGCCCGCGGGACCGAGCGGATGCCCGTCGATCCCCTGAGGCGGTTTGCGAATGCCCCGACCGTTCAGGGGATCGGGCGTCCGCGGCGTCCGCGTCGCACGCGCGTCCGCAACCGTTTTATGACCGCTTTCCCCAGAGCTTTGTTATCATGGCCGGCGCCGGGCACAGCGCCGGCATCGTATCAGGAAACCTCAATGGGTTCCTTGGTGCTGAAGGTCTGCCCGCCGTCCTCGATCCAGACGAACTCCAGCTCGCCGCTTTCGACGGCCTTGATGTAGAACTCGAAGTAGGGGTTGGCGGACACGCCCGGGTACATATCGGCCTCGAACACGGTTTCGCCGTTGTAGAGACACTTGAACGTGTGGATGATGTTGCGCGGGATCTTGTTGCCTTCGTCATCCCGGCGCTGGCCGGTCTCCATCTCGTGCGAGATCAGCGTCTTGATCCCGATCACATCGCCTTTGGCGGCGGAGCGGGGCACCCGCACGCGAGGGGGATTGTTCGCCATGGTCGGTCTCCCTTCACACGAATGCGTTTACCATCCCGGTGCGGCTGCGGCCTCAACCGCCACAGCCACCGATTGTGACCTTGACTTTCTTCTGCGCCATGAGCGTCGAACCGTCCGACAGCTCGGCGACCGCCACGACCTCCTGGGTCTCGGCCAGCCGCATGCGCGTCTGCGCCTCGGCCCGACCGCTCACCGGCGTGAACTTGAACGTGATGATTTCCGGATCGGGGTTCTTGGTGGCCATGACGTGAACGGCTTTGACGTGGTCGGCGTCCGTCATGGGACTGTCGACCTTCACGCCCATCGGTACGGTGCTGCCGTTCTCCGCGATCTCGGGCACGTCGAGTTCGATCTTGCTCGACGTTTTCGGGTCCTTGTCGCCGATTCGCTCCTTGATCGCCGCCATCGCCTCGGCGCGGGTCGCGGCGGCCGAGCGCGAGAAGAGACTCGCCCCGGCGATCGCGATGGTCCCCATCGCCGCGTTGGACAGCATGCGGCGCCGGGTCAAACCGCGACCGTCGATCATGCTTTTCATCATGCCAACTCCCTCAATCCCGTCTATTTGGTCGAATCGCACGCGAGCGCCGGCGTGCGATAACGCCGTCCCGTCGAGTCGCCAGTCGGACCGGCGACCGCTCTCCGGCTGCTAGAACGCCAAGTCGTCGCTGATCGCCGCGATTCCCGCCTCGGCGCAGGCCGCGTCCTCCTCGCCGGAGGGCGCACCGGAGACACCCACGGCGCCGATCAGGCTGCCCCCGGATCGGACCGGCTGGCCGCCGCCCAACATGAGCACCTTCGGAATGTCGCGTGCGCCCGCCTGCAGCGAGTTGGCCTGGGTGGGCTCGACGAGCGACAGCGTGTCGGTGCGGAAGCTGACGGCGGTGTAGGCCTTGCGCGCCGCCGTATCGACGGTGTGCGGGCCGGCATACCGCGAGCGCACGAGCGCCTGCGTGACGCCGAAGCGGTCCACCACCGCGGCGGCCACCTGATAGCCTTCGTCCAGACAGTGTGCCCGGGCGGCCTCGGCCGCCTCGACGGCCAGGGACGGTTTCATGACTTCGAAGGATACGGTCGCGTTTCCGTTGTCCTGGGCGGCCGCCGGCGCCGCCGCGACGCCGGCGGCGAGTGCGCCCGCACACGCCAAACGTCTCACCATGAGCGATCCTCTCCCCTCTCGTCGCTTTGGTTTCTGGTCCCGCGGCTCCGTCGGGCGAAACCGCGGCACCGGGCCCATTTGCGGACCCTCGGCCGTGCGCGTCCCGTCCGGCTTTCGGGACGGGCGCATCACGGCTCGGCTTTTGCGTTCTGCGGTGGTTGTTTCTTGAGCTGCGCGATCAGCTGTTCCAGGCGCGTCCAGAAATGCGATTCGCCGGGGTAGCCGGCGATTCGGCCCAGCTCACGCCCGTCCCGGGCGAGCACGAACGTCGGCGTGACCCGAACGACGCGGTCCAGGTCCAGACCGGCCGTGTCGTCCCGGTGCAGATTGACCCGGCGCAGCGGCGCGACCTGTCCGAGGTCGGTCTTGGCATACGCATCCCCCACTTCGCGCTCCCAGGCTGCGCACCACGGGCAGCCCGGACTGGTGAACATGACCAGTTCGGCAGCGTTGGCAGCCGGGGCGGCAAGTGCGACGATACCCGCCAGGACAGCGGCCAAGGCATGTCGCCCGCCCTTGTGGTGGCCGGTATATAACATTGTGCTAAGGTTCGCGTTGCGCGCGGCGCATGTCAACGCTTTTGGTCTGGCGATCAGACCGCGCCAGTCCCTGGCCCCCAGACCACACGGCCAAACCGGCTTTGCCGGCCATTCATTCCATATCCGGTCCGATGAAAAGACCGCGGCGTGTTGACGCTGCCAACTCGCTGCGCCAGGGTTCAACCTCGTATGCAAGGTATGGGGATCGTCACATCGGCAAGATCCCGCCCACGATCCGCCTGGAAAAATGGGAACCTAATCAAGTGCGCCACAGCCAGGAGCGGATTCTGATCATCAACAAAGGCGCCAATGGATCACGCGGGTTTACGGGACACCGTGCGCAAATCGCGGCGAACCCGCATGGATCGACGGGGAGGAGAGAGGACGATGCCAAAGCTCATGAGACCGTCGCGGGCGGGCCGGAATCTGCTGCTCGCGGTTCCGGTTGCCACCTTCGCGCTGATCGGCAATGCGAGCGCACAGTGCGTCAACTGCACGAATGATGCCCCGAAGGATATCCTGACGAATCTCATCGACCAGTCCAATTCCGACTATCTCACGCAAAGTCCGCAAAACCTCATGATGATGGGGAACAATCCGGCCTATTTCGTCGTCGATGACGGCAAAGCGTTGTTCGAGAGAAAGCGGGGTCCCAATAACAAATCTCTTGAGACGTGCGATTTCGGAAAGGGTCCCGGTGTGCTTGCCGGTGCGTATGCCGAAATGCCACGGTATTTTGAAGATACCGGCCGGGTTATGGACCTGGAGACGCGTCTGGTCCATTGCATGAAGACCATCCAGGGCTTCCCGGAAGACGCCCCCGAATTGACGAACCGGTCGCAAATCCGGGCTCTCATGGCGTATGTGGCCGCTCAGTCCAACGGCTATGCCTGGGACCCGCCGATGGAGCATCCGCTGGAGAAGGCGATGCGGGATGCCGGCGAAGCCATGTTCTATCGCCGGTCCAGTATCCTCGACTTTAGCTGCAACACCTGTCACGGCGAAACCGGCAAGCGGATCCGGGCTTCGGTGCTGCCCAACATGAACAATCCCAAGGAGTGGACCAAGGCGGTTTCCTGGCCGGCCCAGCGTGTCGGCAAGTCATCCGTGCGCAGCCCTTACCAGCGCGTGCGCGGCTGCTATTGGCAAATGCGGAAAGGTCGGATCAATCGCCGCTCGGACGCCGCCATTGCCATCATGAGTTTCTGGAAGGACGCGGCTCGCGGCGAACCGGCGATCTTGCCCGACCTGAAGCGCTGACCGCAAAAGCACCGAGTCTGGGGAGGACTGATCATGGACCGCACATGGCGTCATAATCCGGCATTTTTTGCCCTGTTCGTACTGTTGCTTTGTGCATTTGCCAGCGGACACGCCGTGGCCGGATCTTCGAAAAATGTCGACTACACGGAGATGAGTGCGGAAGAGCTGGCGGAATATCTGATTTTCAAGGCCAACGGCTTCGACACCGACATGAAGACCCAGGAAGGCGGGACGGTGCGCGCTCGCCTCCAACAGGACAAGCTGCAGAAAACGTGTTCGGCATTGAATGGCGGTCAGATCGACAGCGCGACCGCACAGAAAGTGACCGAAATGGCCCGGGAGAATACGGCCTATCCGGACGGCGGCATTGAACTTGGCGACTGGGAAAAGGGGCAGACGATCGCCGAAAATGCCTACGGCTACCGCGTCGGCCACAAGATCGATGACCATGAGGCGCGCCAGACCGGGGGCCTGTGCATCAATTGTCACCAGATGGAAGAGGATAAGAAAATCCGGTCCGGCACCCTGGGGCCGAGCCTGATCGGATACGGCGAGACGCGGGGACTGACCGAGCAGACCAAGCAGTACACCTACGAGGTGATCTACAATCCGCACCAGTTCTTTCCCTGCACCAAGATGCCCCGTTTCGGCGCCAATGACTTCCTTTCCCAGGACAAGATCGCCCACGTCATGGCGTATCTCCTGGACCCCGATTCACCGGTCAATCAATAGGCCGCCGACAACGGGGATGCCGCTTGGGGGCTGTGTACGCCGTGCATTCGGCGATGCATGCGCCCCCGGCGGCCCGATTCACCACGCGGCCGAGTTCACGCAGCCGCGCTGAAATGCCGGATTGCCGGCCGTCCGGAACGCCAGGAGGTGAAACATGCAACCGGGTGATCCCCAGCCGAGCGCACCTCGCGGTCGTCTGCGCCGTTGGTCGCTTGCCCCCTTCGCGGTTGCGCTCGCGCTTACGGCCGTTGCCGCAGGCGTGCCGAGCAAAGCCGCCGCCGCCGCGGACTCCATGGGGGGCGGGCCGGCCCAGGTGGTCTACCATGCGGACTTCAAGAATCCGCGCCGGTTCAGCGCCATGCTTACCAGCGTTTACAATATGGTGACCACCTACCGGAATCAGCTTCGCGACTACGATGTGCGGATCGTCTTCAATTCCTACGGGATCCGGTTCCTCACGGATAACAAGCTCAAGGGCACGCCGTTCGAGGCGGACGCGGCCCTTGCAGAGCGGCGCGACAACCTCAAAGGGCGCTTGAACACGCTCCAGGACACCTACAACGTCAAGCTCGAGCTGTGCGATATCACGCGCGAACGGGTCGGCCTGCCGAAGGGCAAGCTCTACGACGGCGTCGATTCCGTCGCGTCGGGCGTGGTGCGGGTTGCCGAGTTGCAGAACAAGGGCTTCGCCTACATCAAGATCGAGTAGCGGCGGCGACCGCGCCCAGGGCGGCGACTAGGCCGGCCCGCCGGCCGGCGGGGGCCGCCGGTCGTTCGCCGGCGGTCGAGCCCGGCCGCGCGGCCGTCGCCCCGGTCATTCCGTTTCCGTCGTTGCCTTGGCCTTGTTCTTTCCGCCCGGCGCGGCCTTCGGGGGCGGCTGCACCAGCGTCCGGTGGCCGCGGTTCTCCGGGGTCACGCCGATTTCTGTGGCACGACCGGTGATCTCGACCTGTTGACGGCAGTTGTGCATGCACGGCTTGCCGGTGTCGACATCGGGTCGGGGATCGGGCCGGATGAAGCCGTCGCGGTTGGGCATCTCGACGTCGGCGATGTTCTCGTCCGTCAACTTTTTGTCGTAGGGGAAGATGTCGTTCATGTTGAGGACATACGCCGTTACCGCATAGGTCTCGTCGATGGTCAGGGCCTGGGCGTTGCCAAACGGCATGGCCCGGTGAATATAGGCCCACAGCGTGGTCGCGTAGGGCCAATAACTGCCTACCGTCTTTTCCGGGTCCTTGCTGTCCAGGCTTCCGCGGCCACCCATGAGTGCCGGATAACGGCCCTTGCCTTCGCCGAACACGCCGTGACAGGTGGCGCACTCCTGGTCGTAGATCGCCTGGCCCTGCTTGGCCGTGCCGGCGCCTTCCGGCGCGCCGTCGCCGTCCACCGGTATATCGACGTTCCAGGCCCGGATCTCCGCCTCGCTGGCCGGGCGTCCCAGGCCGGTCGGGCGGGTATCGTCGCCCGCCGCGGCGCCGACGGCGACACCCAGCACGAGCGCGGCCGCGCCCGGAAACGCGACTGGCTTAGGCAACATGGACATTCTCCGCCTCCCCGGTGGATTTGATCAGCCAGGTCTGGATCGCATTGTTGTGGTAGATGGATTCCGTGCCGCGCGCCTTGTGCAGCTCGGTGATGGTGGGCTGCACGTAATCCGTCTCGTCGATGACGCGGCTTTGCACCAGCATTTCCTCGCCGTTCCATTCGAACGGCAGGACAAAGCGGGTCAGGCAGCGCGGCAGGACCGGATCCTGCAGCTCGGCCGTGCGCCAGTTGACACCGCCGTCGAAGGAGATGTCGACGCGCTTGACCTTGCCGTGGCCGGACCAGGCCAGGCCCCGCAGCAACTGCCGGCCCTTGTCGACCAGCGGCATTTCCGGCGACGGGTTGGTGATGACCGATTTGGGCTCCATCACCCAGGTGAACTGCCGCGCCTTGCCGGAGGGCATGAGGTCGGTGTAGGTCGCGGTCTCCCAGCGCGTGTGGTAGGGCTTGTCGCCGACCTCGAGCCGGCGCAGCCACTTCACCCACATGTTGCCTTCGTAGCCCGGCACCACGAGGCGCAGGGGGTAGCCCTGTTCCGGGCGCAGGCGCTCGCCGTTCTGGGCGTACGCGACCATGCAGTCGTCGAGGGCCTTGTCCAGCGGGATCGTCCGGGTCATCGCCGCGGCATCCGCGCCCTCGGCGAGCACCCATTTGGCGTTTTCCTTCAACCCCGCCTCGCGGAACAGGGTGCGCAGCGTCACGCCGGTGTACTGCACGCAGTGGAGCATGCCGTGGGTGAACTGCACCCCGTTCAATTGCGCGCCGTGCCATTCCATGCCGGTGTTGGCGGCACACTCCAGGAAGTAGAATCGGCTCGCCTGCGGCATGCGCAGCAGGTCGTTCAGGGTGAACACCAGCTCGCGTTCGACGTGGCCGTTCACCATGAGCCGGTGCTGGGCCGGATCGACGTCCGCACGTCCGCCGTGGTGGCGCTCGAAGCAGATGCCGTTGGGCGTGACGAAGCCCTCGAGCGCATAAATCGGCGTGAAGTTCACCGAGGACTGCTTGGTCGCGGTCAGCCAGTCCACGTTGCGCCGGACCACGGAGTCCTCGAATTTCGACGGCTGGCCGTAGGGCCGCGCCTCAACGCCGGGACCCAGGTACTTGGTCCAGGTGGGCAAGTTCGTGATGGCGTTGCTGGCGGAATTGCCCGAGCCGCCGGCGGCCGCGGCCTTGCCCGCGCCGGTGGTGGCGGCGACCAGACCGCCGGCCGCTCCCAGTCCGGCGCGCAGGAAGTTGCGTCGGCCGGTTCCGTGATCGCCACCGTCGCCGGGCGAGGGCGCACCCTGGTCGCCGGCCCGCGGATCTTCCGCGTCCCGGCGCGACGGCCGGGCGGCCGGCTCGCGTGGTGTATCGCTCATGTTACCTCCCTCTCTCGCGGGTGCGGTGCCTGGCGCGTTGGCCGCGCCGTTTTTTTCGAGCCCCGGTCGTTGCCGCCGCCATCGGGTGGTCCGCGCGCAGCGGCGGCCGGCTGTGCCACGGTCAGGCGAACAGGTGCCTGGTGACGCTCCGGAACCAGCCCTGCGCCTCGGCCGCCTGGTTCCGGCGGGTCTCTGCGCTCTCGCGCTTGTCGCTGTTGTAGGCGTCCACCCGTTTCACGCCGCCGCCGGTGGTGGGCGCGTAGGTGCTGGTATTGATCACCGCGTGACGCGGATCGAGAAAGCTGTAGCAAGCCAGTTCCAGCGCCGGACTCGGCGGCGTCGCGCCCAGCAGGTCCTGGCGGATCGCCCCGGCGCAGGCATGGGCCTGACTGACCGCTGCCGTCGCCGCCTTGGGCATGGTGTGCGCCTCGACCGCGTCGCCCACGACGAACACCGTGTCGTCGCGCCGGGAACGCATCTGCGGGAACGCGACCGGGCAGAACCCCGTCTCGTCGGCCAGTCCCGCGTTCACCGCGATGTCGCCGGCGCGCTGGGGCGGAATGAAATTCACCACGTCGCCGGTGAAGCGGCCGAAGCCGGTGTGCAGCGTCCGGGTCCCCGCCTCGACGGCTTGCACCTCGCCGACGAAGTCGACCGGCAGCCATTCGATCATGCCCGGATAGCGCTCCTTCCAGGCGCGTTGCGTGACGGCCTGGTGCAGGAAGGTGTTCTTGCCGTCGATCACCTGGATGGTGCTTTTCGGCTTGGCATGCTTGAGGTAGTGCGCGATCAGGCTGACCCGCTCATAGGGCGCCGGGGGACACCGGTAGGTGCCGCCGGGCACGGCGACGAGCACCTTGCCGCCGTCCGGCATGTCCCGTAGCTGCTGCCGGAGCTTCATCAGCGAGCCGGGCCGGGTGTCGTACGCGTGCGGCATGGCCTTCTGCGCCGCCGCGTCATAGCCCGGCACGTCGCGGAAGCCGATGCCCGGCGCGATCAAAAGCCGGTCGTAGGCGACCCGTCCGCCGGTGGCGAGACGGACCGCGCGCCGCTCGCGGTCGACGGCCACGGCGCGGTCCTGGATCACCTCGACCCCCGCCGCGCGGACGCCGTCGTAGCCGTACAGGATGGAGTCGGGATCGGCCGTGCCGCCGTACACGTGGTTGCTCCAGAAGCAGGCGGCGTACCGGGCATTCGCCTCGATCACCGTGACCCGGACGCCGCCCTGTTCGGCGATCCGCCGGGCGACCGAGAGACCGCCCGGACCGCCGCCGACCACGACCAGACGGGGCTGCGCCCGGCCCGCCACAGCGGGTGCGCCACCCAGCGCCGCGAGGGTCGCCACACCCGTCACGCCGCCCAGGAGGCTGCGCCGCCGCCAGGCGCATTGGCGCGCCGTCATCCGCTCGCGCATGGCGTGCGACCTGCTACCAGCTCTGGGGTTGGAAACCGGCGTCCTTCAGGTCGCTGCGGGCCTGCTGGTTCAGGTAGGCCCGCAGGCCGACGTCCCGGTACGTCTTGTCGGCCACGTACTTGAACGCCGCCAGAAAGGGCACCGGCTTCAGATAGCCCGCGACGCGCTCGATTTCCGCCTTGTGCCCGGGCTTGCCCCGGGCTTTCGCGGGATCCGCCGGGAAGAACTGAATCGTCGGCGTGTAAGTGACGCCGTATTTGCGCGCAAGGTCGTTCTCGGGCAGCACTTCCCCGTCGAAATCCGTTACCCGGCGCGCGCCGTGCAGGTTCAACTGCAGAACGTCGAAGTGCTCGCGCACATAATCGGTAATCGCCGGGATCGTGTAGTTTTCCTCGTGCATGCGCTCGCAGTAGGGGCAGCCCGTCTGCTCCCACACGACGACGAAGCGCTTGTCCTTCTCGCTCGCGTTGGCGAGATCGGCCGCCAAATCGAGGAAGGAATTGAGATACCAGGGCTGCGCCAGCAAGCCGCTGTCGGTCTTTACCGGTTCGTAGGCGCCGTCGTGCCCGTCGGCCGCCTGAGCACCACCCGCGCCCAGCGAAAGCGCGCCCGCGAGCAGCCCGGCCGCAACCGCCTTGGCCCAACGCATGAACGACCTCCCCATTATGGTTTCGAGCCTTGCGGGCATATCCCTGCCCGTGTAGGCTTTCTATTTTAGCGCATGGTTATGAACGAATATTACGCCTGTCAATGCCAAAGCTAAACATAACGACGCAGCTAATAGTGTAACAGATCGATCCGGTTCTGAGGGTGCGGCGCATGCGCGCCCTTTTCCGAAGAGGCGCGGACCGCTGTGTCGCGGTTCCCGGACGGCACCGCCGGAACCCGGTCCGGCCGACGCATCCGGCCCGGCGGGGGGTGTCACGGGCGGCCATCCGCCATCCCCAGCGCCACGGTCTTCAGGGTCAGCGTAAAGCGGGTCGATTTGGCCGCGTCCAGCGCCCGCGCGAGGTCGCGGCGCGCGCGAACCGGCAGGCCGCCGTTCTCGAGCCGCGCGGCGAAAAAGCGCTCGTAGAATTCCTGTGGCGCCACCCGCAGCCGCAGGGCGGCACGGCGGTCCCGGGCGCGCGCCGGATCCAGCGCGGCGCTGAGGGTGACCGTCCCGTCCGGGGCGAGGCGCGTGTCGAAGGCTTCGTTCCGCAGCGAGAGGTCGGCCTTCCAGCCGATCGGCTGGCGGGCCAGCGTGGCGACGGCGTCGTCGCCGTCAAGCAGGACCAGCTCCGCCCAGAGCTGCGCGGTCAGGTAGGTGGGCAGCTTGTGCCCCGCGCCCGCGTTCGTGATCTTTCCGGTCACGTGCCAGCGGTCCGCCCCGCGGCGCTGCGCCAACCGGCTTTGCACCGCCCGGCGCACCATGTCCGGCTCGTGGATGCCGGGCCAGCGGTGGCTTTGCCCCGGCATGTGGCAGTCCTGGCAGCTCACCCCCGCGTCCGCGTAACGGCTTTGGCGCCACTGTTCGTAGGTGTTCTCCAGCAGCTTGCCGTTGAGCCGCCGGCCGTCGGGTGCGAACTGGTGACAGCTCCGGCAAAAGCGGCTGTCGCGGTAGGCGGGCTGGGCGACGAAGCCGTCGTGAGGCGCCTGCGCTGACGGGAGCCGATTCTGTGCTGGCGGGCCGTACCGCGTGTGCTCGCGCACGTGGCACGCGGGACAGGCGAGGCCGCGGGCGTGCAGGTCGGCCGGCACGTAGCCGGGGAGGGGGGCGGCGTCGTCCGCCCGGGGCCAGCCGAGCGCGCGCGCCAGACTCTGCCGCTGCTCGCCCAGCGGCGCGTGGCAGCGCAGGCAACTTTCCGCCCGGCGCGGCGGCATGGCGCGGAGTTGGCCCAGCACGCCCGGGCCCATGGCGTGCGCGTGCCGGCTTTCCCGCCACTGGCGATGGCGGGCGGGGTGGCAGGCGGCGCAGTCGGCCGGATCGAAGGACGCCGCGCGTTCCGAGAAGGTGGCGGGTGGCGGCCCCTGCGGGGCCAGGGGGTGGTCCCAGTGCCGGTCCAGGAATGCCTCGACCGAGTCGGCGCCGGCGGCAGCCCACGGCGCGAAGAAGGCGGCGCCGGCCGCGAGGGCCGACGCCGCCCGGGTGCGCCAGCGCGTCGTGCGCCGGAACGCAAGCACGGCGCGTGCGCGTCAGTTCGTGGCCAGCTTGGGCAGGCCAAGCTGCTTGCGCACCGCGCCTTCGCGGCTCGGCTTCAGGCCCACGGTACGGCCCTCCTGTACGGCAAGCGGCGCCGGCACGCCGCTGGCGGCCCGGTAAAGCGCCCACATGGCGCCCACCCGGTTGGCCGAGTGGCAATGCACGAGGATCGGGTAATTGGCCGGATTCTCGGCGACCCGGGCGAACTTTCCGACCTGCGCCGGATTCGGCGCACGCGTGGAGACCGGAATATTGACCACCTCAAGGCCGGCGGCCGACCCTTTTTCCGAGACTTCCTCGGCCTCCTCGTCGTAGGTCACCAGGCTCACGACCGTCTTGAAGCCCAGCTCCTTCAGCTTGCCGTAGGCGTCGGATTCGATGCGCCCGCCGGTGCCGATGTAGGGCGCCGCGCGAAGGTAGTTCTCCACAATCGCGGGCATGGCGTCGCCGAACGGCGCCTGCTGCCAGTCGGCGGTGACGTCGAAGGGCCGGGCAGCCGGGCCGTGCAGCGTCTGCGGGAACGCCGCGGCATAGCCGCCTCCGGCCTGGGCGCCCGAGTCCGTGGCGGCGTTCTGTCCGCCGCCCGCGCCCGGCGCGCAGGGATTCGCCGGGGCACAGGGATTGCTCTGGGCCTGCGCCGGCAGGCCGGTACCGGCCATCCCCGCGGCGAGCGCCAGGGCGGCGGCGAGGTTCAGGGTTTTGCTCGGCATCATGTTGGTCCCTCCTCAGCGGGTATGGATGTCGTTATGGCGCTGTTTGCAATCGCGCGTGCGCCCGCCGGTTCACTCCGCGGCCGAGGGCGCGCCTTCCGGATGACCGCCCGCGCTCCGGCGCGCGCCGGCCATTCGCCGCTCGAGGTTCGTTCCGAGCAGGAAACCGCCGGCCATGATGGCCACGAGCGCGGCAAGAACCACCCAGGTGGGGACGCCGAACAGCGCGTCCAGGGTCTGGCGCTCGGCCCCCTGGGCAGCGGTGTAGAGCGGCTCGATCACGGGGAACAGGCCGGCGAACACAGCCGTGCCGACGATCATGCCCAGGATGAAGACGAGCGCGTCGCCGCGTCCCCCGGCCAGGCCGACGGCACTGGTGCCGGGACAGTAGCCCCCCACGGCGAAGCCCGCGCCGATCAGCACGCCGCCGAGGCCCATCGCCCAGAAGAACGGCGTGGGGATGTAAACCTCGGAAAAGGCCGTAAGGCCCACGAGCTGGAGCAGCCAAAGCCCGACCGCCGAAACGATCACGGCGGTGAACATCACCTTGAATACCGACCAGTCGGTCAGGCGGAACTGGCCGGTGAGCTTGCGCGCGCTGCCGAAGCCAGCATTTTCCAGCACGAAGCCGAACAGAATGCCGGCCAGCAAACCGGCCGCCGCGCCGTTGTCGTAGAGTGGCAGACTCATTGCCAGGCCCTCCGCATCAGGTAGCTGACCCCGAAACCGGCGACGAAAAAGCCGATCAGGAACACGAATCCGGCGACCGCGAGCGTGCCGCCACCGGAAAGACCGAGCCCGCTGGTGCAGCCGCGGGCCAGGCGCGCGCCGAAGCCGGTCAGGACGCCCCCGGCGAAGGCGTAGCCGAGGCGCTTACTGCGGCCGATCCCACCGCCGCGCTCGATTTGCGGGCGGAAACGGCCGGCCATCAGCGTCGCCGCGAGACCGCCGACGAAGACGCCCACCACTTCCCACGTGATCCAGGCGAGCAGCGGATTGGCGCCGCCCTGGAGGAACAGGCCGAAGTAGTCGTTATTCTGCGCCCAACCCGGCACCAGCCAATCGGCGGCGACGACGCTGACACGCGTGAAGAAACCGCTGGCACCCAGACCGTGGCCCGTAATGATGAAGGTGAGCAGGAGGGTCAGACCCAGCGCGATGCCGGCGACCAGCGGCGGCCAATAGGGGCGTGCATCCCCGTCGAACATGACATCTCCCCCTTGCATAGTGATTATAAGAATACTTTAGCATTCACTGATGGGGGTTCGCCACCGGGCGTTCGCATGCCGGCGCCGAGGGACGGGCCGATGCGCCGGCCCGCCGCCGTGCCAAACGGGTGCGCGGTCACGTTGCCGTCGCCGCGCACAGGCTGAGCGGGGCGCTGGCCCGTCCCTTCTGGGCGCGCGGCCGGATCAGCCGTAGATATCGTCGGTGATCGCCTTGTACCAGCCGCGGGCGTAGTGCGCCTCATCGATGCGGAAGAACCGGTCCGCATCGCCCGGGCTGACGCCGCCCGCATCCGCGACGGCGCGGATCCGACCGTCCGTGTAGCGATACACCGCAGCGACGCTGATCCCGTGCATGGGTCCGATCAAACTGTAACAGGTGTTGACCAGTTTCGGCTTGGGCGTTTCCCAGCCGTTGAACGCTGCGGCGATCGCGGCGGCGGCCATCTTGGCCTGGTTGTTCGCGGCGTGGCCGGACTTCGGCATGTCCCCGGCGATGGCGGCGTCGCCGATGACGTGGACATTGGCCTGCCGGGTCGATTCGAAGGTGCGCTGGTCGACCGGGCACCAGCCGCTTTCGTCGGCCAGGCCCATGTCCTGGGCGATCCGGCCTGCCTGCTGCGGCGGCACGACGTTGAGCACGTTCGCCTTGTGCTTCTGGAAGCCCTCCTGGGTCCAGGCCGTGCGCGTCTTCGGATCCACCTTGTGCAGGCGGCCGCCGCCGGAGCCCGGGACCCACTCGATCATGTCGCCGTAGAGCTCGGCCCAGCCCTGCTCGAACAGGCCCTGCTTGGAAAAGCCGTCCTTCGGGTCGAGACAGAGCACCTTGGACCTGGGCTTGTTCTCCTTGAGGTAGTGCGCCACCAGACTCAGCCGTTCGTAGGGGCCCGGCGGGCAGCGGAACGGGTTCGGCGGCGCGGCCATGACGAAGGTCCCGCCGTCCTCCATGGCCTCGAGCTGGTCGCGCAGGATCCGGTACTGGCGGCCGCCGTGCCAGGCGTGCGGCACACGCTCTGCGTCGGCTTCCGACATGCCGTCGACCTCGTCCCAGCGGAGCGCGATGCCGGGCGCGACGACGATGCGGTCGAAGGCGAGCGTGTCGCCGCCGGCGAGCCTGGCCTTGCCCGTCTGCGTGTCCCAGTCGACGACCCGGTCCTGCACCACCTCGACGCCGTATGCGTCCCTCAGGGCGTCGAAAGTTTGCTTGGTCTTTTCGAGGTTGCGGAAGCCGCCCAGCACCCAGTTGGCACTGAAACAGGTGTAATAGTGCGGCTGCGGCTCCACCATGGTGACCCGGATATCCGGATCGTAGCGGCGCAGGTACTTCGCGGCCGTGGCGCCGCCGGGCCCGCCGCCGACCACGACCACCCGTTTGGGCGCGGCCCCGCGCGCCCAGTTGGCCGCACCACCCACCAGCGCCAGCGTGAGACCGGCCGTGCCGCCGATCTTCATCAGATTGCGCCGCGACCACCGGGCCTTCGCCGTGCTGTGCTCGGTCATGCCGAAAATCCCCCCGATCACTCAAGGTTGGCGATATGCTCGGCAATCGCCCGGATCTCGTCCTGGCTGTAGGCGGGCGCATGCCGGTTCATCAGGGTGGCGTCTTTCGCTTCGTCTTCGCGGAAGGTCATCAGCTTATTGACGATACCCTGTTCGGTGAGGTCGTTGATCGCCGGCATCGGGCCCGGTCCCTGCGCTTCCGCGCCGTGACAGGCCAGACAGCTATCCGCCATCACCTCGACGCGGGTGATCTCGGCCTGTGCCGCGGCCGTCCCCGCCAGGACGCCCGCAAGGACAATCGGCCATGTTCGAGCGCCTATTGCCATGATTGGTCTCCCCAGACGTTGATTGCTGTCCCTCAAGATCCCGCATCGGCGAGCCGTTTCGCGGGTTGTCACCGTCCCGGCGCATGCCGAGTGGCCTTTTTTATAAACCACTTTTTTAGCAAAGACGAATGTGCACGCACAAGAGCCGGCCGACGGGTAACCGTGGTTATGCCGCCGATGCCGGGGTGCGCCGGGGAAGCTCCCCGGGCTCGCCGGCGCTCGCGAAGCTTGCAAGACGGCAGCCGATGAAGCCGTCACCGCCGAGCCACGGGGGCCTCCGGCTTACCGGCCGCCGGTCGGGGATTCCAGGCCCAGCAGCCGGTCCAGCGACAGCGGGCCGGGGCCGCGCAGGACGAGGTAGAACGCGATCGCAGCCCACCACGCGTGGGTGTTCCACCACGCTTCGGCCGTGGTCAGGCACACGTCGTACATTTCGTTGCAGACCGTGAACTGAATGACGAGCGTCATGATCAGGAGGCCCAGTGCCCCGACACGGCCCAACAGGCCCAAAACGACCAGCACAGGCAGCACGATTTCCGCGACCGCCGTCAGGCGCGCCAGGTTGTCGATCCAGAAGAACGACAGTCCGGTCTGGCCGTAGAAGACCTCGAACTGGCTGTACGCGCTGTTGGAAATGCTCAGACCGTCCCACTTGGTCAGGCCCGAGTAGAAGAACACCTGCGCCAGCAGCAGGCGCAGGCCCAGCAGCCCCACCGGTTCCGCCCGGCCGGCGAGGGAGACGGCGCGCGCGTAAAGCCCGCGCAGGCTGACGGCGACGGCGGCGCCGCGTTCGGTCGGCGGCGTGTCCGTGGTCATGACGCGGCGTCCTCTCCGTCCTGGTGTGGGATCTCGGCCGGGTCGGCCAGCACGCCGTCCTGAAGGACGGTCGCGAAAAGCTCGGCCAATCCGGCTCCGGGATCGGCCGCCGCGGCGCACTCGGCGGCCGCGCCCAGCGTGGCGCCGGCGGCGATGTCGCCGAGAAAGGCGGCCTCGGCCGTGGCCAGCCGGCGGTGCCGGACCTCGTGGCCGGGCCGCCAGATCAGCACGGTGTCGCCGGTCCGCTGGAGCCGCAGCGCCGCATCATCCGGTTCGGTAGTGTCGCGCGCGGCCGCCCAGAGCGGGTACAGCCGCCATTCCGTCGTCACGATTTGCGCGCTCGGGTGCAGGGCGAGGCGCTGCGCTGCGAGATCGCTCGCCTGCGCCAGCCGCATCGCGTCCGCGCCGGTCAGCGGCGGCGCATCGGGCGCGACGTGCGCGGCCAGCCAGGCACGGTCGAGGTCGGCCGCATCGGGCAGATAGGGCACCCGCGCCACCGGCGGAAACGCGCGAAGGAAGGCGGGAAACGACTGGCCGTAGCCGACCAGCGTGCGCCCGGTCGGCGGGTGCGCCGCAATATAGGCCTGGGCGAGCGCGCTGAAGAATTCCGCGCCCACAATGGCTTCGACCGCGGGATGGTTCGCCGCCAGGGCGTCGCGGCAGCCGGCGGCGAAGGTGTTGCGGTACACGGCCGCGCGCCACGTCACGCCCGGCTCGGCGGCGTCGGCGGCCAGGGCGTCCGCGTCGCCGCCCGCGACCACGGCGGCCATGCGCCGCTGATAGGCGCTAAGCGCCGACATGGTTGCGGGTCTCCGGCGCCCGGGCGGCCCCTTTGCGGTGCCGGGCGATGCGTGCGTCCGCCCCGCGGCATTCCGCGTACAGCGTGTCGAACGGCGGGAGATCGGCGTCGCGTTCCAGCAGCACCGGCTTGGGGCCAGCGCGCGCCAGCGCGTGATCCAGCAGATCCCAGACGCCGTCGCGCACGGCGGTGGCGTGGGTGTCGACGAGCAGCGCCTCGCCGTGGTTGGGATCCGGGCTGTGCCCGGCGATGTGGATCTCGCCCACGCGGTCCATGGCGAAGGCGTCCAGATACCAGCGCGGGTCGAAGCCGACGTTGTTGGCGCTGACGAAGACGTTGTTGACGTCCAGGAGCAGGCCGCAGCCGGTTCGGCGCGAAACCTCGGCGAGGAAGGTGGGCTCGTCCATTTCCGCATGCAGCGGAAGGTAGACGGAGGGGTTCTCCAGCAGGATGCGTCGGCCGATCCCCTCCTGGAACGCGTCGACGTGGTCACAAAGTGTGTTGAGCGCCGCCTCGGTCCGGGGGAGGGGGAGAAGATCGGCGAGGTACCGGCCGTCGATGGCGGACCAGGTTGCGTGTTCGGAGACGCTTTCCGGCTGGAAGCGGTCGATGAGCGCCTTGAGCCGGCGCAGGTGGTCCCGGTCGAGCGCCTCCTCGCCGCCCAGCGAGGCGCCCACACCGTGAAAGCTCAGCGGGCGCTCGGCGCGGATGGCGTCCAGCCAGGCCAGGCGCGGCCCACCCGCCACCATGTAGTTTTCCGGGTGGACCTCGACCCACAGGTCGGGCGCGCCCACGCCCAGGATGTCGCGGTAGTGCGCGGGCTTCAGGCTCATCCCGGCGGTCGCCGGCAGACCCGGATTGGGCCGGCCGGCGAAGGCGTCCGGTCGCTCCGTCATGGCGGCGGGCTCCCGCTGGCGCTGGCGAGGTGGCGTCACGGCCCCGGCATTACGCCGGCGTGTTGCGCTCGAGGGGGTCCGTGGACGCCGAGCCCTCGGGCGTCTGGATGTGCTGGCAGGTGCCCTTGGGCACGAGGGTCCAGGCATTGCCCTGGAAATCGACCGTCGAGGTGCCTGCACAGGACGTGCCCGCGCCCGCCTTGCAGTCGTTCTCGCCCGCCAGGGCGACGCCATAGCACTTTTCCTGCGGGCGCACGCGCTCGCCGTTCATCCACGCCTGAAACTTCTCCTGGGCCTGCGCGGGCGCGTTGTCGGAAATCTCCAGGTGCTTGTTCGGACCCGCCTCGGCATTTTGGCCAAGGCCGAGCGCCATGGTCGCTCCCACGGCAAGGGCGGATGCGATACTGGTGGACTTCGGCATGGATTGGATTCCTCCCGGTTGATTCCTTGAGATCGCCCATCTGCGATATTGGCAAAACTACCGGCGCATCCGCACCCGATCCAGTCACGACGCCTGAACAGTTCGTGAGGGGGGCGTGTGCGCAGGCCGCGACGATATACCGGCATGCACAACGTACCGCGATGCTTTGACACGAAGCCGCAAAACCGCTTGACGGGGGTGCCGGTCCCCGCTGCGCGGAGGCCTCGCCGTCAGCCGGAACCAGGAACACCGTCATGGGCATGCGCAGCCTTGCGGGCGCCGCCTCCGGGCCGGCGATCGGCGCACTCGCGTTGCCCGTTCCGGGACTGGCGGCGCGGTGTGCCCCGCGCCCTGACGCCGCCGGCGCTTCGGCGACCATCTCGATCAGCGCCGACATGCCGTCGTGGCCGCGGCCCTCGTGAACGGGCGCGTCGTAGCTCGCCAGGTGATGGATGGTCATGCCGGCGAACTGCTCGCGCAGCAGCTCTTCGGTGTACATGTGCTCGCGGTAGGGCGGGCCGCCCGTGCCGTAGTCCACCTGTTCCGGCCGATAGCCCTGGAGGAAGAGCAGGCCGCCCGGCTTGAGGGCGCGGCGCATGCGCTGGAAGAACGCCTCGCGTGTTCCCGGTGGCGCGAACTGAATGAAGATCGCCACGACGGCGTCGAATGCGCGCTCGCCCATGTCAAAGTCGCGCGCGTCTTCGTTGTGAAATTCGGGCGTGACGCCGCGCGTGGCGGCGAGGGCGCGCGCCTTCTCCTGCGCCCGCGGGGAGATGTCCACGCTGACCACGTCCAGGCCCTGTTCGGCCATCCAGACGCCGTTGCGCCCTTCGCCGTCGGCCACGGCGAGCACACGCCAGCCCGGCTGCAGCCGCCAACCCTCGCGGCGGAGGAAGGCATTGGGCTCGGTGCCGAAGAGATAGCCCTCGTCGGCGTATTTGGCGTCCCAGAAGCTGGCGGCGTCGTCGAATTCGGGCATGGCGGGGCCTTTGGTGGCTTGCGGGTGGCGCGGCTCGACCTCGGCTTGGGATATGGCGGGGCTGTGCGACCGAAAAAAGGGCCGGGAGACGATCCCCCGGCCCTTGTCCGCACTGATTCGGGCCGAATCCGGATCAGTGCTCTTCGCGGAAGTTGTCGTGACAGGTCTCGCAGGTGTCCACGGTCTTCTTGAACGCGGCGGCGTAGGCCTTGAAGTCCTCGTTCTTCGCCGCGTCCACCATGGCCATGGCATTCTCGCGCATCTTGTCGAAGCCGCCCGCGAACTTGTCGTAGTTGTCCCAGATCTTGGGCAGTGCCGTGGTCTTGACCTCCGCGTCGGGGAACGGCCCCTCACGGAACGCGTCCGGGGCAAGCTTCGCGGCGTGCGCAATGGCGCGCGCTTGCAGGCCCAGGTAATCGAACTTGCGCGGGCAGCCCTCGCCCTTGATGGCGCATGCCGCCGACTTGGTGGCCGCGCCCGCAATCGCGAGCGTCGCCTGGCGGTCGTGAATCCACTCCTCGGCGGGCTTGTCCTCGGCGGCGACCGCGGCCCCCGCGGGCAGCGCGACCAGCGCCGCCAGCGCCACGGCGGTTTGCGTCACAGGCTTGATACGCATCGGAACCTCTCTCCTGCTGTTCCCCCAGATCGCATCGATGAAGCGCCGCCGTGACCGGTCTGGTTCTTTTTCGGCGGCGCAACATTAGCATCTTCTTGTCCGATCCCACGGATGAACCGGACGCCTGTCAAGTGCACACGACGCACGCGGCAGTCTAGCCCCAGATGACCGGGATGCCCACCGCAACAACGGCCGCCACCGCCGCGCAGGCGAGGGCACGTACGGGTGAGGCGAAGCGCGGCCGGCGCCAGTGGATGGGTGCGGGGCGCCGTCCCACGATCATCCAGCGTGTCAGGTTTTCCCCCTTGAACCGGTACGCCACGATGGCGAGCACGTGCAGGCCGGCCAGGGCGAGCAGCACGTTGAACATCGGCTTGTGCCAGCCGCCGATGGCGCCCTGGATGGCTTGCGGCACATCGTCCGCCAGATAGCCCGAGGCCAGGATGTCGTCGGTGGCGAAGAGGCCCGTGAGCGGTTGTGCAGCGGCAATGAGGAGGAGGACAACCACGGCCCAGCCGCCGATCGGATTGTGGCCGATGGGCGTGGGCTCGCCCCGCCGGCTGGCCCGAAGGTAATCCATGATGGCGCGCGGCCCACGCAGGAACTGGCTGAAGCGCGCCGTCTCCGAGCCCACGAAACCCCACAGCACGCGGAAAATCACCAGCCCGAGGACCACCATGCCGATGCGCATGTGCCAGGTCTTCGCCCCCAGCTCGTCGAAGCCGTACTCCCCCGAGTACCAGGCGAGCACCAGGGCGGCGACCAAAAGCCAGTGAAACGCCCGGACCCAAATGTCCCAGACCTTCACGGTCTGTGTGCGCGCCGTGTCGGCCCGGGTCGCCTGCGTGCGTGCCTGCTTGCGCGCTGCCATCCGGCATCCCCCAGTTGTGTGCCTATTCCTAAGTCTCGGCTTTGTCCCGCGGGCCCGCGGCCGGGGCGGCGGCGGAACCGACAGCTCGCGCCGTCCGCGCGGTCGACATGCGCCGCGCGTCATATGCGCGCGCTTGCCGCAGCGCAGCAAGGCATCCGCTACGCGGCGTGCCGCCGCAGTGTGCCGGGGCCCGCGCGTCACGCGGCATCGTGTCGCGCACATGCCTTGCGTTTTCGCCCGCGTCGCGTCACACCGCTCCCGGAACGCACGAACGCGGGAGGCACGACGCGATGACCCGAGACACACGCCATCCGGAGACGATCTGCCTGCACGCCGGCTATCGCGCGGACCCCGCCACGGGCGCCGTGGCGCCGCCCATTTACCAGACCACGAGCTATCAGTTCGAGAGCACGGAGCACGCCCGGCAGCTTTTCGCGCTGGAGCAGCCCGGCAACATCTACAGCCGGATCATGAACCCGACTTGCGACATGCTGGAACAGCGCGTGGCGGCGCTGGAGGGCGGCGCGGCCGCGCTCGCCGTCGCCTCCGGGCAGTCCGCCTCGGCTATGGCGGTGCAGAACATCGCGCAGGCGGGCGACAACATCGTCTCCTCCACCGACCTCTACGGCGGCACCTGGAACCTGTTCCAGCACACACTGCGCCAGCAGGGCATCGAGGTGCGCTTCGTCGATCCCGAGGACCCCAACGCCTTCGTCGAGGCGTCGGACGCGAAAACCCGCGCGTGGTACGCCGAGACACTGCCCAACCCCAAGCTCCATGTCTTTCCCATCGCGGAGGTCGCGGAGCTAGGCCGGCAGCACGGCATCCCGCTGATCATGGACAACACGGCCGCGCCGGTCCTGTGCCGGCCGTTCGACCACGGCGCCGCCATCGTGGTGTACTCGACGACCAAGTTCATCGGCGGCCACGGCACCTCGATCGGCGGCATGATCGTCGACGGCGGCAACTTCGACTGGGCCGCGCATCCGGAGCGGTTTCCGCTGCTCAACCAGCCGGATCCGAGCTACCACGGCGCTGTGTGGACCGAGGCGGCGAAGCCGCTGGGCCCGATCGCCTATGTTCTCAAGGCGCGCACCACCCTGTTGCGCGACCTCGGCGCGGCGATGTCGCCGTTCAACGCCTTCCTGTTCATGCAGGGGCTGGAAACGCTGCCGCTGCGCATGCGCGAGCACTGCCGCAACGCCCAGGCGGTGGCCGATTTCCTGGACGAGCATCCGGCCGTCACGCGGGTCATCCATCCCTCCAAACAGGAAAGCTTCTGGCGCGCGCGCGCGGACCGGCATCTCGCCGTCGGCTACGGTGGTTTGCTGGGCTTCGAACTCGCCGGCGGCGCCGAGGCCGGGCGCAAGTTCATCGACAGCCTGGAGCTGTTCTATCACGTGGCCAACATCGGCGATGCGCGCTCCCTGGCGATCCACCCGGCGACCACGACGCACGCTCAGCTCACGCCCGAGGAGCAGAACGCCACGGGCGTCTCGCCCGGCTACGTCCGCCTGTCCATTGGTCTGGAGCACATCGACGACATCCGGGCCGACCTGAGCCAGGCGCTGGCGAAAGCCGAAGGCAAGCCCGCCTGACGGGGAGACGGCAGGACCGGCTCCGGAAGCCCGCCGCCCGTTCGGCGCCGCGGCGACATGCCATGGTGTCGCACGCCGCGGCCGGCGGCGGGGGAGGGTTGTGGCACCGCCGGGCGCGGCCTAGGATGCCGGCGCTGTGACAAAGATCTGACATCAACGCGAGCCCCGGGGGACCGGGGCGATGGGGTGCTGCCATGCCGCACGATCACGTCTCCAATCCTGCCGAACGCCGGCCCGCCGGTACCGCCACGGCCACCGGTGGTCCGGGCCGGTTCCCAGCGGTGCGGTTGCGGCGCAACCGCGCCGACGCCTGGACCCGGCGCATGGTCGCGGAGACGGGGCTGACGACGGCGGATCTGCTGTGGCCCCTGTTCATCATCGAGGGCGACAATCAGGTTTCCGACGTTCCCTCGATGCCCGGCGTGCAGCGGCATTCCATCGACCGCGCGGTGGAGGCCTGCGCGCATGCGCGCGATCTCGGCATCCCCGCCGTGGCGCTGTTCCCGTCCGTCGACGCTGGGTGCAAGACCGCCGACTGCGCCGAGGCGTGGCGGCCGGACAATCTGGTCAATCGCGCCGTGCGTGAAATCAAGCGGCAGGTTCCGGATATCGGGATCGTCTGCGACGTCGCGCTCGACCCGTACAACGTGCGCGGTCACGACGGGCTGGTCAGCGACGACGGGCGCGTGCTCAACGACGCCACGGTCACCGCGCTGGTCAAGCAGGCGCTGGCGCAGGCCGAGGCGGGCTGCGACATCGTCGCGCCATCGGACATGATGGACGGGCGCGTGGGCGCGATCCGCGAGGCGCTCGACCACGCCGGCCACACCAACACCCGCATCATGGCCTACTCGGCGAAGTACGCCAGCGCGTTCTACGGCCCGTTCCGCGACGCCGTGGGCTCGGGCGGCTGCCTCGCCGGCGGGAAGCACACCTACCAGATGGACCCGGCCAACACCGACGAGGCGTTGCGCGAGGTCGCGCTGGACCTGGACGAGGGTGCGGACATGGTGATGGTCAAGCCGGGCATGCCCTACCTCGACGTGCTCCACCGGGTGAAGGCGCGCTTCCGGGTGCCCACGTTCGCCTACCAAGTCAGCGGCGAGTACGCCATGGTCAAGGCGGCCGCGCAGCAGGGCTGGCTGGAGAACGACAAGGTCGTCCTGGAGAGCCTGCTGGCGTTCAAGCGCGCCGGGGCCGACGGCATCCTCACCTACAGCGCCAAGGAGGCAGCGGAGGCACTGCGCCAGGGCTGACGCGACGGGCCGCAGCGCGACCGGGAGCCGTGTCGGTCAGGCGCGCCGGCGCCGCTGCCCGCGCTGCGGCTCCGGTTGCGGCTGGGCCGCCGCCTCGGGCAGTTCCACGTTGACCTCAAGCGTCGAGACGTCGGTGCTGTTGTCGAGCTGGACCTGCACCTTGTCGTCGTCGACGTTGACGTACTTTTTCACCACCTCCAGAAGCTCGCGCTGAAGCTGCGGCAGGTAGTCGGGGCTGTCCGCACCGGCCCGCTCGTGCGCGAGCAGGATCTGCAGGCGCTCGCGCGCCTGCTGGGCGCTGTTGGGCTGGCGACGGAACATGTCCAGAAGACTCATGCCGACCTCCGGAACAGGCGCTGGAAGACGCCCCGCTTCTCGCGCTTGAGAAAGCGGTGCGGAATGTCCTCGCCCAGGAACCGGGAGACGGAGTCGCGGTACGCCTGGCCCGGCGAGGATTCCCCGTCAAGGATTACCGGCTGGCCCACGTTGGAGGCGCGCAGCACGGCCTGATCTTCGGGCACCACGCCCAGGAGGTCGATGGCCAGGATGTCCAGCACGTCGTCCACACTGAGCATCTCGCCGCGTTCCACCCGGTCGAGGTCGTAGCGCGTCAGCAGCAGGTGCTCGCCCACGGGGTCCAGGCCTTCTTCGGCGCGCCTGGACTTGGACTGTAGCACCCCCAGGATGCGGTCGCTGTCGCGCACGGAGGACACCTCGGGGTTGGTGACGATGACGGCCTCGTCCGCGAAGTATAGCGCCGTCACCGCGCCTTTCTCGATGCCCGCCGGACTGTCGCAGACGATGTAATCGAAGTCCTCGCGCAACTGGTCGAGCGTGCGCCGGACGCCCTCGATGGTCAGTGCCTCTTTGTCGCGGGTCTGGCTGGTGGGCAGAATATACAGGTTCTGTAGCCGCTTGTCCTTGATCAGCGCCTGATTCAACCGGGCGTCGCCGTTGATGACGTTGATGAAGTCGAACACGACGCGGCGCTCGCAGCCCATGACGAGGTCCAGATTGCGCAGCCCCACGTCGAAGTCGACCACTACGGTGGTGTGCCCCCGTTGGGCGAGCCCGGCGGCGAATGCGGCGGCGGACGTGGTCTTGCCGACCCCGCCCTTTCCGGAGGTCATGACGATGACTTTGCTCACGGCGGGTCTCCTTCGGACGTTCGCGCTCTAGCGGTGCGACCGGACCAGGGAATCGATCACGATCCGCTCCTGCTTGTTCAGGTAAATCTGCGCGGGCTTGCCGATCAGCGCGTCGTCGATGTCGTCGCGCACCCGATAGGCGCCCGCGATGGAGACCAGTTCCGCCTCCAGGCTCTGGCAGAAAATGCGCGCGCCCGTATCGCCGTGCACGCCGGCGAGCGCGCGCCCGCGAAGCGGCCCGTAGACGTGCACGTGCCCATCGGCGATGAGTTCCGCGCCCGGGCTTACCGGTGCGGCGGCGACCAGGTCGCGCCCCCGGGCGTAGTAGCGCTGCCCGCTGCGTACCGGCTGCTTGACCAGTAGCGCCGCCACCGGGCCGTCGTCCGCATCCGCCCCGTTGTCCCCGGCGCGCCGGCGCTGGTCGGAGGGCGTGGCGTTCTTGCCCGGCCGGCCCTCGCGTTCCGGGCGTTGCCGGCCGGAGCGCCAAAGCGGGAAGGGGCACAGGCCCAGCGCCAGCGCGGCCGCGTTCTGTTCGTCCGAGCCGTTCTGGATTCCCACCGGCACGAACCCCAGCTCCTCCAGGCGTCCGGCCACTGTTTCCAGATCCACGTCGCTGCGCTCGGCGACGTCGTGCAGGTCGAGGACCAGCGGCGCGCTTTCGAAGAAGCTGGGCGCCTGCCGGATCTTCGCCTCGACGCCGGCCAGCGGGTCCTGGTCCGCGGGGATGTCGAGCACCATCATGGTGAAGGTGCCCCCGCGCAGACGCGTGGTAGGACCCGATTCGCCGTTCGCGCTCGCGCCGCGTCGCCGGGACTTATGCAACAAGACTCCCCGCCACGTCGTTCAAGGTACGCAAGATCTTGGGATAGTATCGCAGTTCTGCCGGATGCGGTGAAAGGCCTTTTGCAGCCTTTTGCGACCGCCTCCGCCGGTTTTCGTGGGTTTAGCGTATCGGTGCTGGCGCGAACAACATGTGCGTCGCCCGTATCCCGTGGATTTTTCGGGTGAGTGCCGCGTTCGGCGAATGGACGCGGCCGTCCGGCGAAGCCACATGGGCGGTGATTGGTTTCCGGGGAGGTAACGCCATGGCCATCGCGACCTTTGCCGCCGGCTGCTTCTGGGGCGTGGAAGCAGCGTTCCGCAAGATCGAGGGTGTGACGGACACCCGGGTGGGCTATACCGGCGGACAAACGCCGAATCCGAGCTACGACGCGGTCTGTACCGGGCGTACCGGACACGCCGAGGCGGTGGAGGTGACCTACGATCCCGCGCGCATCGGCTACGGGGATCTGTTGCGCACCTTCTGGGAGGTTCACGACCCGACCCAGGTCAACCGGCAGGGCCCGGACGTGGGGACCCAGTACCGCTCGGCCATCTTCGTCCACGACGACGAGCAGCGCCGGCTGGCCGAGGAATCCCGCGCCGCGGAAGGGAACGCCGGCCGGCACCGGCGCCCCATTGCCACGGAGATCGTGGAGGCCGGAACCTTCTGGCCGGCGGAAGATTACCACCAGCAATACGTCGAGAAGAAGCGCGGTTTGCGCGGCCTCCTCGGCCTTTGATCGGACCTTCCGGCGCCGGTCCGGTGGGACGGCGCCGGTGCGGTGCGGTTCGGCCGCGCGCCTTCGTCCCCCTTGCGCTGGCGCGCCCCGGCGGGCACGCATGGGGCGGCACCTGAGCAAACCGGCGGGGAGGTGGCGCGTGAGCGAGCAGACGACGAGTGGCAGTGGCGGCGGCGAGGCCGTCTCCAAGGACCCCACCGAGCGGCAGGAAATCCGGTTTCGCCGGCGCGGCCCGCTCGCCGAGATCATCCTCACCCGCGAGAAGGCCTTGAACGCCCTCTCGCTGGACATGATCCGGCAGATGGATTCCTATCTCGCCGCGTGGCACCACAATCCGGGCGTGCGGGCGGTGGCCGTCTACGGCGCCGGCGACAAGGCGTTTTGCGCTGGCGGCGACGTGCGCGCGGTTTGGCAGTCGGCGCGCGATGGCGGCGACCTGCCGCAGCGCTTTTTCGCCGAAGAGTACACGGTCAACCGGCGCATCAGGCGGTTTTCCAAACCGTACGTGGCCCTGATCGACGGTGCCACGATGGGCGGCGGCGTGGGCATTTCCGTTCACGGCAGCCATCGCGTCGCCGGCGACCGCACGCAGGTCGCCATGCCGGAGACGGGCATCGGTTTCTTCCCGGACGTGGGCACGACCTATGTGCTCGCCCGTCTGCCCGGCGAGATCGGCACCTACATGGCCCTTACGGGCGCGCGCCTGGGCCCCGCCGACGCCGTCTATGCCGGCCTCGCGACGCACTATGTGCCCAGCGACGCGCTCCTGACCATTCCCGATTCCCTGGTCGCCGTGTCGAACGAGCGCGACATGCGCGCCACCATCGACAGCGCCATCGCGGCGCGTGCCCAGGATCCCGGGCCGGCGCCGCTGGCGGAACTGCGCGCGCAGATCGACGCCTGCTTCGGGAAGAACAGCGTCGAAGGCATCCTGGACGCGCTCGAGCGCGACGGCAGCGACTGGGCGCAGCGCACGCGCGCGACGCTGGACAGGATGTCGCCCACGTCGCTGAAACTGACCTTCGCCGCCCTGCGACGGGCGGCGGAACAGGACTTCGATACCTGCCTGACGACCGAGTACCGCCTGAGTCAGGGATGCATGGCCGGCCACGACTTTCGCGAGGGCATCCGGGCGGTGCTGGTGGACAAGGACAAGGCGCCCAGGTGGTCGCCCGCGCGCGTCGCCGACGTCGACGATGCGGCCATCGCCGCGTACTTCGACCCGATCGGCGCGCGCGAATTGACGTTCGATACGGAAGAATAGAACGAGGTGGGCAATCCGTCAGGGTTGACCGTATTGGGAGGCACATGCATTGCAACCGGCTTGCCGGGAATACTGGCATTGGCCTCCGGTTATTCTGGGTGCAAACGAATCAACTTTGGGTGAAGTTGCACGACGTTGTTTCGATACCAGAACGGGGTGACCGAAGGTAACCCTGCGTTAAGGAAAAACAGCTATAAATCCCGATCGGTTCGACGACGATCCGTTGCCGGTTAGGGTTAAAGGCGAAAGGGGGCTGCCCGTGAAGGAAACGTATCTGGAGACGATCGCGCTGATCGAGCGGTTGCACCGTCAGTGCATGGAGGTCGTCAAGGCCGAGCTGGACCGCCTGGGGGTGCGCGACCTAAATGCCGTGCAGGCGATGATCCTGTTCAATCTCGGTGATCTCGAGCTTACGGTGGGCGAGCTCACGCAGCGCGGGTACTATCTGGGCTCCAACGTATCCTACAACGTCAAGAAGCTGGTCGAGTTGGGCTATCTCATCCAGAAGCGCTCGCCCCACGACAAGCGGGCGACGCATCTGCGCTGCTCCGAGAAGGGGCTGACCATTTGCCGGCATCTCGACGAGATGTTCAACAATCAGGCGCAGGAACTCGCCAATAGCGGCGTGGACCGCCAGACGCTTTCGCAGACCAACGATTCGCTTCAGCGCGTCGAAGGCTACTGGGCGGCCAGCCGGCTGGGTGCACGGCCACCGTTCAGTTCCGTCGCGTAAGCAAGACCGCGACCGGCCGAACGGATCGTCCGCCGGCGCACGCGCCGCCCCCGCGTGCGCCGTTTCGCTGTTTTCCGGGCGCGGCTGGCCCAGGCGCGATGGCGTGGTTGCGGCGCCGCGCCCCGCCGACGTTCGCCGGCATGTTGCGCCGGAACCGTCCGTCGGGGCACGCTAACGCCATGGCGACCCTGTTCGAATCCCAGGCCCCGCGCCCGCTCGCCGACCGGTTGCGGCCGGCGAAGCTCGACGACGTCCTGGGCCAGGACCATCTGCTCCGGCCCGATGCGCCGCTGGGGCAAATGGTGGCGCGGCGCCAGCTCGCGTCCATGATCCTCTGGGGACCGGCGGGCTGCGGCAAGACCACGATCGCGCGCCTTCTCGCCGACGCCAGCGATCTCGTCTTCGAGCCGCTCTCGGCCGTGTTCTCCGGTGTTGCGGATCTGCGAAAGGTATTTGAGCGCGCCCGGAACCGCCACACGCAAGGGCAGGGGACGCTGCTTTTCGTCGACGAGGTGCATCGCTTCAACCGGGCGCAGCAGGACGCCTTCCTGCCCTATGTCGAGGACGGCACCGTGGTGCTGGTGGGCGCGACCACGGAGAACCCCTCGTTCGAACTCAACGCCGCGTTGCTCTCGCGCTGCCAGGTTCAGGTGCTCAAGCGTCTGGACACGGCCGCGCTGGAAGCCCTGTTGGCGCGCGCCGAACGCGAAACGGCGCGCAGCCTCCCGCTCGACGCCGAGGCCCGGGCGGCCCTGATCGCCATGGCCGACGGCGACGGCCGTTATCTGCTGAACCTCGCGGAGATGCTGTTCGCGCGCGAGGACGGCCAGATCCTGGACACCAAAGCCTTGACCGAGGTGGTCCAGCACCGCGCGCCCGTCTACGACAAGGCGCAGGACAGCCATTTCAACCTGATTTCCGCGCTGCATAAGTCCCTGCGCGGCTCGGATGCGGATGCGGCGCTGTACTGGCTTGCGCGGATGCTCACCGCCGGCGAGGACCCCAGTTACATCGCGCGGCGGCTGCTGCGTTTCGCTGTCGAGGACGTGGGACTTGCCGACCCGCAGGCGCTTCATCAGGCGCAAGGCGCCTGGGACGCTTATGACCGCCTGGGCAGCCCCGAGGGCGAGCTTGCGCTGGCACAGGCGACGCTGTACCTCGCCACCGCCCCCAAGTCGAACGCGGCCTATGCGGCGCTGAACGCGGCATATCGGGCGGCGAAGGAGACCGGTTCGCTGATGCCGCCCAAGCACATCCTGAATGCGCCCACGAAGCTCATGCGCGATCTGGGCTACAGCGCGGGCTATGCCTACGACCACGATGCGCCCGAGGGATTCTCCGGCCAGAACTACTTTCCCGAGGACATGGCCCGGCGCCGTTTCTACCGGCCCGTGGAGCGCGGCTTTGAGCGCGAGATGCGCAAGCGTCTGGCGTATTTCGCCCGGCTGCGCGGCCAGCGCGCCGGGGACGACGGCGCCGGGCAAGACGACGGCGCCGGGCAAGACGACGGCAACGCCGCCGGATCCTGACGTTCGCGGTCACAGCATTGCATGCGGCGGGGATCTGGCATGATCTTGCCGGTGTTGTCCCGACCGGCACCCCGTGGTCGGTTACGTTCCCGTGACGTGCGCACGTGAAAACGGCCACGGAGGCGAGGAACGTGCCCGAAATGATCGACTACACGGCGCCCGAGCGCCATCGGTGCGCCCTCGTGACGGTCGACGCCCAACGCGATTACATCGCCAACGAATCGCCGGTCCGCTCGGCGGCGTGCTCCCAGACCGTGGAGCCGCTGGCCCGTCTGGTCGCCGGCGTGCGCGCCCGCGGCGTGCCCATTCTCCACACCGTCCGCTATTACCGCCCGGACGGCAGCAACGTTGACCTCTGCCGCCGCAAGGCTGTGGAGGAGGGCATGCGTGTGCTCATGCCGGGCAGCCTGGGCGCCGAGTTGCTCGCCGAGATCCTGCCCGATCCGGCCATCCGGCTGGACCCGTATCTCCTCATGGACGGTGGGTACCAGGCCATCGGGCCCCGCGAAGAGGCGCTGTACAAGCCGCGCTGGGGCGCGTTCTACGACACCGCCCTGGCGCAACGACTCGCCGTGCACGGCGTCACCACGCTGCTCGTTGCCGGCTTCAATTTCGCCAGTTCCGGCCGTGCCACCACGCTCGAGGCGAGCGAGCGTGACTATCGCGTGGTCCTGGTTCCCGACGCGGCCGCTGGCGCGGACGAGACGGCGCAGCGCGAGCTTTGCCGCGTGGGCGTGCATCTACTGCCGGTGGACGACTGCCTGGCCTGGCTGGGCGGCGGCACGCCGTCGCCCCGCACGGCGCCAGCGGAGATGGCGTAACACGACAAGCCCTCACCCGCCGCGTGCGTGGGCGGGTGAGGGCCGTTCCCGGGGCGTTGGCCCGGATCCGCCCGCATTGACGGACATGCCGTCTCGCACCGCACACCGGCGTGCTCGCGCCCGGCAGGCCGGGCGCGAGCGTGCGATGCGATCCGGCGACCCAACCTGATCGCATCTTGCCCGCTCTTCAGGAAGTTAGAGCAAAATTCACGATGAAAGCCGGTTCGGCTTTCATCGATTTTGCCCTAGAGCGGGATGTTCGTGTGCTTCTTCCAGGTCTCGGTGTGCTTCTTGTTGCGCAGCATGGCCAGGGCGTTGCACACGCGGCGGCGGGTCCCGTGGGGCATGATGACGTCGTCCAGGAAGCCCCGCGAGGCCGCGACGAAGGGATTGGCGAACTTCTGCCGGTATTCCTCGGTCCGCTCCGCCAGCTTATCCGGATCCTTGGCATCCTCGCGGAAGATGATCTCCACCGCGCCTTGCGGGCCCATCACCGCAATTTCCGCCGACGGCCAGGCGTAGTTGACGTCGCCGCGGAGGTGCTTGGAGGCCATGACGTCGTAGGCGCCCCCGTAGGCCTTGCGCGTGATCACCGTGACCTTGGGCACCGTGGCTTCGGTGAAGGCGAAAAGCAGCTTCGCGCCGTGCTCGATGATGCCGCCGTACTCCTGCGTCGTGCCGGGCAGGAAGCCGGGAACGTCGACGAAGGTCACGATGGGAATGTTGAAGGAGTCGCAAAAGCGCACGAAGCGTGCCGCCTTGCGCGAGGAATCGATGTCGAGACAGCCCGCGAGCACCATGGGCTGGTTGGCGACCACGCCCACGGTCCGGCCTTCCATCCGCGCCAGACCAATGACCAGGTTCTTGGCGTAGTCCGGCTGGATCTCGAAAAAGTCGCGTTCGTCCACGACCTTCTCGATGACCTCCTTCATGTCGTAGGGCTTGTTCGGGCTGGGCGGGACGATGGTGTCCAGCGACGGTTCCTCGCGGTCGGCGCGGTCGTCGGTGGGCCGCACCGGCGGCTCCTCGGTGTTGGAGCTGGGCAGGAAGTCCATGAAGCGTCGCGTCATCAGCAGGGCCTCGACGTCGTTGTCGTAGGCCATGTCCGACACGCCGGACTTGCCCGCGTGGGTCAGCGCGCCGCCGAGCTGCTCGGCCGTCACCGTCTCGTGGGTGACCGTCTTCACCACGTCCGGGCCGGTGACGAACATGTAAGAGCTGTCCTTCACCATGAAGATGAAGTCGGTCATCGCGGGGGAGTAGACGGCGCCACCGGCGCACGGGCCCATGATCATGGAGATCTGGGGAATGACGCCGGAGCCGTCGACGTTGCGCCGAAAGACCTCGGCGTAGCCGGCAAGCGAATCAACGCCCTCCTGGATACGGGCGCCGCCGGAGTCGTTCAGGCCGATGACCGGCGCGCCGACCTGCAGCGCCTTGTCCATGACCTTGGCGATCTTGTGCGCGTGCGCGTCGGAGAGCGAGCCGCCGAAGACGGTGAAATCCTGGCTGAAGACGAAGACGAGCCGGCCGTTGATGGTGCCATAGCCTGTGACCACGCCGTCGCCGGGTACGTGCGTGGATTCCATGCCGAAATCGGTGCAGCGGTGCTCGACGAACATGTCCCACTCCTCGAACGAGTCCTCGTCGAGGAGCAGCTCCAGCCGTTCGCGCGCCGTGAGCTTGCCTTTCGCATGCTGGTTCGCGATCCGGCGCTCGCCACCGCCCTCGCGGGCCTGGGCGCGCTTCTCTTCAAGCTGTCGGATAATGTCCTGCATGTCGTCTCCGGAGGTTCTGATCGTTGCGGTGCACCACGAACCTGCGGAGCATGCCGCCGATGGCGCGGGCGAACAAGCCGCGGATGGTGCGGCTGCACCCCGCACGGGACCAGACCGCAGGACGCGAAGCTGTAGCCGCAATGCCAATGCCGCGCGTATCGTTGCAACGAAAATCAAAATGGATTTTTCTTCGTTCGGTTGCATTATGGAATCAGAATTCCGCAAGTCGCTAATATTGATGAAATTGCCTTGACGAAGAGATGGATCGCGGCTACTCACCAAGCCCTGGAAACTCTATTCGATACTGGTTCCCCTCGGAGTCCAATGCAAACCCCCGCCGCCCGCCCATGGGCCGGGGTCTCCGTCCGGAAGGCTGAGGACCGTGATCGACCGCGAAACCGTGACCACGCCCGCGGCCGAGCCGGCGTGTGGTCTCATCACCGACCAGGGCGCGGGCCTCGCGCTGGCCATTGTCGAGGCCAGCGAACTCCTACGCGATCTGCTGGTCCAGCAGATCGCTGCGTGCCTGCCCGAAGCGCAGGTGATCGCGGCCGCCGACGTGACCGAATTGTCCGAGCGGGTGGTTGAAGGCGCAACGCGCTATTGCATTTTGCTCGCTGCAAACGGGGACGGTGATGCGTTGCGCACCGGGATTGAGACGGCTGCGCGGACCTGGCCGGGGGCGCGCGTCGCGGTCGTCCCCGAGGCGCCCACGCCCGAGAGCGCGGCCGCGGTGATGCAGGCGGGCGGCCACGGCGTCATTCCGAAAAGCTATTCGCGGCAGAGCTTCACAGCCGCGCTGGCGGTCATTTTAAGTGGCGAGCCTTTTGTGCCATGGACGCTGCAGGCGGCGCACCCCATGTCATCGGCGCGCGCGGTTACGCTGACGGAGCGCGAACGCCTCGTCCTGACGTATCTGGGTGAAGGCATGTCGAATCGGGAAATCGCGGGCTGGCTGGACATCCGTGAGGTGACGGTGAAGCTTCACATTCGCGCGCTGTTCAAGAAGTTGGGCGTCAACAACCGCACCAGAGCGGTACGGCAAGCGATCCGGATGGGTGTACTCGACTAGCCGAGGTGGACTGAGGAAAAAAATGTGTCAAATTTGCTAAAAAATGCGCACATACCTTAATCGCACCAAACGCATGGAGCGCCGCGATTCCGGAAGAATGGGCGCTCTACCCGTCCGGTTAGGTTTTTGGCACGGCTTTTGAACTGCATTGATAGCTAGCGAAAACTGGATGAGGATGTTAGGTTTTCGCACGTTGGACCAACGCAGAAAGAGTAGAGTGCGGTCATGGCTGAAGAACAAACACAGGAAACCCCGACCCAGCCCGAAAACGGCGCGACAACCACGGAAATCCCCAAGCTCGCCGAGCTGGTCACGCAGTTCGTGCGCGCGTACCTGAACAACGCCTACAGCGACAAGTTGCGGCCCACGCAGTGGGAGGTGCTGCGCTTCCTGTCCGAGGCGTCAGAGGATGAGCGCACCGTCAGCGGCGTGGCCCGGCACCAGCGCACCACGCTGGGAACGGCGTCGATCACCATCACCGCGCTGGAGCGGCGCGGCCTGGTGCGCCGGGGCAAGCGCCGGCGGGCACAGCCGCTGTCGCTGACCGACGAGGGCTGGGCGATGCTGGCGCGCGATCCCATCGCGCGGCTGGAAAACGTCCTGGGCACGCTGGACGAGGAACAGCGGCGCGTCCTCGAGGATGCGGTCAACCGCGGCATCACCGCGCTCGACCAGGAGTCGGAAGAGTTCAAGAAGGCTTCCTGAGCCGCTTGAAACGCGCGCGCACCGGTCACGCGGCCGGTGCGCGCCGGCATCCTCCGGAATCCGGTCGGGTTAGCCGGCCAGAATCCGCTCGCCCGAGAGCGCGCGGCGAAAGCGTTCGACCGCGTGCAGATCGCCATGGATACGCGTCCGGCGATCCTCGGTTTCCGCGTCCTGCCCCCATTGCTCGATCTGGAACGTCGCTTCGAGTTCCGCCGTTTCGAAGGCGGTGTCGGCGTCGATCCGCCGGTCGAGCAGGGCGAGGCCGACGACCAGCGAGGTGGTCGCCGCAACGGCCGAAGAGAGGGCGGCAAGGCGGAAATCGTCCAGGCCGGCGACGGCATCGCCCAGCGCCTTCGTGGCGTCGCTGGGCTGGTCTATCGGCAGAATCCCGCTGGTAACGTTGAGGCGCGCGTCGTAGCTCAGCGCAACCCAGTCCAGAAGCGGCTGCCAGTAGGTCTGCTGGCGTTCGCGCAGTGTGCCCGGCTCCGGCACCCAGTAGCACACCGGATCCGTTTCCCCGTGTCGCGCGATCGCGGCGACCAGGTCCTGGCGGTGTTCGTGCAGATCCAGCGCCGTACTCGCCAGCGCCGTGAGCGGCATGGTGTCCGGATCGACCGTTTCGTCCTGCGCGGCCCATTCCGCCGCCACCGCCTCGGCGAGCGGCGCGGCCGGGACGACCAGGGGGGCGCGGCGCTTGGGCGTCTTGACCGTGCGCCCGTCCAGCGTGACGGCGTAGCCGTCATCGACCTCGGTGCTTTCCGCCGCCGTGTAGAAACGGGTCATCGTCTTGGTCATGGCTCGCCTTTCCGCCCAGCACGTTGTCGATGGCGCGGGTCGGGCTCGCGCCAAGCCGCCGCCATCCGTTTCTTCGGGTTGCGCCGCCGTTTGGCGCGCCCGGTGACGCCCCGCGACGCAGGGGTTGCTATCGTGCCACGACTGTCAAGCTGGCCGACCCGGTCGTGGCGGCGCGACGGCCCCGCTCAGCCGACGCGGTCGTCGGATGCGCATGCGTGCGAAAGCTCGTTGAGGACGGCGGGAAGCTCGGCGAACCGGTCGAGAATCCGCTGCGCGCCGGCGCCGCGGAGGTCGGCGACGGGGTGGTAGCCCCAGCCGACGCCCAGGGCGGCCGTTCCGGCGCTGCGCGCCATCTCCATGTCGAACACGGTGTCGCCCACCACGACGGTTTCGCCGGGCTCGGCGCCCACCTCCGCCATGGCGTCGCGGAGCATCCGCGGGTGCGGTTTGCCGTGGCCGGTGTCGGCGGTCTGCAGGGTGACGAAATGCCCGTCCAGCCCGTGGTGTTCCAGCGTGGCGACCAGCCCGCGCCGGCTCTTGCCGGTGGCGATGCCCAGGCAGACCTGCGGGTGGTTGAGCCGCGGCAGAGTCTCGGCAACACCGGGGAACAGGGGTTCCTCGTAGCCGGGCTCGTGGCGCGCGGTGTAGAACGCGTGTTTGTAGCGCTGCGCCGCCTCGGCGATCAGGTCCGGCCCGGCGTCGGCGGGGAGCAGGCGCGCGACCGCCTCGTCCAGCGACAGCCCCACGACGTGGCGCGTGCTCGCCGGGTCCGGCGCGGTCAGGCCGAGTTCCTCGAAGGTGCGGTTCATCGCGGCGACGATCGCGGCCTGGCTGTCCACCAGGGTTCCGTCGACGTCGAAGACCAGAAGGCGAAAGCGGTGCGGCGGCATCATCGCGCTCTACGTGGGTTCGGGTGCGCTGGCGAACCAGGGGGGAAGACGGTCAGGGTGCCAGTGGGTCGGCATCTTCGCCCTGTGCCACATCCAGGCCGAGCCGGTCGAAGGTTTCCGCCATGTGCCCGGGCAGCCCTGCGGTGATGCGCAGCGTGGTGCCGTCGTCCGGATGGGGCAGGGCGATCCGGCGCGCGTGCAGGTGCAGCCCGCGCACGCCCGGATCCGCGGGGAACGCCGCGCGCCCGCCGTACTTGCCGTCGCCCAGGATGGGCGTGCCGGCCAGGGCCAGGTGGGCGCGAAGCTGGTGCGTGCGCCCGGTCAGCGGGCTCAGCGCGACCCACGCGACGTCCCGCCGAGGCGTGGCAACGACGCGGTAGGCGGTCACGGCCGGCTTGCCGTCGGGCGTCTCGCCCATCTTCTCGCCGCCGCCGCGCTTGCGCTTGCCCAGCGGCCGCTCGATCCGCCCCGCACGCGGTTCGGGCACGCCGGCAGTGAGGGCCCAGTAGATCTTCTGCGTATCCTGCGAGCGGAACGCGGCCGTCAGCCGGTTCGCTGCCTCGGCGCTGCGCCCGAGCAGCAGCACCCCGCTGGTGTCCTTGTCCAGGCGGTGCACGAGTCGGGGGCGCGCCGCGGCGCCGAAGCGCAGCGCGTCGCTGATCCCGTCCACGCTGGTGCGCACATGCGTTCCGCCCTGGGTCGCGATGCCCGGCGGCTTGTTCAGCGCGAGCACCCAGTCGTCGCAGTGGATCACCGCCTCCTGGAGCGCGCGCACCCACGCCGGGTCGGGCGTATCCGCCGGGCGCGCGGCGGCGTCCGGTTGGGCGGCGTCGTCGGGCAGGGGCGGGACGCGGATCTCTTGGCCGGGTTCCAGGCGCTGGTTGGCCTTGGCGCGCTTGCCGTCCACGCGCACCTGGCCGGTGCGCAGCAACTTGTTCACCCGGCTGAACGCCAGGCCCGGGTAGTGCCGCTTGAACCAGCGGTCCACGCGCGTTTGCGCGTCTTCGTTGCCGACCTTGATGGTCTTGACCGCGCTCACGTCAGCACCCAGCGCATCAGCCAGATTCCGGCGAACAGCCCGAGCAGCGAAAGGCCCACCGAGCCGCCAATGTAGATGGCCGCCTGGCTTAGGGCGCCGCGCTCCAGGAACACACTCGCCTCCAGGGCAAAGGTGGAGAACGTGGTGAACGCACCCAGCAGCCCGGTGGTGACGAACACGCGCAGCGCCTCCGGCGGCTGCCACGCCAGGGCGACGTACTCGGCGACGAGGCCCATGACCAGCGAGCCCAGGACGTTCGCGCTCAGGATGCCCACCGGGATGCCGCCCGCACCCTCGGGGCCCAGCGCATGCCCGACGCGGCTCACCAGCAGATAGCGCGCGATCGCGCCCAGCGCACCGCCGGCGCCGATCGCCAGGAGGGTGTGCATGTTCTCGAACGATGTCCTGTGTTGCCGGGCGCGTCTCTAGCAGAGCCCGCGCGCCGGCGCCAAGCCGCTATACCGCCGGCAATGCCGCTCCGGCCATGGCGCAGAGCCCCACCACGGCGACCGGGCTGATCCGCCAGCCGGCGAGGAGCAGGAACGCGGTCAGGACGATGGCGAACGCGGCCGGGGTCGTGACCGCGCTCGTCCAGACGGGATCGTAAAGCGCTGCGGCGAGCAGGCCCACCACGCCCGCGTTGACGCCGGTGAGCGCGGCGCGGACCCGGCGGCGCCGGCGCAGGGCGTCCCAGAACGGCACGACGCCCACCACGAGCAGGAACGCCGGCAGGAAGATCGCCACGAGTCCCACGACCGCGCCGACGGGCCCGTTGGGCGGCGCGGTCATCGATGCGCCCAGGTAGGCGCCAATGCTGAACAGCGGGCCCGGCAATGCCTGTGCCGCGCCGTAGCCGGCGAGGAAGGTGTCCGGCGTCATCCACCCCGGCGCGACGACGAAGCTCTCAAGGAGCGGCAGCACCACGTGCCCGCCACCGAACACCAGCGAACCCGCGCGGTAGAACGCGTCCGCGTAGGCCAGCGTGCCCGGGCCGCCACTCGGTGCGAGGACGGGCAGCGCCACGATCAGCCCGGCGAATACGACGAGTGCCGCCGCGCCCACGGGCCGCCTGACATAGGGATTGAGGGCGCCGCCGTGGCGCTCGGGCAGCTCGCCACGATAGAGCAGCAGCCCGGCGAGGGCGCTCAGCCCGATGGCGGCGATCTGCGCCGGCGCGCCGGGCAGCGCGGTCACGACGGCCGTGGCCAGGACGGCGAGACTGGCGCGCCAGCGGTCGGGACACAGCGTCGCCGCCATGCCCCAGACGGCGTTCGCGACCACGGCCACGGCGGCGAGCTTGAGGCCGTGCAGCCAACCCGTGCCGGCGACGTCGCCCAGGGCGAGCAGGCCCAGGGCGAAGCCGGTCATCAGCAGCGCCGAGGGCAGGGTGAAGCCCAGCCACGCCGCCGCGCCGCCGAGCACGCCCGCGCGCGACAGGCCGATGGCGATCCCCACCTGGCTGCTCGTCGGGCCGGGCAGAAACTGGCACAGGGCCACCAGATCGCCGTAGGCCGCTTCGTCGAGCCAGCCGCGCCGCTGCACGAGGTGTTCGCGGAAATAACCCAGATGTGCGATGGGCCCGCCGAAGGCCGTGCAGCCCAGGCGCAGGAAGGTAACCAAAACCTCGCGCGCGGTTGCGTCGCTGGCTGCGGGGGCATGGGTCATGGCGCTCTCGCCTGGGATTCGCGCCCGATGGATCACTGAATCGCACGCTGACCTTGTGAAGACAGGCAAGATTCAGGGAGCCGGTGAGCCATTCTGATCGCCTCTGGCCCGGAAGCTAGCGCCCCGGCGCGTGCAGCGCGAGATCGTGGATGTGAAGCATTGATGACGGGATCGGCGGGCGCCGCGTCCCCTGGCGGCACGCGTGGTCATCCGCCGGCCCGCGTGGAAAGGCCGACGTGCTGCTCCAGCGCGTTGCCGATGTGGCGGCCCGCGAGGTGGGCGGCGGTGAGCGGCAGCACCCAGTGGTTGAGCGTGTAGAAGTGCAGCGCGGGTGCGCCGTAGGCGACGAGGCGGCGCACCTGTTCCGCCATCACGGTCATGGCCGTCATGCGCTGCACCTCGGGTTCGCCCTCGGTGCCGTCGAAGATTTCGTCCAGCCAGGCCGGCACGGTGGTTCCGGCGCGCAGCGCGAAGCGCCGCACCCGCGGCCAGAGCGTCAGGGTCATGATGCCGGGTACGATCGGCGTGGTGATGCCGTGCTTGGCGCATCGTTCGCGGAAGCGGCCGTAGTGCGCCGGCTCCAGCGTAAACTGGCAGATCGCCCGGTCGGCGCCGGCGTCGAGCTTCGCCTTCAGATGCTCGATATCGGCGTCCAGGGATTCGGCCTCCGGATGGCCTTCGGGGTAGGCGGCGACGCTGATTTCGAAGCTGTGCCGTTGTTTAAGCGCGCGCACCAAGTCGGCGGCGTGCGCATACGCGCGGGGCACCGATTCGGCGTCCGCCGGGCGGTCGCCGCGCAGGGCGACAATGTGCCGGATCCCGGCATGCCAGAGCCGGTCCGCGACGTCATCGATTTGGGCGGCCGTGGAACCGAACGCGGTGAGGTGAACGGCGGCGGGGCAGCCGGTGAGCTCGCCGATCTCTGCGGCCACGTTCATGGTGCGGTGCTGGCTGGTGCCGTCCGGGCTGCAGGTGACAGAGAAGAACCGCGGCTCCGCCTCGGCAAGACGGCCCACGCTGTCCCGCAGGCTTGCGCGGCCCTCGGGGTGTTTGGGTGGATAGACCTCGAAACTCACGGGTAATTGTTTGCCCTGGGCATAAAGAGCCGCCAGGAAGGGGTCGGTCGACAGCGCCGCCATGCTTGCGCACTCCCCGAATATTGTCGCGTTATGCCGCCGATCGTGTCAGACCCCGACTGTACGAGCAAGACGACGCGTCGAATACACCTTGTGTGGCGCCGTCGTGTGGTAAAATCGACCGAAACGAATTACCCAAAGCGGTAGGGTGTGGTTGCCGGGCTGTTGGATTGGCGAAGTCGACTGTCGCCGTTCGATGGTGCGTAGATCGGGCCAGTTGGCCGGCACCAAACGCCGCCGTCGCGATTGGTCAGCCGCCGACGCGCGTACAGCCGCGACCGCCCACTTGCACAGGCGCGCGCGGCCCGTTATGTAGCGCGCGCATACAAATCCGCACGCGGGCTTTAAGGGGCGGCCGGGAAAGCTCGACCGCTCCGTCCGGTGTTCGCCCTTGGTCGGTCGATGCTGAAAGCCGGTCGACGCATGCAGGAGGCGGACGGCGCCCGCGGAGGTCCACAACCGGAGAAGCAGAGGATCACCATGGCGCTTCCCACCTTTACCATGCGCCAGCTCCTGGAGGCTGGCGTCCACTTCGGCCACACCACGCGCCGGTGGAACCCTCAGATGAAGCCGTTCATCTACGGCTCGCGCAACGGCATCCACATCCTCGACCTGCAGCAGACCGTCCCGCTGCTCTCGCGCGCGCTCGACTTCATCCGCTCCACCGTCGCCAACGGCGGGCGCGTGCTTCTCGTGGGCACCAAGCACCAGGCCAGCGAATACGTCGCCGATGCGGCCAAGCGCTGCGGCCAGTATTACGTCAACCACCGCTGGCTGGGCGGCATGCTGACCAACTGGCGCACCATCAGCCACTCCATCAAGCGCCTGCGCCAGCTCGAGGAGATCCTCGCCGAAGGGGGCAAGGGCCTGACCAAGAAGGAAACCCTGAACCTCACCCGCGAGCGCGACAAGCTCGAGCGCGCCCTGGGCGGCATCAAGGACATGGGTGGCCTGCCCGACGTCATGGTGATCATCGATACCAACAAGGAGCACCTGGCGATCAAGGAGGCGCGCAAGCTGAACATCCCGGTGGTGGCAATCCTGGACTCCAACTCCGAGCCCAAGGGTGTGGATTACCCCGTTCCGGGCAATGACGACGCCATCCGCGCCATCAACCTGTATTGCGACCTGATCGCCGACGCCGTGCTCGACGGCATTCAGGCCGAGCTTTCCGCTTCGGGCGCCGACCTGGGCGAATCCCCGGACGCCGGCGAGGCCATTCCGGAAGAGGCGGAAATGGCCGCCGCGGCCGAAGGCGAGCAAGCCAGCGGCGGCGAGACCGGCTCGGGCGGCCAAAGCGACCAGCAACAGGCTGCGCAGTCGGCGTAAACCGCCGGCATTCGACGCCGCGCCGCGCCCGCTTCGCGAGCAGATGTCGCCCGTCCGGGTCGACCCGTAACGGCGCAAGGGTCGATCCGGCGGGCGCGGCGCGCTACAACATCAGGCGAGACGCGCGGCCCCGGGCGACGGGCCGCGGCCGAGTGCGAACGCAACCCAACGGGCGAGCAAGGGGCGAGTTATGGCGGAAGTTACGGCGGCGCTGGTCAAGCAGCTTCGCGAAAAGACGGGCGCGGGCATGATGGACTGCAAGAAGGCCCTCGCGGACACGGACGGCGACCTGGAGGCCGCCGTCGACTGGCTGCGCAAGAAAGGCCTGTCGCAGGCGCGCAAGAAGGCCGGCCGTGCCACGGCGGAGGGCCTGGTGGCCGTGGCGACCAAGGGCAGCAAGGGCGCGATGGTCGAGGTCAACGCCGAAACGGACTTCGTGGCGCGCAACGAGACCTTCCAGACCTTCGCCCAGACCGTGGCCCAGGTCGCGCTGGAGACCGACGGCTCCGAAGAGGCGGTCAAGAACGCCGCGTACCCTGGTACGGGCCGGAGCGTCGAAGAGGAACTCACCCAGCTCATCGGCACCATCGGCGAGAACATGAAGCTGGGGCGCTCCACCACCATCGACGTGGGCGAGGGCGTGGTTGCCGGCTACGTCCACAACCAGCTCGGCGCCGGCCTGGGCAAGCTGGGCGTGCTTCTGGGCCTGCGTTCCGGCGGCGATACCGACAAGCTTGAAGGGCTGGCCAAGCAGCTCGCCATGCACGTGGCGGCGGCGAACCCGAACGCGATCAGCCAGGACGACATCGATCCCGAGCTGATCCAGCGCGAGCGCCAGGTTCTGGAGGAGCAGGCGCGCGCCAGCGGCAAGCCGGAGAACATCATCGAGAAGATGGTCGAGGGCCGGCTGCGCAAGTTCTACGAGGAGGTCGCGCTGCTCGACCAGGTTTTCGTCGTCGACGGGGAGAACAAGGTGCGCACCGTGGTCGAGAACCTGGCCAGCGAGCTGGGCGCCGAGGTCGCGGTCGCGGACTTCAAGCGCTTCGAGCTGGGCGAGCAGGAGAGTTCCGAGGAGAACGAGGGCGCGGAGGCGGCGTAACACCGCCGCGGACCGGCATCCGGGGCGCGCGCCCGACCTCTCGCCGGGGCGCAGCTTCCGCCGGGCGCACAGCGCGGCGCGCAAGCCGGGCGCCTTTCTTCGCGCCGTGCCGGAGGCGGTTCTCGCATGCTGAGCTTGTCGAAGCATGCGGCCCTCCAATATGACTGTCTCCGCCGCCGCGGGCGCGTCGCGTGTGCCCGCGGGACGCCTACGGGCAGCCCGGCGGCTTCCGGCCTGCGGCCAGAGGGCGGCGGGTGCGGCTTGCCGGGCCGCCACTTACGCCAGCCAGCGCACACGGGGTCGCCAGCAGCCATGACCGCGTACCAGCGGGTTCTCCTCAAGATTTCCGGCGAAGCCCTCATGGGCGAGCGCGAGTACGGGCTCGACCCCGGTTGCGTCCAGCGCATCGCCGAAGAAGTGAAGGCCGTCCACGATTCCGGCGTGCAGGTCTGCCTGGTCGTCGGCGGGGGCAACATCTACCGCGGCGTCTCCGGGGCGGCGGCGGGCATGGACCGGGCGACGGCCGACTACATGGGCATGCTGGCCACGGTGATGAACTCGCTGGCGTTGCAGAACGCCATCGAGCGTCTCGGCGTGGACACGCGCGTGCAGTCGGCAATCCCCATGTCCACCGTTTCCGAGCCCTATATCCGGCGGCGCGCGTTGCGCCACGTCGAAAAGGGCCGGGTGGTGATCTTCGCCGCGGGCACGGGCAATCCTTTCTTCACCACGGACACGGCCGCCGCGCTGCGCGCCTCCGAGATGGGCTGCGATGCCCTGCTCAAGGGGACCAAGGTGGACGGCGTCTATACGGCTGATCCGGTGACCGAGACCGGGGCCGTGCGCTACAACGTGTTAACCTACATGGATGTCCTGTCCCGCGACTTGAGTGTGATGGATCATTCGGCCATCTCCCTGGCGCGGGAAAACCGGATACCGGTCATCGTCTTCTCCGTGATCGAACCCGGCGCATTCGCGCGGGTCGTGTGCGGCGAGGGCAAGTTCACCATCGTCAGGGACGGAGCGTAAAACCGTGGCGGAGGCGTTCGATCTCAAGGACCTGAAACGGCGCATGGACGGCGCCGTGGAAACGCTCCGGGGCGAACTCCGGGGCCTGCGCACCGGGCGCGCGCACGCCAGCCTGCTTGAGCCGGTGCGGGTGAAAGCCTACGGCACCGAGATGCCCATCAACCAGGTGGGCACCATCAGCGTCCCCGAGCCGCGCATGCTTTCCGTGCAGGTCTGGGACCGCTCGCTCACCCCGGCGGTCGAGAAGGCCATCCGGGACGCCGGGCTGGGCCTGAATCCGCAGGCGGAGGGGCAGGTGATCCGCGTGCCCATTCCCCAGCTCAGCGAGGAGCGGCGCAAGGAGCTTTCCAAGGTTGCCGGAAAGTATGCCGAAAATGCGCGCATCGCCGTGCGCAACGTGCGCCGCGACGGCATGGATATCCTGAAAAGGCAGGCCAAGAACGGCGACATCTCGGAGGACGATCAGAAGCGCCTGGGGGACAAGATCCAGAAGGCGACCGACGAGCACATCAGCGAGATCGACGAGATGCTCGATCAAAAGGAAAAGGAGATCATGCAGGTCTAGCGCCGATGGCTCATGCGCCCGACCCCGCGGCGAGGCCGGTCCCCCGGCACATCGCCATCATCATGGACGGCAACGGCCGCTGGGCGCGCCGCCACGGCCTGCCGCGCACGGCGGGGCACCGCCGCGGCGTGGAGGCCCTTCGGCGCGCCGTGCAGGGGGCGGGCGAGTTGGGTGTGCGCCACCTGACGGTGTTCGGCTTCTCCTCGGAGAACTGGAAGCGCCCGGCGAGCGAGATCGAGGATCTCATGTGGCTGCTCCGGCGCTACATCCAGAGCGAGATCGCCGAACTGCACAAGAACAACATCCGCCTCAACGTCATCGGCGATCGCGCGCGTCTGCCCGACGATGTGGCGCGCATGATCGCCGACGCCGAGACCCGGACGGCCGAGAACGATGCGCTCGTGCTAACCGTCGCCCTGAACTACGGCAGCCGCAACGAGATCGCTGCGGCCGCGCGCCGGCTCGCGGAGGAGGTCGCCGCCGGGCGTCTGGCGCCCGAGGCGATCACGCCGGAGCGGCTGGAATCCGCGCTGTCCACCGCGGGCCTGCCCGATCCCGACCTCATCCTGCGCACCAGCGGCGAGCAGCGCATCTCCAACTTCCTGCTGTGGCAGGCGGCGTACAGCGAGCTTGTCTTCATGGACAAACTCTGGCCGGATTTCGGCGAGTCCGATCTGACCGAGGCCGTTCGTGAATACCAGAGACGGGAACGCCGATACGGTGCCGCCATCTCCTCGTCGTAGTGCGACGGGCATGGCGTTGCGCACGCGCACCGCGCTGCTCGCGGCGCCGCCCTTTCTGATCGCCATTCTGGTTGGCTCGCCGCTGCTCGACATCGTCGTTGTCGCCGGCGCCGCCGTGATGGCCTGGGAGGCCGCGTACATGGCTTGGCCCGAGCGCGGCCAGCACCCGGCCGTGGCTGCCGGGCTGGGCATGGGCCTGGCGATGCTCTGCTTGAGCCTGGGCCGACTGGATGTCGCGGCGGTGGTGCTCGTGGGCGTCAGCGTGGCTGTGCTCAATTCCTACCGACGCCGGCGCGGCCCCTATCTCGCCCTGGCCATGGTGTACATCGGCGCGGCCTGTCTGGCTTTCCTGTGGCTCCGCGATCATCCCGGAATCGGGCTGGGCCTGATCGTCTGGCTGGTGGGCGTGGTCTGGGCCACGGACGTGGGCGCGCTCTTCGCCGGCCGGGCCATCGGCGGCGTGCGGCTGGCGCCCCGGCTCAGTCCGAACAAGACCCTGGCCGGGCTCGCCGGCGGCGTCGCCGCGGCTGCGCTCGCCGCGGCCGCACTCGGCGCCGGGCTCCCCGAGCTGGGGGCGGCGCTGCCCTGGCCCGGTCTGGCCGAAGCGGCAGCAGCCGGGGCGGCCCTGGCGCTCGCCGCGCAGGCGGGGGATCTTCTGGAGTCCGGGTACAAGCGCCGCTTCGGGGCGAAGGATGCCAGCCACGTCCTGCCCGGTCACGGCGGCGTCCTGGACCGCGCCGACGGGCTGCTGGGTGCGAGTCTGGCGTTGGGACTCGCCGCGTTCGTGCTACAAGGAGGCGCATGACCCTGGAGACGCACGACGGCCACACGGCCGACCCCGAGCCTGCGGTGGAGCGCGCGCTCGCCGCCGGCGCGCCCAAGCGCCTGACCATCCTGGGCGCGACCGGTTCCATCGGCGAGAGCACGCTCGATCTGGTGCGCCGGCATCCCGCGAAGTTCGACGTGGAGGCCGTGACCGCGGCCAACAGCGTGGACAAGCTCGCCGCCATCGCGCGCGAGGTGGGCGCGCGCTGTGCCGTCGTGTCCAATCCGGATCGCTACCAGGAACTCGCGGCGGCCCTGGCGGGCACGGGGATCGAGGTCGCCGCCGGGGCGCCGGCCGTGGTGGAGGCCGCGTCGCGTCCCGTGGACTGTGTCATGGCGGCGATCGTGGGCTCGGCCGGTCTGGAGCCCTCGCTGGCCGCGCTGCGCAGCGGCGCCACGCTGGCCCTGGCGAACAAGGAGACGCTGGTCTGCGCTGGCGAGCTGGTGATGGCCGAGCGCGCGCGCTTCGGGGCAAAGATCCTGCCCGTCGATTCCGAGCACAACGCCATCTATCAAGTGCTCGACCGGGAGCGCCCCGAGACGGTCTCGCGCCTGGTTCTCACCGCGTCGGGCGGGCCGCTGCGCACCTGGAGCCGCGACGCGCTGAACCACGTCACGCCGGAACAGGCGGTGGCGCACCCCAATTGGTCGATGGGCGCCAAGATCTCGGTGGATTCCGCCACCATGATGAACAAGGGGCTGGAACTCATCGAGGCGCATCATCTTTTCGGGCTGCCCGAATCGCGGATCGACATCCTGGTGCACCCGCAGTCCATCATCCACAGCATGGTGACGTACTGCGACGGCTCCGTGCTCGCCGAGCTGGGGTTTCCGGACATGCGCACGCCCATCGCCTACGCCCTGGCGTGGCCCACGCGCATGACGGCGCCGGTGCAGCCGCTGGACCTGGGCGCGGTGGGGCAGCTCACCTTCGAACCGCCCGACGCCGAGCGCTTTCCGGCGCTGCGGCTGGCGCGGGAAGCCTTGCAAACCGGGGGGACCGCGCCCACTATCCTGAATGCCGCGAACGAAATCGCGGTCGCGGCGTTCCTCGACGGGCGGATCGACTATCCGGACATCTCGGCGACCGTGGCCGCATCGCTCGAGGGCGCGACGACCAAGCCCGTGACGACCCTGTCGGACATCACGGCCGTGGACGAAGAAGCGCGCGCCGTGGCGCGCGCCGAGGTGGCGCGGCGACAGGGCTGAATCCGGGCGCAAGGGTATCAACGGCGGCAGGCCAGGCGCGATGGAGTTCTTCGGCGGTTTCGGCGGGACGCTGATCGCGTTCCTTATCGTTCTCAGCATTCTCGTGTTTGTGCACGAGTTCGGCCATTACTACGTCGCACGCTGGAACGGCGTGCGCATCGAGACCTTCTCCATCGGCTTCGGGCCGGAGGCGTTCGGGTTCACGGACCGCGCCGGGACTCGCTGGAAATTCAGCATCGTGCCGCTGGGTGGCTACGTGAAGATGTTCGGCGACGCCAACGCGGCGAGCCAGCCCGGGGACGCCGACGCGATTCCGCCCGACCAGCGCGACCAGGCCTTTCCCCACAAGCGGTTGCGCCAGCGCGCCGCCATCGTCGCCGCCGGCCCGATCGCCAACTTCCTGTTCGCCATCGTCGCACTCGCGGGCTTGTTCGCCACCGTGGGCCAGCCGTACACCCCGCCCGTGGTGTCCGAGGTGGTCGCGGACAGCGCCGCCGAGGCCGCCGGTCTCCAGGCGGGCGACCGAATCGTCGCCATCGACGGCCAGTCGGTCGAGCGCTTCGAGGCGGTCAAGCGAGTCGTCGCCCTCAACCCGGAGACCGCGCTGCCGCTGGTGGTCGAGCGCGGCGGCGCGCGCGTTCAGCTCACGGCGACCCCACGCCGGACTTCGGTGACGGATCAGGCGGGCAACAGCCACAGCATCGGCCGGCTGGGCGTGCGCGTGACCGAGATCGAATTCCGACGACCCGACCCCGCGACAGCCGTGTGGTCGGCGATGAAGGAAACGGCCGCGCTCACCGGCGGCACCCTCAAGGCGGTGGGGCAGATCATCACGGGCACGCGCAGCGCCGAGGAGCTGGGCGGCCCTATCCGCATCGCACAGCTCTCCGGCGAGGTTGCCGAAGCGGGCCTGTCCAACCTCGTGTCGTTCATGGCCGTGCTCTCCATCAACCTGGGGCTGATCAACCTGTTCCCGGTACCCATGCTGGATGGCGGGCATCTGCTGTTCTATGGCATCGAGGCCTTGCGCGGCCGGCCGCTGGGGGAGCAGGCGCAAGAGTACGGTTTTCGCATCGGGCTCGCTCTGGTATTGACCCTCATGCTCTTCGTCACCTGGAATGACCTCGCCAACCTGCAGGTCTTCAGCTTCTTCAAGAACCTGGTGACCTGAGCGCGACCACCGTTCGATTCGCGACGGGCTTTCACCGCTGGGGGGTTTTGTGCGCACGCTGATCCGGGCGATTCTGGGCTTTTGGCTGGTCGCCGCCGCGCTGCCCGCCATCCCCGTTCCGGCCGCATACGCGCAGGACATTACCGCCGGCGGCACCATCGACGAAATCGTCATCCGCGGCACCCAGCGTATCGAGCCGGCGACGGTGCGCTCCTACCTGGATGTGGATCCGGGGGATTCCTTCGACGCGGCTAGGCTCAACCAGTCGCTGAAGGCGCTGTTCGACACAGGGCTGTTCGCCGACGTTACCCTCAAGCGCGAGGGCGAGCGCCTGATCGTGCAGGTCAGCGAAAACCCCATCATCAACCGGATCAGCCTGGAGGGGAACGAGGAACTCCAGACCAAGACCCTGCGCGCGGAGCTGCAGCTGCGCCCGCGCGTGGTCTACACGCGCGCAAAGGTGCAGCAGGACGTTAAGCGGCTGCTGGAGGTCTACCGGCGCAACGGTTACTTCGGCGCGCGCATCGAGCCCAAGATCATCGAGCGCGAGCAGAATCGCGTCGACCTCGTCTTCGAGATCGACGAGGGGCCGGAGACCACGGTTGAAGCCATCAATTTCATCGGCAACGAGGCGTTCTCCGACAGCACGCTGCGCGGCGAGATCCAGACCAGCGTTTCGGCATGGTGGAAGCTGCTGAGCACCTCGGACACGTACGATCCGGACCGGCTGGGCTTTGACCGGGAATTGCTCCGCCGCTTTTATCTCAGCGAGGGGTACGCCGATTTCGCGGTTGAATCGGCCGTTGCCGAGCTGACCCCCGATCGCGAGGGCTTCATCATCACCTTCACCGTGGACGAAGGGCCGCGCTACACGCTCGACGAGGTGAACGTGACCTCGGCCATCGAGGATCTTGACCCGCAACGCCTCCGGCAGGCGCTGGAGACCGAGAGCGGCGAGGTCTACAACGCCAAGGCCGTGGATGAGTCCATTACCAACATCACCCAGGTGGTGGGGAACCTTGGCTTTGCTTTCGTGGACGTGAAGCCCACCGTCGAACGCGACCGCGAGAATCGGACGATCGACCTGACGTACCGGGTCCAGGAAGGGCCCAGGGTCTTCGTCGAGCGCATCAACATCTCGGGCAACGTGCGCACCCTCGATCGGGTCATCCGGCGCGAGTTCCAGCTCGTGGAGGGCGATGCGTTTAACGCCGCCAAGCTGCGCCGGTCGCGCCAGCGCGTCGAGAAGCTGGGTTTCTTCAAATCGGTCAAGGTGGACAAGACCGAAGGTGCGACGTCGGACAAGACCGTCATCAATGTGGATGTGAAGGAGCAGTCCACGGGCAGCTTGAGCTTCGGCGCCGGCTTCTCCACCGACGCGGGCGTGCTGGGTAACGTCCAGTTACGCGAGCGCAACCTGCTCGGGCGGGGGCAGGATCTCAAGCTGAACTTCTCCGTCTCCACCCAGCGTCAGCAGATCGACCTGAGCTTCACCGAGCCGTATTTCCTCGGGCGCAATCTCTCCGCCGGTATCGACCTGTTCAAGACGGAGACGAACCGCGACGAGCAGACCTTCGACGAGAGCCGCACCGGTGGCGGCGTGCGCTTCGGCTACGAGATCGTCGACCGCTGGCAGCAGAACTGGGATCTCCAGTTTGCCAGCCGCACGATCGACGACGTCGACGACGACGCGGCCCTTGCGATTCAGGAACAGGAGGGCTCGGCCGACCGGGCGAGCGTGACCCATCGCCTGAGCTACGACTCGACCAATGCGCGTTTCGCGCCCACGCGCGGCGTCAAGGCGTCGATCCGCAACTCCTTGGCCGGCGGTTTGGGGGACGTGCGCTTCGCCAAGAACGTGGTCTCCGCGGACGGCTTCTATCCCTTGACCGAGAGCTGGACGCTCCACCTGGGTGGCGAGGTCGGCCAGATCACCGGCCTGGGTCAGGATACCCGCATCCTCGACCGGTTCTTCATCGGCGGCTCGAACGTGCGCGGCTTCGCGCCCTCCGGCCTGGGGCCGCGCGACGCGCGCACGGACGACCCGCTGGGCGCCAAGCAGTATTATGCGGGCACGGTGGAGGCGCAGTTCCCGATTCCGCTGCCCGAGGACGTGCAAATTCGCGGGCGCCTGTTCACCGACGTGGGTGCCGGTTGGGGGGTGGACTCGGCGCCCGGCACGGTTCTAGATAGCAGCAACCCGCGCGTCTCGGTGGGCGTTGGCGCGGGCTGGCAATCGCCCCTCGGGCCGATCCAGTTCGACTTCGGCTTCCCCATCGTGCGCGAATCGTTCGACGAGAAAGAGACCTTCCGCTTCAGTTTCGGGACCCAGTTCTGATGACGTCACGGTTTGCTGCCGCCCTCGTTGCGGTGCTGATGCTGGTCCTGGCGGCCGGCCCCGGTCCCGTCGGACCGACGGAGGCCCGCGCCCAGACGGAGACCATGAGCGATCCGACCATTGCCGTTATCGACATGCGCCGGATCCGGCAGCAGTCGGATGCGGTGAAGTCCATTGAGCAGCAGATCCAGAAGCGCAAGTCGCGCTATCAGGAGAAGCTCAGCGAGAAGGAGAAGGCGCTGCGCGAGGAGGACAAGTCGCTGGCCAAGCAGCGTACGCTTCTCTCCGAGGAGGCGTTCAAGAAGAAGCGCCAGGAACTCAAGCAAAAGCTCGGCGCCTTTCGGCGCCAGATCAAGACCCGGCGCAAGGCCCTGGACCAGGCATACAGCGAGGCCATGCGCAAGGTGCAGAAAAAGCTCATCGAGATCGTTCAGACCGTGGCCAAGGAGCGCGAGCTGGACGTGGTGCTGAACAAGGGGGCGGTCGTCCTGGTGCGCCCGGAGATGGAGATCACCGAGGTCGCGCTGGAGCGGCTCAATTCGCAGCTTAGCTCGGTCGACGTTCCCGACCTGAACCAGTAGCCGGCTTTCGCCATGGCCGATGCCCGGTTCTTCCCGTGCGCGGGGCCTATGTCCTTGGGGGCGGCGGCGCGCCAGGCGGGGGCGGAACTGGGTGCGGCCGCCGATCCCGCGTACGAGGTCGCCGGGGTCGCGACGCTGGCCGGGGCGGGGCCGCGCGACGTCACCTTCCTGGATAACCCGCGCTACACCCCGGATCTTGCGGCGAGCGCCGCGGGCGCCTGTATTCTGCACCCGGATATGGCGGCGCATGCGCCGGCGGGGATGGCTCTGCTTCTCAGCGAGGCACCATACCGCAGCTACGCGCGTTTGGCCGCGG
>CAJXKW010000002.1 GCA_913055855.1 uncultured Limimonas sp. | reverse complement strand
CATGGACGAGGGCCTGCGCTTCGCCATCCGCGAGGGCGGCAAGACCGTCGGCGCCGGCGTCGTCTCCAAAATCATCGAGTAACCCGACAACGCGGAACCAGGGCCGCGGCGCGCCCGCACGTGCGGGAACCGCGGCCCTGTCGTCCCAAGCAGGTGGCGATCCATGGAAAGCCAGAACATTCGCATCCGCTTGAAGGCGTTCGAGCATCGGGTGCTGGACCAGTCGACGTCGGAGATCGTCAACACGGCCAAGCGCACCGGCGCCCGGGTTCGCGGGCCCATCCCGCTGCCCACGCGCATCGAGCGGTTCACGGTGCTGCGTTCGCCGCACATCGATAAGAAGAGCCGCGAGCAGTTCGAGATGCGGACGCACAAGCGGTTGCTCGACATCGTCGACCCCACGCCGCAAACGGTGGACGCGCTGATGAAGCTCGACCTCGCGGCCGGCGTCGACGTCGAGATCAAGCTGAAAGGATAAGGCGATGCGGACCGGTGTCATCGCGAAGAAGGTCGGCATGACCCGCATCTTCGACGACGAGGGGCGCCACGTGCCGGTGACGGTGCTCTCGCTGGAAGAGTGCCAGGTGGTCGCGCAGCGCACGACGGAGCGCGACGGCTACACCGCGCTCCAGATCGGTGCGGGCAGCGCCAAGCCGAAGAACACGCCGCGCCCGCTGCGCGGGCACTATGCCAAGGCGAAGGTGAAGCCGAAGGCGAAGCTGGCGGAGTTCCGCGTCTCCGAGGAGGCGATGCTGGAGCCCGGGCAGGAGATCACGGCCGAGCACTTCGTCACGGGCCAGCGGGTGGATGTGCGCGGCCTGTCGAAGGGTCGCGGCTTCCAGGGCGTCATCAAGCGGCACGGCTTCACCGGCATGCGCGCCACCCACGGTGTCTCGGCGGTGCACCGCGCGCCGGGCTCCACGGGCCAGATGCAGGACCCGGGCAAGGTCTTCAAGGGCAAGAAGATGCCGGGGCGCATGGGCAACCGGAAGGTGAGCAAGCAGAACCTCGAGGTGGTGCGCGTGGACGGTGAGCGGAACCTCGTCCTGGTGAAGGGGCACGTGCCCGGCTACGACGGCGCCTGGGTCCGGCTCAGCGACGCGGTGAAACGGCCGCTGCCCGAGTCCGCGCCGTTTCCGGCGGGGCTGCGCGGCACCGGCGAGGGTGACGCCGCGGCAGCGAACGAGGGCAACGAACAATGAAGTGCCAGGTCACCACGCTCGACAATCAGCCGAACGGCGAAATCGAGCTTAGCGACAGCGTCTTCGGCGCGCCCGTGCGCCAGGATATCCTGGCGCGCGTGGTCAAGTGGCAGCTCGCCAAGCGCCGGGCGGGCACGCACGACACCAAGACGCGCAGTGAGATCAAGGGTTCCACGACGAAGATCTACCGCCAGAAGGGCACCGGCCGCGCCCGCCACGGGGCGCGCAAGGCGCCGATCTTCCGCGGCGGTGGCATTGCGCACGGGCCGCACCCGCGCAGCCATGCCCACGACCTTCCCAAGAAGGTGCGCCGGCTGGGCCTGAAATCGGCGCTTTCGGCGAAGGCGGCCGAGGGCAAGCTGGTCGTGCTGGACTCCGCGGCGCTGGACACGCCCAAGACGCGCGAGGCGAAGAAGAAGCTGGCCGCGTTGGGCCTCAATGACGCGCTGGTCGTCGCGGGCGGCGAGCTGGACCCGAATTTCTCGCTCGCCGTGCGCAACATCGTGGGCATCGATGTGCTGCCGCAGATCGGGGCGAACGTCCACGACATCCTGCGCCACGACCAGCTGGTGCTGACCAAGGACGCGGTGGAAGCGCTGGAGGCGCGGCTGACATGAGCAAGCGTCGCATCCACAAGCCGAGCGAGGTCGCGATGAGCCGGGAGCGCATGTACGACATCGTGCGCGCCCCGGTGATCACCGAGAAGGCGACCATGGCCTCGGAAAACAACCAGGTCGCGTTCCAGGTCCCGCTGGAGGCGTCGAAGCCGGAGATCCGCCATGCGGTGGAGCAGCTCTTCGACGTCAAGGTGACCTCGGTGAACACGCTCCGCCTCAAGGGCAAGGTGAAGCGCTTCCGCGGCATCCGCGGCCGTCGGTCGGACAGCAAGAAGGCCTACGTGACCCTCGCGGAAGGCTACCACATCGACGTGACGACGGGGGTGTCCTAAGCCATGGCGCTCAAGACGTACAATCCGGTCACGCCCTCGCAGCGCCAGCTTGTGACCGTCAGCCGGCGCGAGCTCTGGAGCGGCAAGCCGGTCAAGAGCCTTACCCACGGGCTGACCAAGAGCGGCGGCCGGAACAACCTGGGCCGCATGACCACGCGCCGGCGCGGCGGCGGGCACAAGCGCACGTACCGCATCATCGACTTCAAGCGGCGCAAGCGCGACGTGCCGGCGACGGTGGAGCGGATCGAGTACGACCCGAACCGGACGGCGTTCATCGCGTTGCTGCGCTACGAGGACGACGAGCTGTCCTACATCGTCGCGCCGCAGCGCCTGAAGGTCGGCGACCGCGTGGTGGCGGGCGAGAAGACGGACATCAAGCCGGGCAACGCCATGCCGCTGCGCAACGTGCCCGTCGGTACGATCGTCCACAACGTCGAGCTGAAGCCGGGCAAGGGTGCGCAGATGGCGCGCGCCGCGGGCAGTTACGTCCAACTGGTCGGCCGGGACGCCGGGTTCTCGCTGTTGCGCCTGGCATCGGGCGAGGTGCGCATGGTTCCGGGCGGTTGCATGGCGACGGTCGGCGCCGTCTCCAACTCGGATCACGCGAACCGCAACGACGGCAAGGCGGGCCGCAGCCGCTGGAAGGGCAAGCGGCCGAGCGTGCGCGGCGTGGCGATGAACCCGATCGACCACCCGCACGGCGGCGGCGAGGGCCGCACCTCGGGCGGGCGCCATCCCGTAAGCCCCTGGGGCAAGCCGACCAAGGGTGCAAAGACGCGCAAGAACACGCGCAACGATTCGATGATCGTACGGCGTCGTCAGAAGAAGAAGCGCAAGTAACGGAGGCCCATTTTGGCGCGCTCGGTTTGGAAGGGCCCGTTCGTCGACGGCCATCTGCTCAAGAAGGCAGAGGCGGCGCGCGAGTCGGGCCGGAAGGAAATCATCAAGACGTGGTCGCGGCGCTCGACTATCATGCCCCAGTTTGTCGGGCTGACCTTCGGGGTGCATAACGGGAAGAAGTTCATCCCCGTGCTGGTGACGGAGCACATGGTCGGGCACAAGTTCGGCGAGTTCGCCCCGACGCGCACGTTCCACGGCCACGCCGCGGACAAGAAGGCGAAGAGGAGATAGGCGATGGGTAAGGCCAAGGCGGCCCGGCCGGTCGCGGAGAACGAGGCGCACGCCAGGGCGCGCACCCTGCGCACGAGCCCGCGCAAGCTCAACGTCGTCTGCGGCCTGATCCGGGGCAAGGACGCCGAGACCGCGCTGGCGGAGCTTTCGTTCACCAAGCGCCGCATCGCCGGCGAGGTCAAGAAGGTGCTGCAGTCCGCGATCGCCAACGCGGAGAACAACCATCAGCTCGACGTCGACCGGCTGTACGTGGCCGAGGCGTCGGTGGGCAAGAGCCTGACGATGAAGCGCATGCGTCCGCGCGCCCGGGGTCGCGTCGGCCGCATCGACAAGCCGTTCAGCCGGCTGACGATCGTGGTGCGCGAGCGCGAGGAGAGCGTCTAGCGATGGGTCACAAAGTCAATCCGACGGGCCTGCGCCTCGGGATCAACCGCACCTGGGATTCGCGCTGGTTCGCCAACAAATACCACTATGCCGATCTGTTGCACGAGGACCTGCGGCTGCGCCGCTACCTCAAGCAGCGCTGCGCGCAGGCCGGCGTCTCGCGCGTGATCATCGAGCGGCCGACGAAGAAGGCGCGGATCACGATCCACACCGCGCGGCCGGGCGTGATCATCGGCAAGAAGGGCCAGGACATCGAGCGCCTGCGCAAGGATCTGCAGAAGATGACGGGTTCCGAGGTGAACCTGAACATCGTCGAGATCCGCAAGCCCGAGCTGGAGGCGACACTGGTCGCGGAGAACATCGCCAGCCAGCTCGAGCGCCGTGTGGCCTTCCGCCGGGCGATGAAGCGCGCGGTGCAGTCGGCCCAGCGCCTGGGTGCGCAGGGGATCCGCATCACCTGCGCCGGCCGACTGGGCGGTGCCGAGATCGCGCGCACGGAATGGTACCACGAGGGCCGGGTGCCGCTGCACACGCTGCGCGCGGACATTGACTACGGCGACGCGACGGCGAAGACCGCGTACGGCAGTTGCGGCGTGAAGGTCTGGGTGTTCAAGGGCGAGATCCTGGAACACGACCCCATGGCGCAGGACAAGCGGATGCAGGAGAACCAGCCGGGGCGCTGAGCCGGCCGGTTCGGCGACCCGCCACGCGAGAATTAGGGACCGGCGACCATGTCGATGCGACAGCCGAAACGCACGAAGTACCGCAAGCAGCAGAAAGACAAGACCAAGATCCGCGGCGTCGCCAAGGGCGGAACCCGGATGAATTTCGGGCAGTACGGCCTGAAGGCGGAGACGGGCGGGCGCGTTTCGGCCCGCCAGATCGAGGCCGCCCGGCGCTCGGTGACGCGCCGCATGCGCCGTATCGGTAAGCTCTGGATCCGCGTCTTCCCGGACGTGCCGGTCACGGAGAAGCCCGCCGAGGTGCGCATGGGCAAGGGCAAGGGCACCGTCGAATGGTGGGCCACCCGCGTTCATCCGGGCCGCGTGATCTTCGAGCTGGATGGCGTCTCCGAAGAGGTCGCCGAGGAGGCGTTCCGCCTGGCGTCGGCGAAGCTTCCGGTGAAGACGAAGTTCATCCGCCGGCTGGAGGGCTGAGACCATGAAGGCCGAAGATCTCCGGACGAAAACGGTGGATGAGCTGAAGGATCAGCTCGTCACGCTGAAGAAGGAACAGTTCAACCTGCGCTTCCAGCAGGCGAGCGGACAGCTCGAGAACACCGCACGCGTCGGCCAGGTCCGCCGCGATATCGCGCGGATCAAGACGCTGCTGACGGAAAAGCGTCGGGCCAACAACGAGGAGACCTAAGGCATGCCCCGCCGCATCCTTCAGGGCCGGGTGGTTTCGGACAAGGCGGACAAGACGGTCACCGTGCTTGTCGAGCGCCGCGTCAAGCACCCGCTGTACAAGAAGTTCGTGAAAAACTCGAAGCGCTACGCCGCGCACGACGCGGACAACCGCTTCAAAGTGGGCGATTTCGTCAAGATTCGCGAGTGCGCGCCGCACTCCAAGCGCAAGCGCTGGGAAGTGCTGCCCGAGAGCGAACGCAACGGCTAGACGCCCAGGCACACAAAAGGAAGTCTCGCCATGATCCAGATGCAAACGAACCTGGACGTCGCCGACAACTCCGGCGCCCGCAGGGTGCAGTGCATCAAGGTACTGGGCGGTTCGGGCCGAAAGTCCGCGTCCATCGGCGACATCATCGTCGTCACCGTGAAGGAGGCGATCCCGCGGGGCCGCGTCAAGAAGGGCGACGTCCGGCGCGCCGTGATCGTGCGCACGGCCAAGGAGATCAAGCGCCCCGACGGGACCTGCATCCGCTTCGACCGCAATGCGGCGGTGCTGCTCAACCGGCAGCACGAGCCGATCGGCACGCGTATCTTCGGCCCCGTGACGCGCGAGCTCCGGGCCAAGCGGTTCATGAAGATCATTTCGCTCGCCCCCGAGGTGCTGTGATGGCCGCCAAGATCAAGAAAGGCGACAACGTCATTGTCCGGACCGGCCGCGATCGCGGCAAGCGCGGCGAGGTCCTTCGCGTTCTTCCCAAGGAGAGCCGGGTGATCGTCCAGGGGGTGAACGTGGTCAAGCGCCACGAGAAGCCCTCCATGCGCAGCCAGGGCGGCATTCAGGAAAAGGAGGCGCCGATCCACGTCTCCAACGTCGCCGTGGCCGATCCGAAGGACGGCCTGCCCACGCGCGTCGGCTTCAAGCGTCTCGAGGACGGGCGCAAGGTGCGCATCGCCCGGCGCTCCGGCGAGACCATCGACCGCTGATGGATGGAGTAGTTGAAACCATGGCGGCGCGACTGAAAAAACACTACGAGGACAAGGTCCGCTCCGACCTGCAACAGGCGTTCGAGTACGCCAATCCCATGCAGGTACCCAAGCTGGAGAAGATCGTCATCAACATGGGCGTGGGCGAGGCCGTGCGCGACCAGAAGAAGGTCCAGGCCGCGCAGGAGCAGCTCACCCGGCTGTCCGGTCAGCGGGCGGTCCTGACGCGCGCGAAAAAGTCGATTGCCGGCTTCCGCGTTCGCCAGAACATGCCCATCGGCGCCAAGGTCACGCTGCGCCGGGACCGCATGTACGAGTTCCTGGACCGGCTGGTGACGATCGCCCTGCCGCGCGTGCGCGATTTTCGCGGCGTCAGCCCGAAGAGCTTCGACGGTCGCGGCAACTTCACCATGGGCCTGCGCGAGCAGATCGTCTTTCCGGAGGTCGATTACGACTCCGTGGACGAAATCCGGGGCATGGACATCGTGATTTGCACAACCGCGGAATCCGACAAGGAGGCGCACGCCCTCCTGAAGGGTTTCGACATGCCGTTCCGGCAGTGATCGGCGCACGAGGAGAGGTTCGAGATGGCCAACAAGGGCAAGGTCCAGCAGAACAAGAAGCGCCAGCGCCTGGCCAGCAAGTACGCCGAGAAGCGCAAGGCGCTCAAGGCCAAGCTCCACGACGCCTCCCTGCCGCAGGAGGAGCGCTTCCAGGCGTCGCTGGAGCTGGCGAAGCTGCCGCGCAACGCGTCGCCCACCCGCATCGTGAACCGGTGCGAGATGACCGGCCGTCCGCGCAGCTTTCATCGCAAGTTCCGGGTCTCACGCATCGCGCTTCGCGAGCTGGCGTCCTCGGGGCAGCTCCCCGGCGTGACGAAGTCGAGCTGGTAAGGGAAGGAGCGCCGCGCCATGGCGATGAGCGATCCGCTCGGGGATCTGCTGACCCGGATCCGCAACGGGCAGCAGGCCAACAAGAAATCCATCCAGGCCCCCAGCTCGCGTCTGCACCGGAATGTGCTCGCGGTGCTGGAGCGTGAGGGCTACATCCGCGGCTACACGGACCGGGAGCTGCGCAAGGGCGTGCGCGAGGTCGAGATCGAACTCAAGTACGCCGAGGGTACGCCGGTGATCCGGGAGATCTCGCGCGTGTCCACGCCGGGCCGGCGCGTGTACTCGAAGATCCGCGAACTCCCGCGCGTCTACAACGGCCTGGGCATCACCATCCTGTCCACGCCCCAGGGCGTGCTCTCGGACGCGGAGGCGCGCGCCGCGAACGTCGGCGGCGAGGTCCTCTGCCGGGTATTCTAGGCGAGGAGACGAGAGACGATGTCCCGCGTAGGCACCAAACCGGTCGACATCCCCGACGGCGTCGAGCTGGAAATCGGGGAGTCGGCGATCACGGCCAAGGGCAAGCTGGGCGAGCTGTCCACGCCGGTGAACGGCCTCGTCAACACGGAGATCCGCGACGGCCAGTTCCGCGTGCGCCCGGTGGACGAGAGCAACGACGCCCGCGCCATGTGGGGCACCACCCGCGCGGTTGTGCAGAACATGGTCACGGGCGTGTCGACGGGCTTCACGAAGGAGCTGGAGATCGTCGGCGTGGGTTTCCGCGCCGAGGTCAAGGGCGGCTACCTGCGCATGGAGCTCGGCTACAGCCACGACATCTACTACCCGATCCCGGAGGGCATCACGATTCAGTGTGACAAGCCCACCTCCATCAAGGTATCGGGCGCGAGCAAGCAGCAGGTCGGCCAGGTCGCGGCGGAGATCCGCCAGCAAAAGGCGCCCGAGCCGTACAAGGGCAAGGGGATCAAGTACGTGGACGAGACGATCCTGCGGAAAGAAGGCAAGAAGAAATAGCCATGCTCAGCGCACGCGAGCTTCAGCAGCGCCGCAAGCGGCGGGTTCGTACGAGCCTGCGCCAGAAGGCGGGCGATCGGCCTCGGCTGTCCGTGTTCCGGTCGAACAAGCACATTTATGCCCAGGTCATCGACGACCGCCAGGGCCACACCCTGGCGCAGGCCTCCACGGTCGATCGGAACCTGCGCGGTTCGCTGACCAAGAGCGGCGATGCCGACGCGGCCGCGCAGGTGGGCAAGACGGTTGCCGAGCGCGCCGTCCAGGCCGGTGTGACCCAGGTCGTCTTCGACCGCGGTGGCTACCTGTACCACGGCCGTGTCAAGGCGCTCGCCGAGGCGGCGCGCGAGAGCGGCCTGCAGTTCTAAGCGGGACGAAACGAGATGGCACGCGAAAAGCAAGATCGCCGCGAGGATAGCGAGCTGATCGAAAAGCTGGTCCACATCAACCGTGTGGCCAAGGTGGTGAAGGGTGGCCGGCGTTTTGGCTTCGCCGCGCTGATGATCGTGGGCGACGGCAAGGGCCGGGTCGGCTACGGCAACGGCAAGGCGCGCGAGGTGCCGGAGGCGATCCGCAAGGCGACGGACCAGGCCAAGCGCAACATGGTCCGGGTGCCGTTGCGCGAGGGCCGGACGCTGCACCACGATGCCAAGGGCCGTTACGGCGCGGGCCACGTCACGATCCGCGCGGCGCCGCCGGGCACCGGCATCATCGCGGGCGGTCCCATGCGCGCGATCTTCGAGGCCCTGGGCGTGCAGGACGTGGTGGCGAAGTCCCACGGCACGCAGAACCCGCACAACATGATCAAGGCTTCCATCGAGGGCCTGCGCGGCACGCGCAGCCCGCGCCAGGTGGCCCAGAAGCGCGGCAAGAAGGTCTCCGACATCGTCAGCCGCCGCGAATCCGCGCACAGCAGCGGGGAGTGACAACCATGGCGCAGTCCAACGGCAAGATCCGCGTGACTCAGGTGCGCGCCGGCGACCATCGTGGCCGGCGGCAGCGCGAGACGCTGCGCGGGCTGGGCTTGACCCGCATTGGCCGGAGCCGCGTGCTCGAGGACACGCCGGCCGTGCGCGGCATGGTCCGGAAGGTGCAGCATCTGATTCGCGTCGAGGAAGACGCGGGCTGACGGCGCCCGAGACAGGCGCCGGCGACAACCGCCGCCGCGGCGAGGCCCGGGCCTCGCCGCAGAGTCGAGACGAGGCAAACGGCGACCGGCCCCGGTGCGGGCCGGTCCGTGCGTGAAAAGGCGAGGCGATGAAACACAACGAGATTCGCGACAACGAAGGCGCGACGCATTATCGCAAGCGCGTCGGCCGGGGCATCGGTTCCGGTCTGGGCAAGACCTGCGGGCGTGGCCACAAGGGCCAGAAGTCCCGGCGCGGCAAGGCGCTGGGTGCGTTCGAGGGCGGCCAGATGCCGCTTCACCGGCGGCTGCCCAAGCGCGGCTTCACCAACAAGTGGGCCAAGACCTTCGCCGAGGTGAATCTGGACCAGCTCCAGAAGGCCGTGGACAATGGGCGCCTGGATACGGCGCAGCCCGTCGACGCCGCGGCCGTACGCGGGGCCGGGATCGTGAAGCGTACGCACGACGGCGTACGCGTCCTCGGCCGGGGCGAGCTGAACGCCAAACTGGATCTGGTCGTCGCCGGCGCGTCGAAGAGCGCGCGCCAGGCCGTCGAGGCCGCGGGCGGCTCGGTGACCATCGAGAACGCCGAGAAGCTCGCCGCGGCCGAGGCGCGCAAGACCAAGCGCGGCAAGGCGGCGTCGAGTGAGCAGGGCTGACGTCCTTTCGGCGCGCCGGGCGCGGTGGGTGCACCGCGCCCGGCTGCGCGCGTGCGTGACCCGCCGGCGCTAAGGAGAGCATCGCGACATGGCTTCGGCCGCGGAACAACTTGCCAGCAATCTGAACTTCGGCGCGTTCGCCAAGGCGACCGAGCTGAAGAAGCGGATCTGGTTCACTTTGGGCGCGCTGGTGATCTATCGGCTGGGCACCTACATCCCCGTGCCCGGGATCGATCCGGCCGCGCTGTCGCAGATCTTCGAGCAGCAGTCCCAGGGCATGCTGGGCATGTTCAACATGTTCTCGGGCGGCTCGCTCGGGCGCATGACGATCTTCGCGCTCAGCATCATGCCCTACATTTCCGCGGCCATTATCATGCAGCTCATGACGGCCGTCTCGCCCACGCTGGACCAGCTCAAGAAAGAGGGCGAGAGCGGCCGGAAGAAAATCAACCAGTACACCCGCTACGGGACGGTGCTGCTGGCGGCGGTTCAGGCGTACGGGATCGCCGTGGGCCTGGAGGGGATGCGCGGCCCCGGCGGCGAGTCGGCGGTCATCGATCCCGGCTGGTTCTTCCGCTTCACCACGGTGGTCACGCTCGCCGGCGGGACGATTTTCCTGATGTGGCTGGGCGAGCAGATCACCCAGCGCGGCGTGGGCAACGGCATCTCGCTGATCATCTTCTCCGGCATCGTGGCGAACCTGCCCCAGGCCGTGGCGAGCACGCTGGAGCTCGGGCGCACGGGTGCGCTCTCCACCGGCGTAATCATCTTCGTCATGATCATGGCGGTGGCGGTGATCGCCTTCATCGTGTTCATGGAGCGCGCGCAGCGGCGCCTGGTGGTGCAGTATCCCAAGCGCCAGGTGGGCAATAAGATGTTCGGCGGGGAGAAGTCGCACCTGCCCATCAAGCTCAACTCGGCCGGTGTGATCCCGCTGATCTTTGCCTCCTCGCTGCTGCTGATGCCGCTGACGGTGGCCGGTTTCTCGGGCAGCGGCGGGCCGGACTGGCTGACCGGCGTGACCGCGCTGCTGGGCCGCGGACAGCCGCTGCACCTGCTGTTCTACGTCACCATGATCGTCTTCTTCGCGTTCTTCTACACCTCCATCGTCTTCAATCCGGAGGACACGGCGGAGAACCTGAAGAAGAACGGCGGGTTTATTCCGGGTATCCGGCCCGGTAAGAACACGGCCAACTACATCAACTACGTGCTGATGCGCCTCACCACGGTTGGCGCGATTTACCTGGCGCTCGTGGCGCTCCTGCCCGAGATTCTGATCTCGCAGTACAACGTGCCCTTCTACTTCGGCGGAACGAGCCTTCTGATCGTGGTGTCCGTGACCATGGACACGGTGGCGCAGGTTCACTCGCACCTGATGGCGCACCAGTACGAGGGCCTCATCAAGAAAGCCAAGTTGAAGGGGAGCCGCAGATGAACATCATTCTCCTCGGGCCGCCGGGTGCGGGTAAGGGCACGCAGGCGAAGCGCTTGGAGCAGACCTACGGCGTGCCCCAACTCGCCACCGGCGACATGCTCCGTGCGGCCGTGAAGTCGGGCAGCGAGCTGGGCCAGCAGGCCAAGCGCGTCATGGACGCGGGCGAGCTGATGCCCGATGACCTCATGGTGCAGATGATCGAGGAGCGTATCCAGCAGCCGGACTGCGCGAAGGGCTTTATCCTGGACGGGTTCCCCCGTACCACGGCACAGGCCGAGGCGCTGGACTCCATGCTGACGCGCCATGGCACGAAGCTGGATGCGGTGATCGAGCTGAAGGTGGACGAGGAGGCCCTGGTCCGGCGCATCACCGGGCGCTATTCCTGCGCCAAGTGCGGGGCGGGCTACCACGACGAGTTCCACAATCCGCAGACACCGGGCGTCTGCGACGCCTGCGGCGGGACCGAGTTCCGCCGCCGTGACGACGACAACGAGGCGACGGTGCGCTCGCGCATGGAAGCGTACCGGGAGCAGACCGCGCCCATCCTGCCGTACTACGAGACCGCCGGAATCCTGTGGCGGGTCGACGGTATGGCGGATATCGACGAGGTCACACGGCAGATCGACGACGTGCTCCGGCGCGCGGGCGCGCTGGACGGCGGCGCTTGAGACGGCGCTTGACACGGGGATTGCGGTACGTATAGTGCCGCAACCTCCCCGGGCGCTGAGGCGGCCCGGCGTTTTGCGTTTGTCCGATCTTTTTCGCGAACACAAAGCGGCGAGACACGACGAAGGAGACCGCACGTGGCACGCATTGCGGGCGTTAACATTCCCACGCAGAAGCGGGTGCCCATCGCCCTGACCTACATCCACGGGATCGGGCACACGCAGGCGAACACCATCTGCCAGACGCTGAACATCCCCGTCTCGCGCCGGGTAAACGATCTCACGGAGGACGAGATCGTGCGCATCCGTGAGGCCATCGACCGGGACTACACGGTCGAGGGCGACCTCCGGCGCGAGGTGGCCATGAACATCAAGCGCCTGATGGACCTGGGCTGCTACCGCGGCCTGCGGCATCGCAAGGGGCTGCCCGTCAACGGCCAGCGCACGCACACCAATGCGCGCACGCGCAAGGGGCCGGCCAAGGCGATCGCCGGGAAGAAGAAGGGCGGCAAGAAGTAGAACCCACACGCCGCGAAGCGGGCGCGCGCCGCGCGCCGGACGCGGCGACAGCGACAACGGCGGATCCGAGACGACATGGCGAAAGCGACCCAAGGACGTCTGCGCAAGCGCGAACGCAAAAATATCTCGTCGGGCATTGCCCACGTGAACGCGAGTTTCAACAACACGATGGTGACCATTACCGACGTGCAGGGGAACGCGATCTCCTGGGCCACGTCGGGGATGATGGGCTTCAAGGGCTCGCGCAAGTCCACGCCCTATGCGGCGCAGGTGGCGGCGGAAAACGCCGGCCGGAAGGCGCAGGAGCACGGCATGAAGACCCTCGAGGTCAACGTGAAGGGACCCGGGTCGGGGCGCGAGTCGGCGCTGCGCGCGCTTCAGGGCTGCGGCTTCTCCATCACCGCGATCCGCGACGTCACGCCCATCCCGCACAACGGCTGCCGGCCGCCCAAGCGCCGCCGGGTGTAAGCCTCCGGCCGGCACGCACGCGGCGCAGCCGGCCTATATCCAGACCAGGCAAGCGTGAGAGGCGCAGTCGTGCTTCAGAAGAACTGGACGGATCTCATCAAGCCCAACAAGCTTGATATCAAGGGCGGCACCGACCCCCGCCGCGCGGCGCAGGTGGTGGCCGAGCCGCTCGAGCGCGGCTTCGGGCTGACGCTGGGCAACGCCTTGCGCCGCATCCTGCTCAGCTCGCTGCAGGGCGCGGCCGTGACGGCGATCCAGATCGACGGGGTGCTGCACGAGTTCTCGTCGATCCCGGGTGTACGCGAGGACGTCACCGACATCGTGCTCAACGTCAAGGCGCTGGCCCTGCGCATGCACGGCGACGGGCCCAAGCGCATGCGGCTGCGCGCCGAAGGCCCGGGCGAGGTCCGTGCGCGTCAGATCGAGACGGGCCACGACATCGAGGTGATGAACCCGAGCCTCGTGATCTGCACCCTTGACGACGGCGCGCGCTTCGACATGGAGATGACCGTCGAGACCGGGAAGGGCTACGTCCCGGGCTCGCAGAACCGCCCGGACGACGCGCCGATCGGGCTCATCCCGGTGGACGCGGTGTTCTCGCCGGTCCGCAAGGTCGCCTACCGCGTGGAGAACTCGCGCGTCGGGCAGGTCACCGACTACGACAAGCTCACCATCGACGTGGAGACGAACGGCGCGACCAAGCCCGAGGACGCCGTGGCTCTGGCGGCGCGCATCCTGCAGGATCAGTTGCAGCTCTTCATCAACTTCGAGGAGCCGCAGCTCGGCCGCGACGAGGAGGCGGGCAGCGAGCTGCCGTTCAACAAGAACCTCCTGCGCAAGGTGGACGAACTCGAGCTGTCGGTGCGTTCGGCGAACTGCCTGAAGAACGACAACATCGTCTACATCGGCGACCTCGTCCAGAAGACCGAGGGCGAGATGCTGCGCACGCCCAACTTCGGGCGCAAGTCGCTGAATGAGATCAAGGAAGTGCTCTCCCAGATGGGGCTGAGCCTGGGCATGGACGTTCCGGGCTGGCCGCCGGAGAACATCGAGGAGCTGGCGAAGAGGCTCGAGGAGCCGTACTAGCCAGCGCGTCGCCCGACACCTGCATCAAGGGCAAGGGGCCGTGCGCGCGGCCCCGGTCGGAGCCAGGTCCGGCTCCCCCGCGGCGTACCCGCTCCCCACGGCGGAGCGCGGCGTCGCGCAGCGCAATCGGTTCCGTGCGCGGGACCAGAGGTTCAACCGGGAGGACGATCCGAGCGACGTCGCGCCGCCCCCCGGAAAAGGGGCGCGGCCACGATAAGGAGATAGTGCTATGCGTCACGCCAAGGCCGGCCGCAAACTCAACCGCACAAGCAGCCATCGCCAGGCGATGTTCGCCAACATGGCCGGGTCGCTGATCAAACACGAGCAGATCGTGACCACACTGCCCAAGGCGAAAGAGCTGCGCCGGGTTACCGAGCGCCTCATCACCATGGGCAAGAAGGGCGATCTGGCGAACCGCCGGCGCGCGGCGAGCAAGCTCCGCGACGAGGCGATGACGCGCAAGCTCTTCGACGTCCTCGGCCCCCGGTACCAGAACCGGCCCGGCGGCTACACGCGCGTGCTCAAGGCCGGCTTCCGTCAGGGCGACATGGCGCCCATGGCAGTGATCGAGCTGGTCGACCGCGATCCCGACGCGAAGGGCCAGGACAGCGGCCCGACCGCGGAAAACGATGAGGAAGACGCGGATTGAGTCGTAGCCGCGCCGTGTAGGGCGCGGCCAGCCGGCGTTGCAAGCGCGCCGGCGGGGAACAGTGATGGGCCGGTCGCGGCGGCTACGCCGTGGCCGGCTTTTCCGATTCCGCGGGTGGTCGCGGCGCCGGAGGTGCGGGAAGGTGTGTGCGACGCCGCAGCCGGGGCGCAACCGCGCCGGGTTATGCCGTGCTGTCCTCGAACTGCATGACGATGCCGCTGGCGGTCTTCACGCGGTTGCGCGTCTGCGAGCCGCTCTGCACCACGCTCGGGCCCAGGCGGTTGGGCATCGCCCCGACGATGACCGGGCGGTCGGGGTCGCCGTTGATGCAGGCGCAGACCACTTCGGTGCCCTTGAGCAGGGGGAAATGGAAGCCGCTGACGGGCTCGCCGTTGCCCTCCTGGTCGATGCGGCCGCCGTAGGGCTGGGACCGGCGCACGAAACGCGACGCCTTGCCCTCGGGGCTGCCTGCCAGGTCGAAGGGCACCCGAACCTTGTAGCAGCCATCGCCGTCGATTTCCGCCCGCGTGCCGGCGCCGGCGGCGTCCACGTGCGCTGTGAACAGGCCCGGCACCCGGGGCTTGGGCGTGCGCCGCGGCGGGCGGTAGGGCACATCGTCCGGGATGGCGACGAAGGTGTTGCGGTAATCGGGGCCGCTCGTCTCGGGATCGACCGCGGCGTCGCCCAGGGGCTGGCGCCCCTCGTGGACGACCGAGACGAGGACGTAGCTCCGGTTGTAGTCGCTGCGGAAGTGCTCGGTGAGCGCGATGCGATGCCCGGGAACGAAGGGCACACAGTCGCTGGCGCCGTCGAAGACGCGCTTTTGCGCGCGCAGCTCCTCGGCGCGGATCCGCGCCAGGGTCTGGCCCTCCATTGGGGTGCGGAAATGGTCGCCGTATTCCGCGACGACGCCGTGCCCCTCCGGGTCGACCTCGGCCTCGGCCTGGAGCGGGATGTTGGGGTTGCGCCAGTTGTAGTCCTTGAGCACCAGCTTCTTGGGCAGGCCCTTGGCGCGCGCGCTGAAACGGTGCACGGCCTGGGCGTCGGCGGCGCCCAGGCCCGAATGGGGCCGGTAGGGAAACGCCGGCGGCGCGTCGCCCCCGCTTCCGCCCGCGGCGTCGCCCGAGCCGGCGGCGTTGGCGAAGGCGTGGTTGCCGTCGCCCAGCACCAGGATCTCGCCCGCTTCCTCGGGACGGAAGTAGTGGAAGATCCCCCAGTGTTCCAGAAGGCGGGAAATGAACGCCCAGTCGGATTCCGCATACTGCACGATGTAGTCGCGCTTGGGGTAGCTGTCGGTTTCCCACACGCGGTCGAAGTCCACCTCGTGCGCGGCCAGGTAGCTCGCCGCCTCGACGGCTGGACCGCGCACGCCCTCGCCGGTCAATTCCGCGCGCGCGACATCGAGAAGATTAACGCCCTCCAGCGTGCCGTAGATCTGGTTCTGCCGGCTCAGGTCGAGTTTGGCCGCGCGCGGGACCAGGGTGAAGCGGTAGATGAAGGCGTGGGTGTGCGTTTCGCCGCGCTGTTCCACGGCCGCAATCATGCCTGGCACGTGCCGGGTGGCGCGCCGGTCGGCGATGGTAAGGCGCGCCCGGCGGTGCAGCAGGGTTTCGAGGGCGATGTCGGAATCCCGGGCCACCGCGTCGACCTCGAAGCGGTAGAGCGCCGCGATTTCCTCCTCGCCGCGGAAGTGGAAGACGCGGAACTGGTCCTCGGGACCGCCGTCCACGGTGAAGGTAAGCGCTACCGCCTGGTCCAAGGCCATGGTCGGTCTCCCCGTGTGCGATCGGACCCGGATGGATCGTCGGATCGCAGGTTACGCCTCGGGAACGGGCGCCATCCCACCGGTGCGCGGCACGACGCGATGGGACGCGCCGCTACGTGAGCAGGCCGTCGCCGGGATCGCCCGTTCCGGTCGTCGCGATGCCGTGCCCCGGCGGCAGCTCCGCTGCGCCGGGTGCGTCCGTCGGCATCGCCGTGACGGCGGCGGTCTCGCCATCGAAAACCGCGCCGCCGCTGCTGCCATCCAGCTCCCCATCGCCCTCCGGAACCTGGCCGCTCGGACCCAGCACCGTGATGGTGACCTGGGCGCGCCCCGTGGCTTGCCCGTCCGAGACGCTGTAGGTGAAGGCATCGCTGCCGGACTCGCCGACGGCGAGCTCCTGGAAGGCCTCGCCCGGCTCGTACCGGAACCCGTCGTCCCCCGGCGTCAGTGTGCCCGCCAGGCCGCTCGCGTCGAAGCCGGCGAATTTGAGGGTGTCGCCGTCGGGATCCGTATCGTTCTCGAGCAGCCCCTTTCGGGTGAAGAAGATCGAACCATCCGAGTCGGCCAGGAAACGGTCCGGCTGCGGTGTGGGGGCCCGGTTGTCGGGGGGTGGTGGTGGCGGCGGCGGTTCGTCCGAGTCCGTCACGGTCAGGGTCGCCAGGTCGGGATCGGTGTCGATGGTGCCCAGCGCGATCTCTGCATCGCTCAGCCGGGCCGTGAGCGTCTCCCGGTCCTCGTTGGTTGCATCGTCCGCTGCGGTGAGCGACCAGGAGAGCGTCCCGCCGAACGCCGATGTAAACGTCAGGACCTCGCCCTCGCGGCTGACTCCCGGCGTTGCGCTGACGGCCTCGGCGAGGCGCGCGCTGGTGGGGATCCGGAAATCGTCGGCCTCGCTGGTTCCGCCGAAGCTGAGCCGGACGGAAGCCGTGTTGTCGTCGCGCAGGGCCGGTTCGTCGAAGCCGGGTACGTCCAGGATCAGGTTAAAGGTGGCGGTTTCCCCGCGCTCCTCGTCGATCCGGGCGGGCTCGACCGCGAGCGCGAGGTTGGTCTCGGGGACCTGGGCCGGCGCCTCGTCGATCACCACGCTCGCCGAGCCGGAATCGATCTGCGCCGTGCCGTGATCGATGGTCGGGTCGGACAGGGCGAAGGTCAGGCGTTCGCCGAACTCGACGGGTTCGTCGACGGCGGGTGTCACCGTCCAGCTCAAGCTGCCGTCGAAAGCGCTGGTGACGGACAGCCGGCCGTCCGACAGGCTTGCGCCGGTTTCCGCGGCCACGGACTCGGCGAGCGCCTGCGACGGTGGCACGATGAAGTCGCCGTCCTCGGCGTCGCCCGAGCGGGCGAGCGCGACGGCGGCGGTGTTGTCGCCGGCGAGCTGGTCGCCCGTCATCGAAAGGGTGTAGCTCGCCGCCGCGCCGGACGCCTCCGCGATCGACGTCGGGTCGGCCGATATGTCGAAGCGGACCTGGGCGTCCAGGTCGGTGATGGCAACACCGGCCTCGCCCTGATCGATCGCCACCGGCCCGCCGGTCCCCGCGTCGGCGATGGCGAGGCCGAGCTGTTCCGCGCCCTCGGCCAGATCGTCGTCGCGGACCGTAACGTCGAAAGCGAAATCGCCGACCGGGCCGTTGAGGGTGAGGACGCCCGTTTCCGGGTCGTAGGCCGCGTTGGGCTCGGCCTCGGCGGCCGCCGCGATGGCCGCGCGCATCGCCGCCAGGTTGCTGTCCACCCCCTCGCCCGCGACGAGGTCGACCGCCGGCGCGCCCGCGCCGTCGTAGCTTGGCGAGAGTCGCAGCGCGACGGTCTGTCCGGCGGCCAGGGGGGCATCGAAGCCCACGGTGAAGGTCACCGTCCCCGCGTCGGCCTCGGCGAGCGGCCCGCCCGGGGTCACGGCGACGCTCGCGGTCGGCGTGGCCGAGACCACGTTCTCCACCCCGGTCAGGGTGACCAGGCCCTGCGGCCCGTCGAGCACAACCTCCCCCGGTTCCGTCAGGCTACCCGACACCACCGCGTAGGCCCCCAGCGGGTCGGGCAGCACGACCGTGTCGGTGCCCCCGCCGCCGTCGATGGTGATTCCCTCGGTGCCCACGATCCCAGCAACGGTCGCAAGCTCGATCCGGTTGTCGCCGTCGTCGGCGACGTAGGTGTCTTCACCGCCGTAGATGCGGGAATCCAGACTCTCGCCGCCTTCGGTGCTGACGCCGATCAGATCCGCCAGGCCGACGTCCGCAATGTTCTCGATGCTATAGGCCACGCTCCCGTCCGCGCGGCTAACTTCGAGACGGTCGATGCGGCCCTCGTAATTCGGCCGGCCGCCGGCGAAAAGGGCGTCGCCCCGGCTGATGTAGGCGAACGTGAGGTCCTCGCCGCCGACCGTGGCGACCCCGGCGATGCGTTCGCCGGTGAACGGCGTGATCGGCGTGAGCCGCGGCGGCTCGGCCAGGACCGCGGCGAGGATGGCGCTGTCGTTGACCCGGAGTTCCGCCATGTCTGCGCCTCCCCTGCCGCGGCGCTAGAAGATCAGCCGCAGCCCAAGGGCCACGGTCTGGCTGTCGATGTCCTCGCGGCCCAACGTGATGCCGTATTCGGCATTCAGGCTCAGGCGCGAGGTGACCCCCACGTCGGTTCCGACGTTCACCAGGAACTCGCTGCGGTCGTCCGAGGCGGGTTCCGCGCCGGCGAAGGCGTCCGTGTCTTCCTGAATGGCGTCGTAGTGGAAGGTTCCGGCCGCGTAGACCTGGCTGGGCGCGCGCGTGTCGGGCAGCGTGAACGGCTGCGAAAGGCGCCCGCCCACGCTGAGCTGGCCCAGCTCGATGCTCTGGGATTCCACCTGGCCGAACGAGCCCTGGTCCTCGTAGGCGTAGAGCGCGCCCAGCTTGCCCGACAGGTTCAGCGTTTCGCCGGTCCAAGCCGGCGGGGCCATGGCGGTCAGGTTGCCGAAAACCAGAACGCGGTCGCCGTCGAAGTCGCCCTCGGCCTGCCGGAACGCGTCGTCGCGACTGTATTCGAAATGCGTGTAGCCAACACCCGCATCGACCAGAAGGCTCGGCGTCAGTTGCGTCCCAACGTAGGGGACGATGGTGAACCCGTCGCCGTCCAGGCTGCCGTCGCGTCCGCCGAAATCGGTATCCAGGTCGATGCGCTCGTAGCCGAGGCTCACTCCGCCGACCCAGCCGCCCGGAAAGGCATAGTCCACCCCGGCGAGCGGATTGACCAGGGTGCCGTCATAAGCGGTCGAGGTGCCTGTGTTCTCCAGAAAGGTCACCGAGGGCGTGGCCCAGACGGACCACGGTGTGCTGGCGCCTTCGGAGGTTCCGGCCTGGGCTGTCTGGGTCCCGATCGTGCCACCATCGCGCGCGGCGAGCTGGTGGCGCACCGGGCGCGCGGCGGCGTCCTGCGCATCGTCGCCCGTGCGCCCCCGGCGACCCGCATCGAAGCGAAGGGTGAGGCTGCGGTTGATCCGCGTGCTGATGAACGCGGCGATCAGGCTGGCGCTGCTGCGCTGGAGATCGCGGATGACGGTCGCGTTCTCTTCGCCCGCCTGGTCGACCTCGGCCGCTGTCGCGGAATCCGTGATCTCCGGCGGAGGCTCGTCGCCGAAGTCGAACGGCGGCGCCGTTTGCGCCAGGGCCGGGCCGGCACTCAAGGAGAGGGCGAGCGTGATGGCGGCGGCGGCGCGGATCCAGGTCACATTTACCCCCAGAGGCAATCCTGAAAACGGTAAGGAGTGGCGATAATCCGGTCAATTACATGCGTTCAGAAAAAGGGATTGCTCCAAATACGCTGATATAAAGCCGAAATCCATCTTTACGAGGTAGCCTCCACCCGTTTGAGCCGGCGCGGCATTTTTGCGATTTTGGACCGAATTCCGGAGCGGCAGGCCGTCAACGCCGCGGTTGGGTGGGGTTACACGACGGCGCGCGCAGTGGCGCGGGCGCGGGCAGTGCGGAACCGGGCGCCTTCGCCGTGGATGCGGAGCGGCTGCACGTCGTCGAAAGAGCGGCCGCAAGCGAGCGCGATGTAGCTGTGCTGCCCCGTTGCTGCTCCCGGATCGAGGGCAGCGGGTGCCGCTCCGGGTCGCGTCAGGCCGACCCATGCGTGCGGGATCGCGATCGTCTCCCGCCCTGCGGCGAGTTCCGCCGCCGCAAGGCGATAGCCGCCGATGTAATAGGCCGGCAGGCCGAGGGCGTGCGCCGCGGCGATCACGATGTGCGCGCGATCCTGGCACACACCGGCGCCCGCGGCGAAGGCGCCGGCGGCCGAGGTGGCGATGGTGGTCGCCCTCGGGTCATCGGGAATGTCCTGTGCCACCGCCTCGGCGAGAGCGCGCAGCACGGCCGCCGGTTCGGCCGGAACGCCGCGCGTAACCCGCCGGGCGTAACTCGCCACGGCGCCGTCCGGGGCCGTTCGCGGATCCGGGGCGCCTGGCTGCACGGTCGGGCGGAGGGCAGGCGGGACCTCGGCCGGGGCCAGGTCCAGCTCGCTCAGCGCGGTCAGCCTGAGCTGCATGGGATGCGGGGCGAGCCGGGCGCGCGCCAGATGGTTCCCGAACATGTCGGTCGTTTCGTGCCAGGCGTGGCCGGCAGGCTCGGCCACCAGTTGCGCGTGCTGCACCCGCTGTGCCGCGGTCGTCTTCGGGCGTAGCCGGGCGGCGATTTCGAGGTAATGGCTAACTCTATCGATCGATACAGTATAGTGGTCGCAGAGACGGATGCGCAACCTGACCTCACCCTGTTGGATGACCGCCGGGATGAATGTTCGACAGTATCACGATTTGCCGGCAAACTGCGACGCCACGGCGCAACCCAGCCGACGAAAGCAGCGAACGGGGAGGCTTGCATGGCCACGGCGACGCCGCAGCCGGTCACGGCCGCGTTCGAATTGATGCATGCCGGGGGGCCGGTGGGGCGTGTGTGCCGGGCCACGGGAAATGAGGCGGTAAGCGCCGTTTACGGCTTCGATATCGAGCTTGCGAGCCCGGAAGGGGCACCCTCGGCGGAGGCTGCGCTCGGCTGCGACGCGGCGCTGACCGTCGCGGATGGCCGCGGCGGCTCGGCCGTCTGGCGCGGGATCGTCGCCCGATGGGACGTTCGGCCCGCGCCCGAAGGCGGATCGCACATCGGGGTAAGCCTGGTCCCGCGCGCGTGGTTGCTTGACCGGCGGCCGCGCACGCGCAGTTTCCGGGACCTGACGGCAGCCGATCTGGTTCTTGCGCTGACCGCAGGGCTGCGCCCGGCCGAAGGGGCTTACGCGCGTCTGGCGGCGCGCGGAGGCGGCACCGGTGACGCGGCCTCGGTTTTAACGCAGGTCAACGAAACAGACTGGGCGCTGCTCACGCGGGCGATGGCCCGCGCCGGCCTGGGTGCGGTTTTCGTCCACGCGCCCGCCGGCGAGATGCTCGTGGTCGGCGACACGCCGGCGGCCCTGGCCGAAGCGGCCGGCGAGCCGGCGCCGCGGGCGGTCGAGGCGGCGCGTGCCGGCCTGGTGCGCGCGGGCCGGCTGACCCTGGATGCGGCCGACTGTCCGGTCGCCCGGACCGAATGGTCCGGGACCAGCACGGTTCCGGGCGTGTGCCCAGGTGTCCGGCTTCCCGGCGCCGGCGGGTCGCCCCCTGAGCTTTGCATCGCCGCGGTGCGCCATACGCTCGCGCCCGATCCGGAAAGCGGGGCGCTGAGCTATCGGGCGGCGTACACGGCGCTGCCGCCGGACGACCTGCTCACGGCGGGCGAAACCGCCGTCGCGCCCGTGGGAACGGGCCCCCGCACCGGCGTCGTGCTGGGCGACGCAACTGGGGAAACGCTGCGCCGGGCCGGGGACGGGCGCATCGCCATTGCCGTACCCGACGGCGCAGATGCCACGGCCACGCTCTGGGCGGCCAGCGCGGTTCCGGGCGCGGCGCCCCGGCCGGGCACCCGCGTGCTCTGGAACTGCGCGGACGACAGCCCGGACGCGCCGGTCATCACCGGCAGCCTCCCGCAGGCTCCGGAACGGCCGGCCCGGCGGCGCCGGCCGCAGCACGCGCCGGGCGCGCACCCGGCCGCCGCCTTCGCCGGTGCGAGGGCCAGTGTGAACGAGGCCCCGGTGCCGCGGCACCTCGCCAACGATGCGGCCAGTGGCGCGTTTGCCAGCGAGAGCACGACCACGTCGAGCGGGACGGGCCGGGACGGCAAGGCATTCAGCCTCTATGTGCCCAGTTACAACACCGCCACCGACGAAGCCTTCGACCCCGCCAGCACGACCTATCTGCGCCTGGGCGCCGCCAATCTCACCACGAGCAACGGGACGGAGCACCGCTACGCCGAGAACGAGAACAAAATGACCGCCGAGGTCGACAAGAACGCGGATGACCCCGAGGCTCAGGGCCTGGAAATCGAAAAAGCCAACGACGAAATGCGCGACAAGCTGGACGGCTGGTTCGATTATACCGGCGGCAACCACGTCAGCATCACGATGGGCAACAAGGAGGAGGTCATCAACGGCAAGCGCCGCCTTCAGATCAACGGTGGCGGCATGGGCGTCTGGGACGCGGGCCCGCAGTATTTCCTCGACTTCTCCGAGAGCCTTCTGGGCTGGAAGAAAACGGTCGCCAGCCAGGCCTCGTCAGCCGAGTTCAGTTGGGGCGACAATCAGGACGTCCGGATGGGAGCGGACCTGAGCCTGTTCGGCGGTTTTACCGCCTCCGGCAGCATCTCCGGGGCCTTGAATTATTCGGTTGCCGGCGCGGTCGACGTCGGGTACGGCCCGAAGGTCTCGTACGGCAAGAGCAATCATCTCGATTACACGAGCGGGAAAACATTTTGCCACTCCAATACCGACGTGACGGAAACGCATCAATCCATTTCGTTGGGTGTCCTCGATAACGCGAAAGCGGCCGAGAATTTCGCCAAGCACAAGTCGCTGTTCGCGGGGCTGCAGCTTTCGAGTGCGGCCGTGGCACTCGGGGCATCGTTAAGCGGGGCGGGCATTTACGGCCTGACGCGCGAGGTCGAGGACGGATCGCAGGTTTTCCGGGGAACGCTGGAGGGGCTGGCGACCGCATCCTTTGTCGCCTGGGCCGCGTCGATGGCGCACTATTTCAAATATACGAAAGGTGCGGCCAAGGCCGAGGACAAAGATTATCACAGTCGCATCCATCTCGATACCGATCAGGCTGCCATGATGGGTGTGCAGGGCGTCGCACCCATGGGGTATATTGCGGCACAAAAGGATGGTGCCGTCTTCCTTGGCCATATGAATGCTGGCACGAACCGCGCCAACGCCGAGGGCGCGTTCTACGTCAAGAGCGACGGCAAGACCGTGATGCGAAGCAAGCAGGAATCCTTCATTGCCGCCACCGATTCAACTTACATGAAAGTTGAAAGCAGCGGCAACATCAGCTTCGCCAGCAAAAACATCGCCGCCGACGGATCGCTGAACGTCAAGAACGGCACCCTCCAGGTCAACTGACGCCGAACGCGCCGGCGAGACGAGGGCCGCGCCCATGCGCATTGTCAACGACACCCCCTTTGCGGTGGGCTGGATGCCCTGCCGGGTCGCGCCGCCACAGCCGGGGCTGACGGTCGTGGTGAAGGGCGCCTTCGCGCTGCAGCCGGATGCGCCGGCGCAGCCCCTGGCCGAGCGCCCGCTGCTCGCCGGCGACCTGTTCCACGGCGACGATCCCGAGGCGAGCCTGCGGTATGCCACGGATCTGGTGCCGCACAAGCCGGGCCTGGACATCACCCTCGTCGGCCACGCCCGCGCGCCCGAGGCCTGGCCGGTGCCGGCCCTGACGGTGGGCTTCGGCGTGGGCGGCTGGCACAAGCGGTTGTCCGTGTTCGGCGACCGCTACTGGCTGGGGCGTGGACGCGGCGCGCGGACGACGGAGCCGCAGGCGTTCACGGCCATGCCGTTGACCTACGAGCGCGCTTTCGGCGGCCCCGGGGTGCCGGAAAATCCCCTTGGCCGCGGGGCCTCGCCGCGAACCGGGGCGGACGGCGGCGAGGTTTGGCCGCTGCCCAACGTCGTCGACCCGCGCGCGCCGATGGGCCAGCCGGGCGAGGTCCAGCCCGTGGCCGGCTTCGCCCCCATCGCCCGCACCTGGCCGCAGCGCCGCATGACCGGCACCTACGACGCGGCGTGGCTGGCCGAGCGCTGGCCGTGGTTTCCGGACGACTTCGACTGGGTGCACTTCAGCTCGGCGCCGCCGGACCAGCGCCGGGCCGTCCCCTTGCGCGGCGACGAGCCGCTGGTCATGGAGCACATGCACCCCGATCGGGCGTATTACCGCGCCCGGTTGCCCGGCCTTCGCGCCCGCGCGTGGCTGCACGCCGGCGAAGCGGACGGAAGCGCCGGGCCCATGCGCGAAGTGCCGCTGCGCCTGGATACGCTCTGGGTGGACGTCGATGCGCAGACCCTGGTGCTGCTCTGGCGCGGCCACGTTGCCGTGGCAACGCCCGATGCCGGCGAGCTGACCGAGATCGTGCTGGGCGCCGAGCCGCTGGACGAGGCGCCGCTGCCCGAAGCGGCGTATCGCGCCAAACTGGCTGCGGCGGAAGCTGCCGACGCGGCGCCGGTGCCCGCGCCCGATCAGCCGGATCCGCCCCCGGACGCGGAAGGGGAGGGGGAAGCCGAGACCGACCCGGAGCTGGCCGCCCATCTCGCCAAGGCCTTCGCCGAGGTCCGTGCCCGGTGCACGGCGCTGGGCGTGAGTTCGGCGTTCCTCGACCGGATGGAGGCGGGCGAGGATCCGGGCACGGCCCTGGCGGGATTCTACGCCGAGATGGGGGTCGATGCGGATGCCGCGCAGGCGGAACTCGACCGGGTGCGCGCCCGGACGCGGAGCAAGCTGGAAAAGCTCGGGCTTGACCCGTCGCTGCTCGACCCGGTCGAGGCGGCGGCGGATGGGGTTCCGCAGCCCGAGGACGGCGCCGCCGTGGCCGCCCGCGTCGCCGAGGGGACGAGCCTCGCGGGCGCGAAGCTGGGCGCGATGGACCTGACGGGGCTGAACCTTGCCGGCGCGGCGCTGGCGGGGGCGGGTCTCGCCGGCGCCAAGCTGTGCCGGGCCCGGCTGGCAGCCGCCGACATGGGCGGTGCGGAGCTTTCGGGCGCGGATCTCCAGGGGGCAGACCTGGCGGAGACGGACCTGAGCGGCGCCGACCTGACCGGCGCCGTTCTCGCGGGCGCCCGCCTCCCCGGGGCGATTCTGCAGGACGCCATCCTCACGGCAGCCGATCTGAGCGGTGCGGAGCTGACGGGGGCCACGCTCGCCGGCGCAGAGCTGAGCCGCGCCCGCCTCGCCGGTGCCCGGCTCGAGGGCGCCGATCTTACGGATGCCCGGCTCGTCGAAACCGATCTGACGGAAGCCCAGCTCGGCAACGCCACCGGCGAGCGCGTCCGGGCCGCGCGCGTTCGTCTGGCCGGCGCGGCGGCGGCGGGTTGCCGCTTCGCCGGGGCGGACTTCACCGACGGCGCGCTCGCCGGCGCCGTCCTGGACGGTGCGGACCTGTCGGATGCCCTGTTGGACCGGGCGGATTTCCTGCGCGCGTCCCTGGTCGAGGCGCTGCTGGAGGGGGCGCACGGCGAGTCCGTGTGCCTCGCCGGTGCCGACCTGACCAAGGCCAGGATGGGGGCCCGCGTTCGCCTGCCGGCGGCGGACCTGCGCCAGGTGACGGCCCCGGGGGCCGTCCTGGCCGGGGCGCAGCTCGCGGGCGCGGTGCTGGCCTACGCGGACATGGCGCGCGCCGACCTATCGGCGGCGGATCTGACGGACGCCGACCTGTACGCCGCGGACCTGCGCGAGGGGCGGCTGAACGGCGTGCAAGCGGCGCGGGCGCGCCTGGCCGCGGCGGACCTGTTCCGCGCCGACCTGGAAGGGACCGATTTGTCGGACGCGGACCTGAGCGCCTGCAACGCCTTCGAGGCGGAGTTCCTTAATGTCGTGGTGACTCGGCGGACGCGGCTTGCGGGCGCCAATCTCGGTCGCACCAAGCTGGCCGGCTTTCTGGCGGGGGCCTAGGGCAATGGCGGAGGCGGCGACGGCACACGGCCCGTTGACCCGCGAGACGGCGATTGCCGAGCTCGCCGCGGGGACGCTTCCGCCCCACACCCTGCTCCGCGGCCTCGATCTCAGGGGCGCTGCCCTGGCGGGCGCGCGGCTCGACCGCCTCGTCTTCCAGGACGTGGATCTCACCGGCGCGGATCTCGGCGCAGCCGTTCTGACCGGCGTCGTGGGCGTTCGCGTCAATCTCGCCGGCGCGCGCCTCGCGGGTGCGACGCTCCGGGATTGTCTTTTCCTCCGGACCGGGCCGGACGACGCCGAGCGGCCGTTGGATGGCGGCGGGTTCGCCGAACTCGGCCTGGACCCGGCGCTGGCGGCGGAGCTCCGGGCCGTCGGGGTGGGGATCCCGGTACGGGGGGAGATGGATCTGGGCGAGGCGGATCTTGCGGGCGCCTGCGTCGCCGGGACGAGCTTCATCGGCGCCTACATTGCGGACGCCGTGCTCGACGGGGCCGATCTGACGGATGTGGTATTCGATGCGTGCAACCTCGCGCGGACGTCGCTGGCGGGAGCGGCGCTGACGGATTTGCTCGCCGAGCGCTGCGTGGCGGCGGACCTGGGCATGGCCCGGGCACAGGTATGCGATGTGCGGTTCGAGGCGTGCATGCTCTCGGCGGCATCATTCGCCGGGAGCGCGCAGCGCGACGTGGGCTATACGCTGTGCTTCCTGGCCGACGCGGACTTTGCCGGCGCGGCGCTGTCAGGCGTTCACTTCGACCGTACGCAGCCGCGCCAGCTCGACCTGAGCCGGGCACAGTGCCGGGGCGTGGCCCTGGGCGACCTGGACGTGCGCGCCTTTGGCCGCCTTGCCGGCGACTTTTCGGGGCAGGCGCTCGCCGGCGCGGATTTCGCCGGGATGGATCTCACCGGCTGTCGCTTCGCGGCGGCGGATCTCGCTGGGACGAAGCTTGCGGGGGCGCGGCTCCGGGGCGTGGACCTGGACGGGGCGGATCTGCGCGGAACCGACCTGAGCGATGCCGACCTGCGCGACGCCCGGCTTGCGCACGCGGACCTGAGCGGCGCGCGGCTGGTCGCGGCGCAGCTCGACTGCGCGGCGCTGACCGGCGCGATCGCGGCCGGCGCCGACTTCGCCAAGGCGGGTCTGGCCCATGCGGTTTGGCCCCGCGGAGATATGTCCAAGGCGCGTCTGGCGGCGTGCGATCTGACCGGGGCGGATCTGCGCGAGAGCACGCTCAGCGGCGCCGACCTGACCGGGGCGCGCGCGGGCCGGGCACAGCTCGCGGCCGCCCGGCTCGACGCCGCGGTCCTCGACGGGACCGACCTGCGCGAGGCGTGCCTTGACCACGCGGATATCGGCGGGGCGGGTGCAGACGGGTTGGATCTGCGCGGTGCCTCGGCGGCGGGCCTGACGGCGAAGGGTTGCGACCTGACCACGGCGCGGCTCGCGGGCGGGCACTACCGGCAGGCGGATTTTGCCGGCAGCGACCTGTCCGGACAGGCGCTTTCCGGCTGTTGCCTGGTCGACGCGTGCCTGGCCGGGGCGGTGCTGGTAAACGCCCGGCTCGACGGGGCGGACCTGCTGCGCGCCGATGTCAGCGGGGCCGATCTCTCCGGCGCGAACCTGAAGGCCGCGTCGGCGATGGCGCTGGACGCGGCGGGGACATGCCTGGCCGGTGCCGACCTGAGCGGCGCGGATCTGCGCATCGCCACATTTGCCGACGCGAACCTACGCGGCGCCCGGTTGGCACGGGCGCGCCTGGATGAAGCCGTGCTCAGCCGGGCGGTTGCCGTCGCGGCCGTGTTCGACGGGGCGCGCATGCCCTACGCCCAGCTCGACGGCGCAGACGTGTCGTGGGCCCGTTTCGACGGGGCCGACCTGAGCGGCGCCAACCTGCACGCGCTCACCGAGACGGACACGCGCTGGGGCAGCGCCCGGCGCGAGGGCGCCCGCGGAACCGATGCGGACCTCGCCGCGGCGGAAGCGTACCGGCCGCCGCGACCGTGAGGCGCCATGACACCAGACAGGGAAGGGGAGAGACGCCATGGTGGAAACCCTCGAACGGGCGTCGGCGCCAACGCAGCCGGCGGCACCGTTCCGGCCGGCGGAGGTCGTGGCGGTGACGGCGGACGGCGGGTATCGCGTGCGCCCGGCGGGTGCGCCGGGCCGCTCGGTCCGGCCGGCGCAGCACGCCCTGGCGCAGGCCGGCCGCTGCGCCGTCGGGAGCCGGGTGCTCCTTGCGGACGACGGCGCCGGTGGCGCCTATGTCATCGGCGTGCTCGACCACGCCGGCGCGGAAGCGGGCGCGCGCGCCGCCGCGGGGCCTGAGGAAGAGGGCGGCCGGCTGGTGCTCCGCGATCCGGACCGCGGGCTCGTGGTCGCCTATGACCCGGCGACGGGTGAGCTTGTCCTGAGCCCCGGGGCGGTGGCGAACCTGGCGCTCGCGGCGCCGGACGGGGACATCGCCCTGCGCGCGGGCCGGAACCTGCGCTTCGAGAGCACGGCGAGCGCCCATCTGGAGACGGATCGCCTGACCCTGCGCGCGCGCTCGGCGCTGTTCGCGGTGACCGCGGCGATCGTCCGGGCCGACGCGCTCACCGCGACGATCCGGCGGGTGCGCCAGGCTTCGTCCCGCCTGGAGGTTAGCGCCGGTCGCATCGTCGAGCGCGCGGGCAGTGTCTTCCGCCGGGCGAGCGGCCTGTACCGCCAGGACGCCGGGCGCATGCGGGTGGTCGTGGACGAGACCTGCGATCTGGGCGCGGACAAGCTGGATCTTCGCGCCAAGGGCGAGGCGAAGCTGGACGGCGAGCAGATCCGCCTGGGCTGACGCGGGGAGGAGACGCACGTGTTTCCCATATCGACGAAGCAGGGCGGCAACGCCGTCGCCAGCGGGCCGGATACCTGCAAGACCCCCACGCCGGCGGGGCCCACGCCCATGCCCTATCCGAACACCACGATGCTGATGCAGGCCAATCCCGGCACCCTGTCCAAGCGCGTGAAGGTGCTGAACCAGGGCGTGGTGACCAAGAGCACGCAAATCACGATGTCCACCGGCGATGAAGCGGGCACGGCCGGCGGCGGCGTGGTGTCGAACATGATCAAGGGCCCGGTGAGCATCAGCAAGGGCAGCAGCAAGGTGAAGGTCGAGGGGCAGGCGGCCGTGCACCAGACCTGTCCGACCAAGCACAACGGCAGCAGCGCCAACGTGCCGGCGGGCACCATTGTCTCGCCCTCGCAGAGCAAGGTGATCGTCGGGGGTTAGGACCGGCGCGCCGTAGCGCCGACTGCTCGGTTGAATGCCTCCCGATTCGGTTGACAGATCGCGGCGTCCAAGCTCATCCTTCAAACACCTTTCGGCAGAAAGGGGTTGCAAGGGTGCGGCGCCGGGTCGGGATATTCGTGACAGGTGTGGTGATCGCGCTCGCGGCCGGCAATGGCGCGGCGGCGCGTTCGGTCGATCCGACGCGTTGCGCCGGCACGGGTAGCCCGGCGGGCGACAGCGGTGCCGGCAGCAATCTCACGGATTTCTAAAGCAGCGAAGAGGGGGGCGGTGCGCTGCGGTGGCCCGCCCCGACGAAACGGCATGGGCAGGAGGACGCGGATGCGGCGGATAGCAGCGGGTTTACTGGCCGTCGTGGTGATTATGGGCGCAGCCGGCGGTGCGGCCCTTGCGGAGAAAGTGCGCGTGGCCGTGCAGTCGCCGATTCTGATCAGCGATACGGTGCCCCATCGCGACCGCGAACGGATCGAGCCGTCGCTCATCGTCGGCCCCTTCGAGGGCGCCCTGCGCAGCAGCCGGAAGTTCGAGCTTTATTCGCGCCGCGGGGACATCCGGGCCCAGACGGCGAGCGAGCAAAAACTCAAGAGTTCGCCTTTTCGCGAGGCGGGCAACGTTTCGTTCGAGCCCAGCAAGCCCGTGCAGTATATCATGTCGATTTCACTGCACGACCTGAAGTTTCGGCGTGACGAAGATGCCGCTCCGAATGTGGACCGGTATCGGCGCATCGATATCGCACGGGTGACGATCGAAACACAGGTTCTGAAAGTGGCCAACGACCGGATCGCCTTCCACGATCAGGTCACCGAAGAGATCTCCACCGATCCGAAGCTCGTCACGCAGCCGGGCGGCCGGCCCGATATCTCGTTGCTGAGCAAGGTGACCCGCAAGGCCGCGGACAAATTGGTGAGCGGATTTCTGAACAACGTGTTCCCGATCACGGTGTTGAAAACCAAGCAAGGCTTTGCGTTTCTCAATTACGGCGGGGATTCGCTGTCCGAGGGCCAGGTCTTCGACGTGTATGGAACGGGCCTGAAGCTGGAGGGCGTCGATACGAGTGAAACCATTGAGGGTGGTCTTCGCAAAGGGACAGTGAAGGTTACCCAAGTGAATCCGAAGTACAGTGTTGCGAAAATTGTTGAACAGAGTGCACCCATCGAGCGTGGCGATGTCCTCCGAAGCGATGATTAGGTAGACGGCCGGGTTTTGGTGGCCCGCGTTGTGGGCGGGTCAAAACGTATATATCGCCTTCTCGATGAAACAGACGCAAATTGTAGTTTCGCCTTGAACCTCCCAGAAATTTTGGGGTAACCTCCCGATGTTCGGGGTGATGGGTTGGGGATAACGCGCTGCGCCGTGCGCCGCCACGGGCGGCCGGCGTGGGCACCCGGGGTGTCAGTATAATCGGGGGGTGACATGTCGGACCAGAGACACACGCGGCGGATTGCGACCGCCGTGTCGGGCGCCGTCGGTGCGCTCATCCTCGCCGGGTGTACGACCGGAAGTTTGGAACCGCCGCCGCCGAGAGAAGGACCGGGCGTGACGAAACCGGTCAAGCTGCCCGAGGACGCGAGCAAGCTCCATCGCTGCACGGTCACGCCGCTGGCGAAGGACACGGGGTTCCCGATGTCGAGCGACCTTGATGTGGCAGACGCGCGTGAAAGGGCACTGGAGCTGGACAGTGCGTTCGGCGAATATTCGGACATCACCGAGCAGATTGAGGCGCAGGTGACGGGCAACCCGTGGAAGCGGGCGATGGCCGGGGATCAGGTGAATCTGGTCCAGATGGTCGCGCTGAGCCTGAAGTACGCCGCGTTCCGCTCGGGCCGTTCGGACTACACGGCGGACGTTGCGCCCCTGTTGGACAAGCTCGACGAGGGCGCGGTGGCCGACGCCGGGAAGTACCTGGCGGCAAGCGCGGCCCAGGGCGCGACCAAGATCGACAAGCCGCGCGAGCTCGCGGATGGCCTTGGCACGCTCGGCCTCCTGGAGCGCGGGAGTGTCCACTTGGCCGCCGGCAACCTGGACTGCGCGCGGAAATTCTTCGACCACGCCGTGACGGATCTGCGCAAGGCCAAGCAGAACAAGTCGGTGGACGATCAGATCATCAACACCGTTACGGACGCCTATGCCGCAACGGGTTTCGAGGCGATCATGGCCATCGATTACAAGGCCATGGCCGGAATCCTCAACGGCGACGACGGCGTGCGCAACAACATCAAACTCGCGCGTGCCTGGCAGAGCAGCATGCAGGCTGCCTATGGCCGCGAAATCGCGGAGGCCCAGGACAAGTTCGAGAACAAGCAGAACAAGAACCTCTCCGGGCAACAAGAAGAGGCGTTCTCCAAGCTAACCAGCACGTTCAAGAACAAATTCGAACAAGAGGCCTGCGTTGTCTGCGATGACGCGGCGGACCGGGTGCCGACGCCGTACGTGAACCCGCTGGGCGATTTCCTCTCCGCGGTGTGGTCCGAGCGCAGGGCGGAACTTGCGGCCGCAAATGGCAAGACTCGGGTTTCCGACAAGGAGTGGAATAAGGCGCGCAAGGCGTACCAGGACGCGCAGGATCTGCGTCCGGACAACGCGACCGTGCAGGCGGCCATCGACGCGCTGGATGACAAGCGGCCGGCGGGTGAGCGCGACGGTCGTCTGGTTCACGTCGTCCTGGACGTCGGGCGGGCGCCGGAGCGGCGCGTGGCGAAGCTGATCCTGCCCACCGGTCTGCGCAATTTCGTGCCGCTCCAGATCCCGTTCTACAAACCCGTGGAGCGGACCATCGACCGTGTTCGCATCCACGGCGCGGACGGCGAATCCCTGGCGCGCGTGACCCCGCTCGCCGACGTCGAGGCCATGGCGCTCAGCCACTTCAACGACAAGTTCCCTATCCACATGACGAAAGCGGCGCTGAGCGCGGTGGGCAACTACATGGCCCAGGTCCAGGCGCGCAAGGCCGCCGGCGGCGGCTTGTTGGGCGATGTCGCGGGGTTGGCGACAGGAATCGCCGTCAGCGAACTCACCGAGCCCGGAACCGAGTCCTGGGTTACGCTGCCGCATACCGTGGGCGTGGCACGGTTGCGCGTGCCGGAAAACATGCGCACCCTGGAACTGGCAAGTTACAACGCCGACGGCACCACGCTCGCGACAGAAACGGTGCGGCTTCGCGGGAATGGGCCGGTCTTCGTCTACGGTCGCGGGATCCGCGACCATCTTGAGGTTCAGGCGTCCGAGCCGGCTGATGGTGCCGGCGGGGCGCAGACGGTGAAGCGACAGACGACGGAGGACGAGACGACGTGAACCGGATGGATTCGGAAAAGCGGACGCGCCGCTTCGGCCGAATTGGTGCCGGCCTCGCCCTTGCGGGCATTGTTGCGGGGTGCGCCCAGCCGGGCGACCCCGTTACCACCGGGCCGGCGGCCAAGGACCCGAATGTTCAGGTGCGCTATTCCCCCACCTCGCTACGCGGCGATCTCCGGGTGGAGCGTGCGGCGTCGCGCAAGTTCGAGGGCTTGATGCAGGCGAACGTCAGCCTGCGCAACGTCACCAATGCCAAGCGGGTTCTTCGCTATCAGGCAACCTGGAAGGACGGGGACGGATTCCAGGTCGGCGATCCGGGCGCATGGCAAAAGCTGTTCCTGGATTCCGGTGAGGTGGAAAACATCAAGCTTGCCGCGCCGTCGCCGGGCGGACGCCAGGTCGTCCTTCAGGTTCGTGCCGAGCGCTAGCCTGGGGGGCGGCGAGGCGCCGGGCTGAATTGAAAACATGGAGGAGATGCAAACGGATGCGAGTTTGGCTCAAAGCGTTGCTGGGCATGGTACTTGCCGTGAGCGTTGCGGGTTGTGGTGGCAAGACGAAAGTCATGGATCCGGACAAGTCGGCTGAGCCAGTGGGACTCCAGATTACCGGACCGCAACTCCGTCAGCTCTCGAATGATTTGGCAAACAAGCTGCGCGGCGAGAACTTTTTCATCAAGGCCGTTTCAAATATGCGCGGCAAGCTGGACCAGACACCGAATGCGGGACTCGTTCGGGTCCGAAACAACACCACCTACGACGACATCAATATGGCGCAGGCCTATCGCGGCTTTCAGGAAGCGTTCTACACCACCGATAAGGTCGCGTTCACGCGCAACATGCCCAATCCGCACCTGAAGATGCGCTTCTTCCTGAACGAAACGCGGCGTTACGGGGACGACGGCACCGCGCAGGCGGATTACGAGGCACGCGTGCAGGTGATGAAGCTGGTTCTCAGCGACGACCCCGATCAGCCGGCCGTGGGCGAGAAGGTGATCGGCAATGTCAGCGAGACCCTGACCCTGCAGAAGGACAACACGGTTTTCTAGGTCTCGGCCGCGTTGCCGGCCGCGCATGTACGCGACGAAACAAGGGGGGCACACGATGAGGACCAGCCGGACACCTGCACGCGCCGCCGTGGTGATCGCCGCGCTGGCGGTCGTGCCGGCGGGCACGCCCAGCGCGCAGGAGGTTGGCGAAAAGGTAACCCAACCCAAGCCGAGCGACGTCGCCACCCAGAGCAAGGAGCAGGCCGCGCGGCAAAGCCAGCGCGAGACGCCCACGCGGCTTTGGCAGGCGTGGCTCAGCAAGAAGGGGATCACCGAGGGCATCAACGACGTGGGCCAGGGGCGCACCTTCTTTGTCGCCAGCGGGAAGGCCCAGGTGCGCGCGGACTTCGGCAGCAAGAACTGGGTCAATGCGCGCCAGACCGCGTTCAACGCGGCGCTGCTCAAGGCCAAGAGCGAGATGGCCAACACCGTGGGCAGCGTCATCCGTTCCGATCGCGCGTTTGAGGTTCTGCAGCAGGGCGGGGATCAGGTGCCGCCGCAGCTCAAGAAGGCGCGCGACAACGTCTCCACGGTCCAGCGCATGCAGAAGCTCACCAACGAGGCGCTGGACGCCCAGATCCGCAAGTTCGATCCGGACTGGAAGGGCGGCAACAAGCAGGCGCGCCAGCGCAAGCGGGTCCAGATCCAGGAGAAATACCAGGAGAAAGTCGCTTCCGGCGCCCGGCTGCTGCTCAACGGGGCCGTCCCCATATTTAACGCGGAAGGCGACAACATGGACCAGAACTACACGGTGCTGGTGGGCATCGTGTGGTCGCCGCGCATGGCCGCCCTGGCGGAGAGCATCTACAACGAGAATGTGCCCATCGAGAAAGGTCCCAAGGGCCAGCCGGTGGTTCAGAAGATCAAGCGCAAGCTGCAGAACAACCCCAATTTCCTCGCGCTGAGCCAGGGCGTGCGCGTGTGGAACAAGGCGGACGGCACCAAGGTGCTGGTCAGCTTCGCCCCGGTGTATCGCACGCAGTCCTCAATGGTGAACGAGCAGAAGGCAGCCCTGATCGGCCGCAGCCAGATCGCGCAGTTCGTCGCGGAGGACGTCGCGAGCCGGCAGATGTCGGACAGCACCAACACCTTCCGCGCCTACGCCGACGGGTCGAGCAAGAGCTTCAACAACCAGGAGTTCAAGTCGCTGATCCGCGCCAAGGCCAAGAAGATCGAGCTCAAGGGGGCCACGCGCGCCTATACCTGGAAGGGCCAGCATCCGGCTGCGAACGTGCCGATGCAGACGGACGTCTACGTCTGGTCGCCGGAGAGCCGGCAGATGGCGCAGGAGCTGGAGTCCCTCGCGGAGGAGGCCAGTGGCGCGGAGGCCACGCGCCAGGGTCGTAGAAGCAGCGGCGATTTCAACACCGGCGGTTCCGGTTCCGGCTCCGGCTCCGGCAATGTCGCCTCGCCGGCCGAGAGCGGCGCGGGCAGCAACGTGAGCAACTTCTAACAGGTTCCGGGCGCACTCGGCGCGAACCATGGGGGTGAGCATGGCACGTGCATCCGGACGCCGCGCGCTGACCGCGGCCCTGGCGGCATGCCTGGGCGGTCTCCTTGCCGCCAACGCAAACGGTGCGGCCGCGGCCGCGCTGGAACCGGTCTCGGGGCAGGGGTGCTACACCTACGGCGACAGCGAGACCCCGGCGCAGGGCCGGGAAGCGGCCCTGGCCCAGGCGAAGCGACGGGCTGTGGCGAGTCACAAGTCCGTGGTTCGCGCCGTATCGGCCGTCGAGGATTTTGAACTCAAGGGCGACGTGGTGGAGACCGTCGTCGCCGGCGCGCTGACGAACATGCGCGTGGTCCAGGAGAACGAGAGCGGGCGCGAGATCTGCGTGCGCGTTAAGGGGAAGGTCGACCCGGATCAGGTCGACCGGGCGATCGAGGAAGCGCGCGCGCGACTGGAACGCATGCGTCAGCGGGAAGAGGTGAAGGCGCGGCGCGAAACCGATCAAGGCGAGCGCAAAAAGCTCGAAGGGGACGCGCGCTGTTCGGCGTATCTCCCGGCGACCGTCCGGGGCAAACAGCCGCTGGCCGAGGTGGAAACCCGCGCCCAGGCGCGCGAAAAGCTGGTCGGGCGGCTGATGATGGAAGCCGCGCGCCAGCGCAGTGGTGCCCTCGTGGAGGGTGCGAGCAAGTCGCTCGTCGCATCGAAGAACGGCAACGTCAAAGAGCGCTTCATGTCGCGCTTTTCCGCCCAGGCGCGCGGGTTCGTCAAATATTCGGTCGTGCGCAACGAGGTGGTGACCGAGCGCGGGCAGGACGTGCTGGCCATGACGCTGGATGCCCGGGTCTGCGTCCCGCGTGAGCCCCTGGCCCGTACGGTTGCGGTGGTCGCCGCAAAGGCGACGGATGGCCGGCCGGTTCCCGAGCTGCGCAACGAGCTGGCCGCCGCGTTCGGCTCGGATTCGACGTTCTCCGTGGTCGATCGCGAGCAGCGGCACGACATCGCCGTCCGCGCGAACATCATCAACGTCGGCATGTTCAAGAAACGCGTGAGCGCCGACGACTTGCCCGAGGGCAAGGCGGCGCTTGCGGGCAAATACTATCGGATGGTCGCCACGCTCGCGGGCAGCGCGACCATGAACGTCAACGGCGCCCGCATTACCAAGCAGGTGGACGCGCAGGACCTCGTTCCGGCGAGCCAGGACGCGCGCCTGACGCAGGAAACCTACGTCAAGAAGCAGATGGCGGTGCTCGCGCAGAAACTGCGCACGGCGGTGAAACGGCGTCTGGAAGCGCGCCTGGCGGATGCCGGCGGTGGCGCACACGCCGGCGCCTCGGGCGGCACCGGCGGCGATACGGGCGGCGACACGGGCGGTCTCGATTTCTAAACGGAATCCGCGCCGCGGCCGGGCCGGTATGCGGTTGTGGGCCGGCACCGCAGGGCGCGGCACACCCGAGGGAGGATCCATGATGGGATATCTCGGCCGGGCGGCCATCCTCGCCGGTAGCCTGGTGCTGGCGGCCTGCGGCTCGACCCCCGAGCCCGCGGAGCCGCAGTCGCCCATGGACACACCCGAGTCGCACGTGTCCAAGGGCATGACGAATATCGAAAAGGGGAATTACCTGGTCGCGGAAAAGGCGTTCGAGCGTGCGCTCGAGCTGGCGCCGGGCCACGTCCCGGCCTACGCCGGGCAGGTCGCCCTCCGGATCGAAACCGGTCGCTACGACGAGGCGCGGGAGGCCCTGGCGAAGGGGCGCGATGCGGAACCGACGCCGGCGCAGCGGCGCCGGCTCGCGACGCTGGAGATCCGGCTCCTGCGCAGCGAGCGGGGCGAGGACTGGTACGCCGAGGCGAAGGACGTCTTCGCCGACGCCGAAGCGGATGTCGAGGGTGCAAAAACGGATCCGGAGCTGCTCCGGGCGATCGCGCGGACGGCGATGGCCGCCTATCGGGCCGAGCGCACGCCGGAGCGGCTGGGCGAGGCGCGCGCGTACGCCCGTCGGCTGACCAGGACGGACAGCCCGCAGAGCGCACAGGGCCAGGAAATGCTGACCCGCCTGGACCGGATCGAGCGCGCCCAGGTCCAGGGCGACGCCAAGGTGAAACGGATCGCGACCGAGGAGGCGGTGACGCGGCGCCAGCTCGCGCTGCTCCTGGACCGGGTGCTCAAGGTCACGGCCTATCTCGACGGTGTGGCCTTCAATCGCCCGCGTGACGGCGAGACCAATCCGCAGGGCGAGAGCGACTACGCCCATCTGCCCGAGGCCACGGCGATCCGCCATGTCAGCCGGGCGCCCCTGCGCGGCCTGGATATCGAAAAGGGACGCTTCCGCCCCAAGCGCGAGGTCACGCGCGAGCGCTTCGCCATGGTGCTCCAGGATCTCATCCGCACGCGGACGGCCGACGGCGACATGGCGACGAAGCACTTCGGGAACAGCTCGCCCTTCCCGGACGTCGCGTCCACGCGCGTGAGCTTCAGCGCCATCATGACGGCTGTCAGCCGCGGCCTCATGGAGAGCGACAGCAACGGCGCGTTCAAGCCCACCGAACCGGTCAGCGGCAGCGTGGCCATCGAGGCGCTGCGCCAGCTTCGCCGGGTCTCGCCCGGCCAGGCCTGAAGATGCGCCAAGCGAGAGGAGAGGTTTTGCCCATGTTTCGACACGCCCCGCGCCGCACCCGCCCGGCGTCCGGCCAGTCCGCCGGCCAGGCCCTGCAGCGCCGCGGCATGCCGCGTGTGCTTCTGGTCGCCGCCGTTGCGGCCGTGGTGATGCCAGCGGCGGCGCACGCGCAATCCCAGGGCGCATTCACCCGCACGTCCGAGACGCAGCAGGGCCGCTCCGTCGAGAACTGGCAACGCGGCTTTCTGCAGGCGACGGGCATCGGCACCAGCGAGCCCAAGGAGAACCCGGTCCAGGCCGAGGCCATGGCGCTTCAGGCCGCGCGCGTCGTGGCGCAGGCGCGGCTGGTCAAGCTGATTTCCGGCGTGGCGATCCGCAGCCGCAGCGTGGTCGAGGACGCGAGCCTGAACAAGCAGCTCATCGAGAGCAAGGCCAAGGGCAGCGTTCAGGGGGCCGTGACGGTCGACAAGTCCGTCGAGTGGGTCTCGGGCGGCAGCTACGGCAGCGGCAAGCGCTTCCCAAAGGCGAAGGTAACCCTGCGCGTGTGCATGGAGAACTTCGCCAAGGCCTGTCAGCAGCACGGCGGCGGCGGCGCCGGCCTGTACCAGCAAATGCAGCCCGTGCTGCAGAAGAATGAGCGCGGCAGCACGGATGGCGGGACACAGGGCGGCAACGCCGGGAGCGACGGCCGCTCGAAGCGCGGCGGCAGCGGCGCCGGCGGCCAGACGCCGGGCGACGGCACCGGGGCCGTGACCGGCGGCGGCGCCGGTTCGGGCGGCAGCGACAACGTCCAGGCTGTCTCGGCGGAGAGCGGCAACCTCGCCGACAAGGCGCAGAAGGCCACGGGCGTGATCCTCAACCTGCGCGGTGCCTTCCAGTACACGCCGAGCCTGTCGCCGACGGTGCGCGACGAGAACGGTAACGTCGTCTACGAGAACGCGAAGGTCGAGAAGGCGGCGCTGTTCAAGCGGGGGCCGCTGCAATACACGACGAACGTCCAGCAGGCGAAGTCGCTGAACATGATGGGGAAACAGCCCTACGTCGTGGCGGTTCAGCGGGTCACCTCGGACGGCCAGATCGTGATCTCCAACGCCGACGCGGCCGTCCTGCGCGCTGCCAACGGGCAGTCGGGCGTGCTCAAGCAAGCCAAAGTCGCGGTGGCACAGCACGGGTGAGGTGGTCATGAACCGCCGGACGCTGCTCACCGGCCTGTCTGCCGCCACATTGCTGACGGCGGGCGCGCGGCCGGGCCGGGCCGACCTGCTCGACGACGACAGCTTCGAATCCTTCGGCGAGGAGATCGACAAGGAGTTCGAGGCGTTCGACGCGCGGATGGACGCCCGCTTCGCCGCCATGGACCGCGCCATCGACCAGGCGTTCAAGGCGATGAAGCGCGATCTGCAAAAGCGCTGGGGCGAGGCGGCGAAAATGCCGTCGAAGCACACCTGGGTCGGCTATACCGACGATCGTGGTCGGCGCGTTATCGTGGATTACGAAGACGGCACGATCACGGTCGAGGCGCAGGAAACAACCGACCGGGACGCGCTCAAGCGCACGCTCAACGAAACCCTGGGGGCGAGTTCCCGGGAACTCGACCAGCAGGACGTGGTGGGCGATTACGTCGACCGGAAGGCGCGGGAGGCCGGCGACAAGGCCGTCAGCGGGGGCGGGCAGAAGGCGGCCAGCCGCGAGGCCGAGCTGGGCCGTCTCGCCGACAAAGATGCCGAGCCCGATTTCGACACCCGGACGGTGACGGACTCGAAGGGGCGCCAACACAAGGTCGGGCGCGTGACCATCCCGATGCTCCCCGACCACAAGCGGCTTTCGGCGGAGCGCGTGGCGCCGCTGGCCAAGGCGTATGCGCGCAAATACATGGTGGATACCGCGCTGCTGCTTTCCATCATGAAGAACGAGAGTTCCTTCAACCCGCGCGCGCAGAGCCACATTCCCGCGTTCGGACTGATGCAGATCGTGCCCGCGACCGGCGGGCGCGATGCCTACAAGTTCGTCAAGGGCAAGGACCGGGCGCCCTCACCCGAATACCTCTTCGAGCCCGAGCAGAATGTCGAGCTGGGCAGCGCTTATCTGCACATCCTGATGGCGCGCTATCTGGAGCCGGTGCGCGACCGGGAAAGCCGGGAATACTGTGCCATCGCCGCCTACAACACGGGGGCCGGGAACGTGGCCAAGACGTTTACCGGGGACACCAACGTCTCGGCGGCGGCACGGCAGATCAACCGGATGAACCCGCAACAGGTCTATCACCGCCTGCGTGCCGATCTGCCTTATGCGGAGACCAAACACTACCTCAAGCGCGTCGTCCGCGATCGGCGGCGCTATCGCGATATGGGGCCGGGCTGACGCGGGTTGGGCCGCGACCGGCCGAGCACGAAGGAGACGGGGCATGGTGCAGGGTGCGCGCCCGGTGCGTCGCTTGTCCGTCTGCGCGGCGGCGCTTGCGCTCGTCCTGGCGGGGTGCGTGACCTCGGGCCATCAGGCGCCCGGCGCCGGCGGGACGGGCACGCCGGATCGCGCGGAAGGCGCGGAGAGCGTGTCGGATCTTCAGGCGCGCAAGGGCGGCTGTCCTTCGGTTCAGCTCGTTGAGCGCGAGAGCGGCGCGCGCGCGTGGTCGGACAGCCGGATGCGCGCGAAGCCGCCGCAGCAGGTTGCGGTGCTTCCGTTCTGGCCGACGGAGAAGGAATTCACCGGCGGCGCCGAGCCCGAGCGCGCGAGCTACCTGGTCACGGCCGCGTTCCGCAACCGGCTGAGCCAGCTTCCCTTCGGCGATGTCGAGCGCGCCGCGGTGATCGACGCGCTCAAGAACCTTCCGGGCAAGGACCTCCAACCCGGCGACCGGATCGACAAGGCCACGGCGCTGAAAATCGGGCGCGCCGTGGGCGCGGACGCCGTGGTGCTCGGACGCGTCAAGGGCGTGGACCAGCTCTTTCTGGTGGCGTACTCGCAGATCTCCGTCGAGGTCGACCTGCGCATGCTCGACGTGGCCAGCGGCTGTCCGCGCTGGCGCGGCAAGCACGTCGCCCGCGGGCACCACGGCGGCTTCACCCTGGATCCCGTTGGCACGGCGTTCCAGGTGCTCAAGTCCCTGACCAGTCTCAACGAGAGCAACCGCCTCGTGGTCATCGACCGGCTCGCACGCGAACTCGTCGACGCGATCCCCGCGCCGGAGGACGCGCCGGAACACTTCGGGCCGGAGCTGCTCAAGGCGGGCATGCAGCCGTCCGGGCCGTGGCTGGGCACGCGCCAGACGGTCACCTTCGAGGTGCACACCGACAAGCCGCTGACCCGCGGGTCGGTAACCCTGTGCGACGACCTGCGCATTCCCCTGACGCCGCGCGAACCGGCACAGGACAGTGCGCCCTACGTCTACGTCGCCGAGCGCGACCTCGCCGGGGCTGAACGGTGTCCGCGCAGCGCGGTGCGCGTAACAGGTGCGGACGCCGACGGGTATGAACTGGATGCCCTGTTCCCGGGCGGGCGCGTCGGCATCGACGCCGAGCGGCCCGCCCGGCCGGGCGGGATGCGCACGCGCTACACCGACGGAAAGGTGCGCCTGGCGTGGGACGCGGCGGATGCGCCGGACGTTACCGGCTACGTGGTCGAGCGCAGCCCGAGCGCGCTGGATGGCTTCGAACGCGTGGGCACCACGAAGAAACAACGCTTCATCGACCCCGATCCGCTCGCCCCCGTGGGCTACTATCGCGTCCGGGCGCGCGACCGCGCGGACCAGCTTTCCCCGACGGGTGAGGCCCATGCCGTGCACGCGGTCGAGCCGGGGCCGACCAAGGTGCCCGAAACGATCGAGTCCGATACCACGTGGCTGGCCGGCGCCTCGCCCTACGTGCTCGACGGGCCGGTGACCGTCCCCCGGGGTGTGGAACTGACGATCCAGCCGGGCACGACCATCGCCGCCAAAGCGGCGGGCCGCCTGAAGGTGCGCGGGCGTTTGATCGCCGAGGGGCGGGCGGACCGGCCCATCCGCTTCAAGCCGCGCGGCGAGGCCGATTCCTGGAAGGGCGTCGCCATCGTTGCCGGGGCGGGCGCGCCCTCGCGGCTGCGCCACGTCGAAGTGACCGGCGCGGCGACCGGCATCACGGTGAAAAATGCCGATCCGCGGATCCGCCGTGCGACGCTCACGGGCAACACCGTCGGGCTTGCCGTCGAGAACAACGCCTATCCCAAGCTCGCGGGGAGCACGCTGCGCAACAACGCGGTCGGGATGAAGGTCGCGGCCGCCGACCCCAAGGTCGTGGGGAACACGTTCCGCCTGAACAGCCGGGTCGACGTCGCCCTCGATGCTGCGGCACCGCTGCTGCGCGAGAACGACTTCGCCAAGGGCGCGCCCACGGCCGTGCAGGTCGCCGGCGGCATGCGCAGCAGCATTGTGGAGGCCTCGCGCAACTGGTGGGGGGCCACACGGGTCGCCGCGATCAAGGATCGTCTGACCGGCCCGGTGAGGTTCAAGCCGGTGCTCGACGCGCCGCCGCCCGGCGGACAAGCGGTTGCGCCGGAAGGGCCGGTGCGCAAGGCCTCCGCCAGCGGCGGCAACGCCGCCGGTAGCGGCGGATCCGGCGGCCGTGATGCCGGCGCGGGCAGCGGCGCGTCCGGTGGCAGCGGCACACCGGTCGGCGATCCGGACGGGGTGGCGCAAACCACGGTGCAACGGCTCCAGCGCGGCATCGGCGCCTGGAAGGACGGGGCCAACAACAAGGCGCTGAAGCTTCTGGCACCGCTACGCGAGAAGGCCAAGGGCAACCCGTCGCTGCAATACGCCCTGGCGCTGCTCTACTTCGAGGACGGCCGGATCGAGAAAGCCGCCGCGGCCGCCAAGGCGGCGGTCGAGGCCAACCCCATGTCCGTCAATTTCCACCGGACGCATGGCATGATCCTGATGCGCCAGGGCCGCGACGACGCCGCGCGGAAGGCCCTGAAGCGTGCGCTCGAACTGGACGAGAGCGATGTCACAGCCCGATCCCTCCTCGAACGGCTCGCCGAACAAAGCGTCTAGGCCGCTGCGCTGGGGCCTGGGCCTGGGCACGGGGCTTTTCGTTGCCCTCGGCGGCGGGGTCGCCGCCGTGGCCACGGTGCCCGCGGTCACCGCACGTGCGGTGGAAACCGTGGGGCCGATGGTGCTGCCGGTCGAACGCGTGGACGTCGCCGGGGCGCGCTTCGACGCGGACTTCGCCCTGACGCTCGCGGCGCCGCGGGCGGAGCTGGAAAGCGGCGCCGGCGGGCCGGCGATGCGGCTCGCGGCCAAGCGCGTGCGCATGAGCGGCGATTGCTGGGGCATGCTCTGGCGCGGCGAACGCGATCCGGTCGCCTGGGCCGGCGCGGTCGCCGTCGATGGTGGCCGGCTTCAGGGGCCGCGGGCCGGGACGCACCGGCCGGCCCTGGCCGCGCACGCGATCCAGCTCGCCGCCGCGACGCCGGGCGGAAACGGGGGCCGGGCGGCGTCGAAGCCGGCGGCGGAAGACGCCCCTTCGGCCGGCGCCGAGGGTGCCACGGACGGTGCCCCCGAGAACGCCGTCGCGTTCAGCGCCCAGCTCACCCTCGCCGGCGTTCCCTTTGCCGTGGACGCGGCCGTGGCCACCGCCGCCGATCCCGACGGCCGGCGTGCGGTGAAGGCTACGCTGCGCAACGCCGAAAGCCGGCTGACCTTCGACGGCACCATGGGCGGCGGCGAAACCCTGCGCCTGTCCGGCGAACTCGACGGCAAGCTCGCGGCGCTCCCCGGCGGCGCGCCGCTCACGATCACCGCGGATGCCCGGGTCGAAGGCCGGCAGGCGGCGCTGAGCAACCTCGAACTGGATGCCGGAAAGGCGCTGCGCGCTCACGGCGATCTGGACATCGACGCCGCGGAACGGGCCGGGATCACGGGGGAGATCACGCTCGACCGGCTCCAACCGTCGCGCCTGCGCCGGGCGCTCGGATCCGGCGCCGGCAAGGACGGCGGCGACGCCGGCACCCGGGACGGGAGGCGAAATGCACGCCGGTTGCCCACCGGGTGGGTCGGCGCCGCCGACGTCGATGTGGCCCTGAACCTGCCCGACCTCGCCGCGCCCGGACGGCTGCCCGGCCTTCCCGGCAGCACCGCGCGGGTGACCATGGACAAGAAGGCGCTCAAGGTCACCTGGGCTGGCCCCTGGGCGCAGGGCAAACTGGACGCCGAAGCGGCCGTGCGCGCGCCGGCGGAAACGGACGGCCTGAAGCTCCGGGCGTCGCTCGCGGGCGAAGGGCTCGCGGCGGCGGCGTTCACCGCGCGCGCGAAGGGCCGCGTCGATGCCACCGCCGAGGTGACCGGGACGGGCGCCACGCGCCGGGCGCTGCGCGAAAGCCTGGACGGTGCCCTCCGGATCGCCGCGCCGGAACTGGCCCATACCGGCGGAAAAGCGACCCTGCGCGGCTTCACGCTGCAGACCGACGCGCTGACGCGCCCCGCGGACATCGCCGGCGAGCTGGAGGCGCCGCGGCTGGGCACGGTGCAGCTTTCCGGCCAGATGGCGCCGCTCGCGCCGCTGATCCGCGGCCGCGGGCGCAGCCTGGGCGGCCACCTCACGGCGACGCGGAACGACGCGGAGCTGCGCCTCGACGCCGGCTGGGACAGCACCGCTGGCGCCCAGGCCGAGATCTCCCTCGACGTCGCGCGCGTCGCCGACCTGCTCGGCGCCGCCGCCCCGGCCGCCGTGGCCGCGCAGCCGTTGCGCGTGGCGGGCGAACTCGTTCCGGGGGCGCAGGCGGACACCCTCCGCCTGCGCGACGCCGTGCTGCGCCTGGGCGAGACGAAGCTCACCGGCGCCGGGACGATCCCGCGCGCTACCCCGCTGGACGGCGCGCATCTGGCGCTCCGGACGGAGACCCTCGCGCTGGGGCCGTACCTGGACAGCGGGCAGACCGACGCCGGCGGCGCCGACGGCGACAACGGGGCGGCGTCCGCGTCCGCCCCTGGCGCGGAAAATGCCGGGAAGCCGGGGCGGTTGCGCCATCCGGCGGCGGTGCTGGAACGCCTCGCGGCGCTTGACGTCTCGGTGCGGCTTGCGGCCGACACGGTCACCCTGCCTGGACGGCCGCCCCTCAAGGCGGTGAAGCTCGATGCCGCGGCGCGCCGGGGCGCGCTCGACCTGGACCTGCGCCGGGCCCGGCTGCGCGGGGGCGCGGTGACCGGCGCCGGCTACCTCGCGCCGGCATCGGGCGAGGACGATCTGCGCATGGCCGCCGCGCTCGTGGCCACGGGACTGGACCCCGAGCTGCCGCGCGGGGCGTGGCACGGCCCGGTCGACGTGACCGTCACCGCGGACGCGCAGGGGGGCGGGCTCGGCGACCTGCGCCGCGACCTCGCCGTGCGCGCCCATGCCGAGGGCGACGCCGTGGCCCTGACTCCGCCGGCGAGCGTCCCCGCGCCGCCGGAATCCGTCGCCGTCCTGCCCGGCATCGAGATGCCCGCGCACGGCCGGAACCGCGCGCCCTTCCGCGCCACCGCGCGCTGGACGGGCGCAAAGGGCGGGGTCGATGCGCGCCTAGGACCGTCGGGGCAGCCGACGGTGTCGGTGGACCTCCGGCTGACGCCGGAATCGGAGAAGCCGGGCCTGATGCTGGACGGCCGGATCCAGCTCGCCGATCTCGCCAGGTTCAACGCGCGCGGGCGCTACGGCGCGGACTGGAGCGAAATCACCGTACAGTCCACGCCCATTCCGCTGGCGCGCATCAACGAACTCGGTGTCCCGGCGCCCAAGGCGGGATTGGGCAGCGTCTTCGTCCGGCTGGCGGCGCCCAAGGGCAAGGCGACGGCGAGCCTGGACGGCGCCCTGGGCGTAGAGGGCGTGCGCACGCGCGGGCCGGCACCGTACGACCGCATCGCCAACGCCGACCTGGAACTCGGGGCGACGTTTGCGCCGGACGCCGCCACGACCCTTTCGGGCAAGGTCCGGGTCGAGGGCACGCACTGGGCCGCGATCTCCGGCGAAATCGGCGAGTCGGGCCTGGATGCCCGGCTGGAGACCGTCGAGCCGGTGCCGCTGGACGCGCTGGTGCCCGCGGAAGCCCCGGCGACCCTGGGCGGAACGGCCCAGCTCACCGTGGACGCCCGGCGCGCCGGCGACGGCGGGACCGAGCTGGCGTGGCAGGCCTCGGCGACCAACGGGTTTCTGCGCTATCCGGGGCTGCGCGAGGCCGTGGGCGTCCAGGGCGCCAAGGGCACCGCGCGGATCGCGCGCGGCGGCCTGAGCTACGAAGGCAGCCTGACCACGGATCCGGCGCGCATCGCGGTCACCTTCGCCCCCACGGCGAACACGCAAGGCCCGGCGGGCGAACAGGCGGATGCCGGCGCCCCGGAATCGGCCGGCGACCACACGCTGCGCCTGGCGCTGGCCGAGGCGGCGCCCCTGTCGGACTTCGCCGCGCTGGTGCCCATCACGAAGGTGCCGCGGCAGTCGCGCCGCGTGGTCAGCGCCCAGTTGCGCCGCGGCGCGGTCGAGACCTTGGCGCTGCGCACGACCTGTCCCGGCCAGCATCCGCTGGTCTGCCTGCGCAAGCTCGGTGACGGGCGCGCGCTGGCGGCGGACCTGCGCCTGGCGGATCTGCGCCTGCGGCCGGTTGCGGGCTCGCGGCCGGTCGCCCTGGACGGCCTGACGGCCAGGCTGCGCGAGGGCACGCTCACCGCCGAGCTGGCCGCCGCCGAGGGCGATGGCGCGGCTGACGGCGGGAAGGCCGGCGCGGATACCCCGGCCAGCGCCATTCGGAAGGGACGCGTTGAGGTCCAGGAGCTTTTCGGCGCCAAGCCGGTGGCAAGCGGCCGTTTGCGGGCGCGGCTGGCGCTGTCGGATCTGATCGCCTGGGCCGAGCGCCGCGGGCGCGACATCCGCGACCGGCTGAACCTGGCGTCGGCGGAGGGCACGGTCATGCTCACGGCCGAGGGCACGCGGCGGTTCGGCACGCCGGCGCAGACCGGCGAGGTCACGGCCGAGGTGGTCGAGGCCGCGCTGAAGCGAGAGGACGGCGGTCGCGTGGATCTCCGGGGCGGTACCGCGCGGCTCGACTGGGCGGAAGACGGCACGCTCACCGGCGACCTCGCGCTGGAACGCGTCGGCGCGAAGGGGTGGCAGGCCTCGGGGGAGGTTGCCCTGGCGGCGGACTCGGGCGCGCCGGCGAAGCTGCGGCCCACGGCGGTGGATCTGGCGGGACGCTTCGCGCCCGCGTTCGCCGAGCGGCTTGGCGTCGACAAGCTCGCCTGGAGCGACGACGCGATCGGCGTGACCTGGCAGGGCGAAGCCGACGCGACCGGCCGGCTCGCCGGCGAGGTCGCCCTTGACGGCGGGGACGCCTGCCTGTCCTGGGAAATGGCCGCGGGTCCGTTCGATATCAAACGCTGTGCCAAGGAGGCCCTGACCGGGACGGCGAAGCTGGCGGTGATGCCCGGTGCGCGCACCTGGTCGGTCGAGACGGGCGGTTTACGCCTGGGCGACCGAATACTGATCGCGGACATCGACGCGCGCGGCCGCCTGCAGCCGCTGGAGGCGCGCGCGACGGTCGATCTGGCGAAAATCCCGCTGTCCTGGGTGCGCGAGCGGGCGCCGCAGGGCTGGCTGCCCGCGATCGAGGGTGCGGTTGGCGGCACGGTGGAAATCGCCTGGCCGCTCGACTGGGACGCCGAGCTGAACCTGGGCGGCCTGCGCACGCCCGGCCTGCTGCCCGCCATGGATCCGGCGCAGGGGCGCGTCACGGCCTCGCCCCGGCGCGTGGATGCGAGCCTGGCAACGCCCAGCCTTGGTCCCGACGTGGGCGAGCTGAACCTGGAGGTCACCACGCAGCGCCGCGGCGCAGCCGGGCCGCGCACCCACGGCAGGATTGCGCTTCAGCGCGCCGATGCCCGCAACATTCTGGGCGCGCGCAAGCCCCGGGCGGATGAAACCGCCGCCGAGGGCGCGGCCGGGGGCGCCGCCGGGGACGCGGACGAGCCCGGCCTCGCGGCGGCCTGGACGCGCCTGGACAAGCGCCTGCAGCGCCTGCCCGTGCCGCGCCTGCCGGGGCAGGGACATCTCCGGCTGCGCTCGACCGACATCCGGGTGGCGGGCCGGAAGGGGCCGCGCACGGCCGGTCTGGACGGCGCGCTGACATGGACCGACACGCGCACCCGGCTCGCCGCCGAGGTGGCGGAGCAGGGCGCCGCGGCGGACGAGCGCACCATTCTGCTGTCCACCCTCGCCACGGTGCGCACCGACCCCAACCTGATCTCGCCGCGCGCAAGCCTCGAAGCCTCGACCAGCGCCATCGCCCTGGACGACCTCTGGCGCACGGTGACCGGCCGCGGCCCGGACCTCAACGGCCGGCTGGAGGCCGATCTGTCGCTCGCCGGCCGCTGGCGCGATGGCATCGATGCGCTGACCGGGCAGCTCCGCATGCAGGGGCGCGACATCGACGTCCGGGATGCGCGTTTGCTTCCCGCCATGTTCGCCGCGGCCAAGGATCGGCCGGAAGGTGACATCCTGGACGAGTTGCGCATGGATCGCGTGGTGGCGCGCGTCATGCTGCGCGACGGCAAACTCACCGCCGACCCGCTGTTCGCCGAGACGCCGTTGGGCCTGGCCTTTGCCGTGCTTGAGGTCACGCCGGCCGAAGGCAAGCTGGCCGGGCGGGGCAGCATCAAGCCACTGGACTCGCTCACCGACTGGGTGAACGCTATCCCCGTCATCGGGAAAACCGCCCAGAGCGTCGCCGAAACCATGGAGATGCCGCTGCGCATCGGGGGCACGCTGGAAAAGGTCAGCGTGGAGATCGACGAGGGCGAGACGGGCTGAGCCGGCGCGCGGTTGCGTTATCCCCGGTCAGCCACCCTCCGTCGCGGGGGCCTCGGTGCCGTGCGCATCCGGCCGGGTGCGTCCCGCCGCGTCCCCTTCCACACGCACACCGTCGGCGTCCGGCGCGAGGACGTTGCCGGAGACGTCGTGCGCGTGGTCATGCTGGTGGGGATAGACGGCAAGGGCGCGTGCCGCGTCGGGGCCGAAAAGCTGGAGGTATTCGGGGTGCCGGCTCACCGTCTCGGGGGCGCCGGTGCAGCAGACGTGGCGGTTGATACAGAGCACGCGGTCGGTCGCGCGCATGACGATGTGCAGATCGTGGCTGACCATGAGCACACCGAAACCGTGCCGGTCGCGCAGCTCGCCGATCAGGTCGAACAGCGCGATCTGGCCGCCGAAGTCCACGCCCTGCAACGGCTCGTCCAGCACCAGCATGTCCGGCCGGCGGAGCAGCGCGCGCGCCAGCATCACGCGCTGGAACTCACCGCCGGAGAGGTGCTGGAGCGCCCGGTCCAGCAGGTTGGGAACCCCCACGTCGGTCAGCGCCCGGGCGACCGCCGTGCGCCCCGGGTTCGCCGGGAGCGCCAGAAAGCGCCCGACGGTGATGGGCAGGGTCGGGTCGACGTGGAAGCGCTGCGGCACATAGCCGAAGGTCACCCCGCGGCGCCGCTGCACGCTGCCCGACTCCGGCCGGGTCAGGCCCAGGATGATGCGCGCCAGGGTGGTCTTGCCCGCGCCGTTGGGGCCGATGACCGTGAGGATCTCGCCGGGGTGGATGGCGACGTTGACGCCGTCCAAGGCGAGCGTCTCGCCGAAGCGAACGCGCAGGTCGCGTACGGCGACCAGGGCACCGTCGGGCGGGTCACTCGCCGCCATGGGCCTCGGCCTCCGGGGTCTGGCAGGCCGGGCAGAGACCGCGCAGCTCCACGGTTTCGTGCTCCAGGCTGAAGCCGCGCGCGCTGGCGCTCGCCTGCACCGCCTCGGCCAGTTCGGGATCGCGGATCTCCGCGGTGGCGTGGCACTCGCGGCAGATCAGGAAATGGCCCGCGTGCCGCGTGCCCGGTCGGGAACAGCCGATGTAGGCGTTCAGGCTCTCGATACGGTGGATCAGGCCGTGCGCGAGCAGGAAGTCGAGCGCGCGGTAGATCGTGGGCGGCGCGACGTTGCCCCCCTCCATCGCGGAAAGCCGCGCCATGAGATCGTACGCACCCACCGGTGCGTGCTGCTGCCAGATCAGCTCCAGCACGCGCCGGCGCTGGGCCGTCAGGCGCGCGCCGCGCCGCCGGCACAGGTCCTCCGCCGTGGCCAGCGCCGACGCGATGCAGGCGTCGTGATCGTGGCACGCCGTTGGAAAGATGCTGCCCTGGTCCGTGGTCGCTGCCGTCATGAATGCGATCGTCCGGGTTTGGCTACGTTATAGAATAACAACCCCGCGGCGGCAAGGGATGCGGTACGTGGTCACGCGTGCCGACGCTTGGCGGCCCCCCACGGCCCGCAGCGGGTCACGCGGGCACGATCAGCGCGTGCCGTTTCTTGCCCGCCGAGAGCTTGATCACACCCTGCTCGGTGACGGCATCCGTGGTGACCACGCTGTACGGGTCGGTGATCTTGGCGTCGTTGACCTTGGCGCCGCCGCCCTTGATGAAGCGCCGTGCCTCGCCGTTCGAGGCGGCGAAACCGGCCTCGCGCAGCAGCGCGTACAGCGGCGCGCCCTCGGTTAAACGATCGCGTGCGATTTCGATGCGCGGCAGGTCGGCATCGAGCTGGCCCTGCTCGAAGACCCGGCGCGTCGTCTCGGCCGCGTGCTCGGCGGCCGCCTCGCCGCGGCAGAGTTTGGTCGCTTCAAAAGCGAGCACCTTCTTGGCCTCGTTGATGTCCGCGCCTTCCAGCGCCTCCAGCTCGGCGACACGGTCCATGGGCAGCTCGGTGAACAGGCGCAGGAAGCGCCCGACGTCGGCGTCCTCGGTGTTGCGCCAGTACTGGTAGTAGTCGTACGCGGACAGGTTCTCGGCGTTGAGCCAGATCGCGCCGTCGGCGGTCTTGCCCATCTTCTGGCCCGAGGCGGTGGTGAGCAGCGGTGTGGTCAGGCCGAACAGCTCCACGCTCTCAAGCCGGCGGGTCAGCTCGATCCCGTTGACGATGTTGCCCCACTGGTCCGAGCCGCCCATCTGCAGCCGGCAGCCCTGGGTGCGATAGAGCTGGTAGAAGTCGTAGGCCTGGAGGATCATGTAGTTGAACTCCAGGAAGGTGAGCGGCTGCTCCCGGTCCAGGCGCAGGCGCACGCTGTCGAACGCGAGCATCCGGTTCACGGAGAAGTGCCGGCCGAAGTCGCGCAGGAAGGCGATGTAGTTCAGCTCGCGCAGCCAGTCGTCGTTGTTGACCATGACGGCGTCGGTGGGGCCGTCGCCGAAGGTCAGGAACTGCTGGAAGATGGTCTTGATCCCGGCCATGTTGGCCTGGATCTGTTCGTCCGAGAGCAGCGGCCGCTGGTCGTCGCGGAACGAGGGATCGCCCACCTTCGTCGTGCCGCCGCCCATGAGCACGATGGGCTTGTGCCCGTGCTGTTGGAGCCGGCGCAGCAGCATGATCGAGACCAGCGAGCCCACGTGCAGCGAGTCGGCCGTGCAGTCGAAGCCGATGTAGGCGGGCACCGGCGCGCGCTCGGCGAGCACGGCGTCGAGACCCTGTGTGTCGGTAAGCTGATGGATATACCCGCGGGCCTCGGCCTCGCGCAGGAAGCTTGACTGGAACGTGCTCATGGTCCTTTACGGATCGATTGCTTTGCGCGGCTGCGGAGACGGGCTGTACCACATGGGCCGCAGGCTGCCAAACGTGCCGGGGGAGAGTCGCCCATGCCCGAGTTCCGCCGCGCGATCGGCCTGATGAGCGGCACCTCCCGCGACGGCGTCGATGCCGCGCTCGTGCGCACCGACGGCCGGGACGCGCTGGTGCCCGAACACTTCGTGAGTCTGGCATATCCGCCGGCGACGCGCGCGCGCCTGGCCGCCGCGGTGCGCGGCGAAGCCGACGTTGCCCCGGTTGCGCGCGAAATCACCGACCGGCACGCGGATGCCGTCGCCGCCCTGCTCGACGCCGCGGGGGTCGATGCGCGCGACGTCCGGCTCGTGGGCTTTCACGGCCATACCCTGCACCACGACCCGGCGCGCCGGGTCACGCGCCAGATCGGCGACGCCGCCCGGCTCGCGGCGCGCACGGGGATCGACGTGGTGGCCGATTTCCGTCAGGCCGACGTGGCCGCGGGCGGGCAGGGGGCGCCGCTGGCGCCGCTCTATCACCGGGTGCGCACGGCCGGGATGGCGCGGCCGCTGGCGGTGCTCAACCTGGGCGGTGTGGGCAACGTGACCTGGCTGGGCGCGGCGGACGGCATTCTGGCCTTCGACACCGGACCGGGGAACGCCCTGCTCGACGATCTGGTGCTGGCGCGCACGGGCGCGGCCTGCGATCGCGACGGCGCGCTGGCCGGCGCCGGGCGTGCGGACCGGGCCGTCCTCGACCGTCTGCTGGCGCACCCGTTCTTCGATCGCACGCCGCCCAAGTCGCTCGACCGCGACGCGTTCGATCCGGCGCCCGTGGCGGCGCTGACCGCGCCCGACGCGGCGGCCACGCTGGTGGCCTTCACGGCCGAGACGGTCGCGCGCGCCCTGGATCACATGCCCGAACGCCCGACGCGCTGGCTCGTCGCCGGCGGCGGCCGGCATAACCCGGCCATGATGGCGGCGCTGCGCGACCGGCTGGGCGCGCCCGTGGACGCGGTCGAGACCGTGGGCTGGAACGGCGACGCCATCGAGGCGGACGCGTTCGCCTACCTGGCCGTGCGCAGCCTGGCCGGCCTGCCGCTGTCGCTGCCCGAGACCACGGGCGTGTCCGCGCCCACCCCGGGCGGGGTGTTGTACCGCGCGGGTTGACCCTTCAGCGCCCGGTTTCCGCCGGGTCGACGGCACCCTCGGCGTGCTTGCCCAGATAGGAGTCGACAGCCTCGTTCAGGTTCTCCAACCGGTTGGTGAAGAAGTGGTTGGCGCCGCGGATCAGGCTGTAATCGACGCTGATGTCCTGCTGCTGGGCGAGCTTGTTCACCAGCTTGGACACCGAGGGCTCGGGGACGATGTCGTCCTGGTCGCCATGGACGATCAGGCCCGAGGACGGGCAGGGCGCCAGGAAGGAGAAATCGAACATGTTCGCCGGCGGCGAGACCGAGACGAAGCCGTTGATCTCCGGCCGGCGCATGAGCAACTGCATGCCGATCCAGGCGCCGAAGGAAAAGCCCGCCAGCCAGCAGCTGCGCGCGCCCTCGTTGTAGAGCTGCAGCCAGTCCATCGCGGAGGCGGCGTCGGAAAGCTCGCCTTCCCCGCGGTCGAATTCGCCCTGGGAGCGGCCCACACCGCGAAAATTGAAGCGCAGCACCGAAAAGCCGCGGCGCGCGAAGATGTGGAACAGCGTGTAGACGACCTTGTTGTTCATCGTCCCGCCGTGCTGCGGATGCGGATGCAGCATCAGGGCGATGGGCGCCTTGCTGGACTTGGCGGGATGATATCGGCCTTCGAGTCGGCCTTCGGGACCGGCGAAGATCACGTCGGGCATCGTGGGCTGTCTTTCCGCTGGCTCCTGGTGGTTGCCGGGCTTTGCCGCCGTGGCACGCGGCGTTCGTGGCGGCGGTGGCGAGGGCACCGGCGGCGGCGCCTGGCAAAAACTTGATCGATTTGGTCAGGCATACTATATCGCTCGGAGCGGCGCTCGGCTCGCGGTGCACACTGGACCCGTCGCTGAGCGGGAACGGAAACTACCACGACGGTGCACGCCATGTTCAAGAGTCTCCGGGCCGAAATCGACGGCATGATGGCCCGCGATCCGGCGGCCCGCTCACGCCTGGAAGTCGTGCTTTGCTATCCCGGTTTCCAGGCCCTGGTCATCTACCGGGCGGCAAACTGGCTCTGGCGCCGGGACGTGCGCCTTCCCGCCAGGTTTCTGTCGCACATAGGTCGGGTTCTGACGGGTATCGAGATCCACCCCGGTGCGACGATCGGCCGGAACCTGTTCATCGACCACGGCATGGGCGTGGTCATCGGCGAGACGAGCGAGATCGGCGACGATGTGACGCTGTACCACGGCGTCACCCTGGGCGGCGTCTCGCCCAGCGAGAACAGCGAGTCGCAGCGCAACACCAAGCGCCATCCCACGCTGGAGCGTGGCGTCATCGTGGGCTCGGGGGCACAGGTCCTGGGCCCGTTCACCGTGGGCGAGTGCGCGCGCATCGGCGCCAACGCGGTGGTCGCCAAGGACGTGCCCGCGCGCGCCACGATGGTCGGCATTCCCGCCAAGTCGATCAACACGGCCCAGCAGCAGCCGCGGCGCGCGGCGGAGGAGCCGCCGTTCATCGCGTACGGCACGCCCACGGGCGATATCCCCGATCCGGTTGCGCGCGCGCTCGACGGGCTGCTGGACGAGGTTCACCAGCTCCGCGCCCGGGTGAACGAACTCGAGACGCAGGCTCAGGACAGTGGCGTGGACGGTGTCGAGGACGGCGAACAGCGCGGCGAGAGCGAGTCCGCCGATGGGCACGAGCACCTGCGGGGCAAGTGCTGATCCGGCGTATGTCCAACCACGAGGCTTGAGAGCGTGGAGGCGGTCGAGAGATGAAGATGAGTGCCAAGGGCCGCTACGCCGTCATGGCGATGTGCGACCTCGCCGGCCACCGTACGGGCCGGCCCGTTGCCCTGGCGGATATTGCCGAGCGTCAGGACATCTCCCTGTCCTATCTGGAGCAGCTTTTTGCCAAGCTGCGCCGGGGCGGGCTGGTCAACAGCGTCCGCGGCCCCGGCGGCGGCTATCTGCTCGCGCGGCCCGCCGAGGAGATGCCCGTGTCCGACATCATCATGGCTGTGGACGAGCCCGTGCGCGCGACGCGCTGCTCGCCGGGCCAGCCCTTCGGTTGCCGGGACAATGCGGCGCAATGCATGACCCATGACCTGTGGGAGGAGCTGAGCAACCAGATCTATCTGTATCTGGCCTCGGTGACCCTGGCCGACGTCATCGAGGGGCGCATCGGGCTCTCCAGTGTGGAGCCGCGCGTGCCCGGCGCGGAGATGAAGGAAACCTTGGTGACGTCATGAGCGGCGGCCCAGCGGCCGCCGCGTGAAGGCGGATGGCGCATGCCCGATCCGGTCTACCTCGACCACAATGCAACCGCACCGCTCCGGCCGGCTGCGGTCGAGGCTGCGGCCGAGGCGATGCGCGCGGTGGGGAATGCCTCGTCGGTGCATCGCTTCGGCCGCGACGCCCGGCGACGTGTCGAAACCGCGCGCGAGCGGGTGGCGGGCCTCATCGGGGGCGATCCGGCGCAGGTCGTCTTCACCGGCGGCGGCACAGAGGCCAACAACACGGCCCTGTGCGCGCACGCCGGCGAGCGCGTGCTCGTTTCGGCCGTGGAGCACGAGTCCGTCCGGCGCACGCTGGCGCACGCCGAGACGCTTCCGGTGGACGCGGCGGGGCGCGTGGATCCCGAGGCGCTTCGGCGGGTGCTGGCCACGCCGCCACGACCGGGCCTTGTGTCGGTCATGCTCGCCAACAACGAGACCGGCGTGATCCAGCCGGTGGCGGAAATCGCCCGGATCGCGCATGCCCACGGCGTGCGCGTGCACTGCGACGCCGTGCAGGCGGCGGGGAAGATCCCCGTGGATATGGCAGCCCTGGGCGTCGATCTGCTCACCCTGTCGGCGCACAAGCTGGGCGGGCCGCAGGGCGCCGGCGCCCTGGTCATCGCGGACGCGGCGCCCGTGCCGGCGTACCTGCGCGGTGGCGGGCAGGAACGCGGCTATCGGGCGGGGACGGAGAACGTCCCGGCGATTGCGGGCTTCGGCGCGGCCGCGGCGTGCGCCGCCGAGGACGACGGCCATATGGCCACGGTCGCGGCGTGGCGCGACCGCATGGAGGCGGCGGCCGCGGCGCACGTTCCCGACGCCGTCGTTCACGGCGCCGAAGCGCCGCGCCTGCCCAATACGAGTTGTCTGGGCCTGCCCGGCGTGCCCGCGGAGACGCAGGTCATGAAGCTCGACCTGGCGGGAATCGCGGTGTCCTCGGGCTCGGCCTGTTCCTCGGGCAAGGTGCAGGATTCCCACGTGCTGTCGGCGATGGGCGCGCGCGAGCCGGGATCGGCGATCCGGGTCAGCCTGGGCTGGAACAGCCGGGAATGTGCCCTCGACCGGTTCCTGGCGGTATGGTGCGATCTCGCCGAACGCCGCCGTGCCCATCGCCACGCGGCGGCGTGATTGCCATCTTCCCCGTACGGTATCGGCGCGACGGATGAGGCTCCAGCCATGACCGACACGGCTGTCCATTCCGCGGCGGAGGCCGCGCCCATCTACCTCGACTACCAGGCCACGACCCCGGTCGATCCGCGGGTGCGCGAGGCGATGTGGCCGTACTTCGCGGCATCCTTCGGCAATCCGCACAGCGTCCACCACCGCTACGGGCGCGATGCGGAGGCGGCGGTGGCGCAGGCGCGGCGTGACGTCGCGGCGCTGATCCAAGCCGAACCGCGCGAGGTGATCTTCACCTCGGGCGCGACCGAATCGAACAACACCGCGATCAAGGGCGGGGCGCGTTTTCATGCCGCGCGCGGGAAGCAGCACGTCGTCACGCCGGTTACCGAGCACAAGTGCGTCCTGGCGAGTTGCCAGCGCCTGGAGCAGGAAGGCTTTGCCGTCACCTATCTGCCCGTACGGGCCAACGGCCTCGTGGATCCGCAGGCGGTCGCCGACGCCATCCGGCCGGACACGGCGCTGGTCTCGGTGATGGCGGTGAACAACGAGATCGGGGTGATCCAGCCGCTCGCCGAGATCGGTGCGATCTGCCGCGAGAAGGGTGTGATGTTCCACGTCGACGCGGCGCAGGCGGCGGGGAAGATCCCCATCGACACGACCGAGCTGCCCGTCGACCTGATGTCGATTTCCGGGCACAAGATCTACGGCCCCAAGGGGATCGGCGCCCTTTACGTCCGCCGCCGGCCGCGCGCCCGCCTGGAGCCGCTCATGGACGGGGGCGGGCAGGAGCGCGGCCTGCGTTCGGGCACCGTTCCGGCGCCGCTGGCCGTCGGGCTGGGGGCTGCGTGCCGGATCGCCGGCGAGGTCATGGCGGATGAGCGGGCGCACCTGGACGCGCTGTATCGCCGGCTGCGCGATGGGCTTATGGAACGTGTGCCCGATGCGTACGTTAACGGGGACGAAACCGCACGGATTCCAGGGAATTTGAACATCTGTATTCCGGGTCTCGACGCGGAGACGCTGATCGAAGCCGTGCCCGGGCTCGCGCTCTCCACCGCCTCGGCCTGTTCCTCGGCCGCGGTCGAGCCGTCCTACGTGCTCAGCGCGCTCGGCTTGTCGGATGCCGACGCGGCCGCCAGCTTGCGCATCGGCCTGGGGCGCTATACCACGGCGGACGAGGTCGACCGGGCGGTTGCCGAGATCGCCGGCGCGGCACAGCGTCTGCGCGACAGCGGCGCAACCCGGTTGCAGGCGTAACGCGCGCCGCCGGATTGGCGCGACGCGCATGCGGAGGATCGGGGGAACACGATACCATGCCCAAGATGACGTTCATCCAGAAGGACGGCAGCCGCAAGGAGGTGGACGCGCCCAACGGCCTGTCCGTGCTGGAGATCGCGCATCGCAATGACATCGATATGGAGGGCGCCTGCGAGGGCTCGCTGGCCTGCTCGACCTGCCACGTGATCGTGGACAAGGCGTGGTACAAGAAGCTGGACGCCCCGTCGGAAGACGAGGAGGACATGCTCGACCTCGCGTTCGGGCTGACCAAGACCTCGCGGCTGGGCTGCCAGATCGTCATGCGCGACGAGCTGGACGGGCTCGTGGTCCGGCTGCCCGAACAGGTCACCAACTGGATGGAATAGGCCAAGCACGAGCGGGGCGTACATGATGGCCGCGTTTCCCGAATCCCCCATTCCGGCGTCCAGCGTGGTGGGGCAGTTGCGCGCCGCGTGCGCGTCGGACTGGACGGCCTATACCCAGCACGCGTTTGTGGCGCAGGTGGCCGCGGGTACGCTACCCGAGCGCAATTTCCGACACTATCTGGTCCAGGACTATCTCTTCCTGATCCAGTTCGCGCGCGCGTATGCGTTGGCGGTCTACAAGGCGGACCGTCTGGCCGAGATGCGCGAGGCAGCCGCTGCGGTGACGGCGCTGCTCCAGACGGAGATGCAACTGCACGTCGATTACTGCGCGAAGTGGGGGCTGGACGAGCAGGACATGATTGCGACACCGGAGTCGCGCGCCACGCTGGCGTACACGCGCTATGTCCTGGAGGCCGGCATGGCGGGCGATCTGCTGGACCTGCTCGTCGCGCTCTCGCCGTGCGCCTGTGGCTACGGCGAGATCGGCGCGCGTATGATCGCCGACCCGGCGACAAAGCTCGCGGACAATCCCTACCGCGCCTGGATCGAACTCTACGGCGGCGAGGAATTCCAGCAGGTTTCGCGCAACGCGGTCACCCAGATCGACCGTGTGGCCGAACAGCGGCTCGGGTCCGATCCCGCGGCGTCGCCGCGCTGGTCGGGGCTGGTGGCAATTTTCCGCAATGCCACCCGCCTGGAGGCCGATTTCTGGCAGATGGGCCTGGACCTGACGGCGTGACGGGGGGCTGCGCCCACGGGGCCGCGGTCACGACGAGACGGGCGCACCGTTCACGGCGTTGGCGAAGCGGGTAAAGAATTTGCGCGAGAGGCTGTCCGCCACCTTGCGCAGCAGCGGCCCGCCCAGGCGGCTCAGCCGGTCGTCGGGATCGCCGGCGGCGTCGTAGATCAGGTAGGTGCCGCCCGGCTTCGGTGCCAGTTCCACGTGGGAGCGGCCGCGGGCGAGGCCGAGCGGCCCCTCACCGTGCGCGGACAGCCAGTAGCGGCGCGGGGTCTCGGCGTCCGCGGGCTCCAGGTCATGGATGGTCACGTGGACGTGGAAGGCGGCGTGGATGACGCCCCAGCGGCCCGAGAGGGTGAAGCGGTACGCGTACGGGCCGTCGCGGTCGACGTGCTTGCAGCCCGGAACGCAGACGCGCAGCACCTCGGGGTCCGTCATGGACCACCACACCTGATCCGGATCGACTGTCAGCCAAACCTGCCCTTGTGCCTCCATACCGCGGGAGGTAGCGCATGGCGCGGCGCAAGACAAGCGCGCACGGTGTCCGCCGATCCCTCGGCTGGCCCCGCCTGGCCGCACGCGCTAGGTTGGCCCGCGCGTGAGCGAGAGCCGACGTATCCCCGCCCGGTTGGTTTTCGGTTTAGCGGCCGCAGCCCAAGCGACCACCGTGTTTCGGCAATTCCGTTACCAAAAACAGATGCCCTCCGGGACCGAGAAGGATGAAAATGAGACCAGTTATCCAACTGACGGCCGCCGGTTTTCTTGCGACAGCTGTTGCTTTCGGTCCCGCGCGCATGGGGTTCGGCCTCTTCCTCCCGGCCTTCCGGGAAGAGTTCGCGCTTTCGACCGCCACGGCCGGCGTGATCGCGAGTGGCGGTTTCCTTGCGTTCCTTGTCGCGCTTCTCGTGAGCGCCTGGACCGGTCGCCGGTTTGGCGAGCGGGTGTCCGTCACCTCGGGTGCGCTGGCGGCGTCCGCCGGTTTCGCAGCGGTCGCCGCGGCCGGAGACCCGGCGCTGCTGGCGGTTGGGATCGCGCTCGCGGGAACCAGTGCGGGGCTGTGCTGGGCGCCGTTCAATGATGCCGCCGAGCGCGTCGTGCCCGAACATGCCCGGGCGACGGCGCTGTCCGTGGTTTCCACCGGAACGACCTTCGGCGTTGCCGCCGCGGCCGGACTTGCGCTCGCCGTCACACAGGGGGTGCTGGACTGGCGCGGTGCCTGGGCTGGGTTTGCCCTTGGCGGTCTCGTGCTGGCCGGGGTCGCGCAAGCCGGGCTGCCGCCGAGCCGGGGCAAACACACGACGCGCACGGCGCTCAAGGAGATCGTGCAGGCGAGCCTGCCGGCGAACCTGGCACCGGCGCCCACGCCCGAAACGGTCGCGGTCGAGAACCGCCTGATGCAGCGCGCGGCGATACCGCTTTACACCACGGCCCTCTGTTTCGGGATGACGAACGCCATCTTTCTGTCGTTCGCGGCCGATCGCGTGGTCAGCGCAGGCGGCCTCCCGGGGCTTTCGAATGAAAGCGCATCGGTTGTCATCTTTCTCGGCTATGCCGCCTTCGGCGTGCTCGGTCTTGCGACGGGGCGGATCGAAGGTCGGATCGGGCTGGCGCCGCTGTTCTGCATCATCTTTACCGCTGCGACGCTGTCCCTGTGGCTGATCGCGCTCGCACCGACATCGTGGGGCGGCGTTGTCGCAGCCTCGGGATTGCACGGCGCCGCCATCATGATGGTCAGTGCTGTCTTTTCGTTCTGGAGCGTCCGGTTGTTTCCCGGGCGCAGCACGCTCGGCTTCACGGCGACCCTGCTCAGCATGGCGATCGGCAGCGTCGTGGGGCCGGCGCTGGCCGGGCTCCTCGCGGCTGCGGCGGGGCCGCGGACCATGTTCCTCGCCGCGGCCATTCCGGCGCTTGTCACGGCGCTCTGGTTCGGCGCCAAGCTGCGCCTGCCGCGGCCGCGTCTGCCGCCCGCAAAGGAGAGATTCTAGCGCCTCGATCCTTTAATGGTTGGTGCCGCGGGCATTCGCTTGAACGCGGTCGGGCCACGAAGATGGGTAAGATTTGGATCGGGTCGCGGGCGAGCGTTACCTGACATGCTGCTGACACCGACCATCCATCGGGTTTCGGCGCGACGGCTGCCGCGACCCAACCTACTCGCGGTCACCCCGCTGGGCCTTCCGCAGCATGCTCGTCCGCCCGCCGCGGCAGCCGCGCGAGTTCGGCGCCGATGGCCGCGCGGGCCGTGTCCAGCTCGTAGGTCTTCTGCAGGTTCATCCAGAGATCTGGGGACGTACCGAAATAATGGCCGAGGCGCAGGGCCGTGTCCGCGCTGATCCGGCGCTTGCCGGCCAGGATCTGGCTGATCCGGTTCGCCGGGACGTCGAGGAGGCGGGCCAGCTCGGCCGCGCTCATGCCGAGCTCGGCCAGCTCGTCGGCCAGGATCTCGCCGGGGTGAATGGGCGTACGAGCCATATGCCTCTCCTAATGGTAATCCACGATCTCGACGTTTTCGGGGCCGTCGGACCCGTCCGGCCATTCAAAGCAAATCCGCCAGCGGTCGTTGATCCGGATGCTGTACTGGCCGCGACGATCGCCTTTGAGCGCTTCAAGCCGGTTCCCGCGGAGTTGTGTCAGATCGGCGATGCACGTCGCGGATTCCAGGAGCCGCAGACGCTTTTCCGCCTGACGGCGGAATGCCTCGAATTCCGGAACACGGTGACCCTCGGCGAAGCGCGCCGTGCGTTTGTCCCCGTAGCTCCGGATCATACGGCAAACTGGCGAGCGATACGCGGTACGTCAAGCGTATTTCTTTTGGTCGTGACTACGCCCGTTGCCGAGCGCGCGCCGTCGGATTTTGACCTTCCGCATCGGTCGGGACTTTGACGAGGAACGCCCATTCGTGCCACAATGTTCGTGTTGTGTTCTCACGGACAACGGAGACGCGCCATGACACAGCAGTTGACCGCGCGGCAGGAGGCGTTCTGCCGCGCGTTCGTGGGCGGCGCCGGGTCGGCGGCCGAGGCGGCGCGGCAGGCGGGCTATGCGCCGAACACCGCGCGGGCGCAGGCGTCGCGGCTGCTGCACACGCCCGCGGTGATGGCCCGGGTGGACGCGCTGCGCGCCGACCACGCGCGCGCGCAAGCGGCACTGAGCGCGCGCCTGATGGCCGAGGTCGAGGCCGTGCGCGCCCGCGCCGTCGAACGCGGCGACGACCGCATGGTGCTGCGCAGCGTGGACACCCAGATGCGCCTGGCGCGCCAGTTCGGCCTGCCGGAGTTGCCCGCGGACAGCTTCGACGTCGCCTGCGAGGGTGCGGACGCGGATGAAGCCGATGGCGAGTCCGATGCCGCCGAGAATTCGGCCGCGACCGCGGACTCCGATGCGGCCGCGGCCGATGCGGCGGTGTTGACGCAGGCCGACGCCGTGGCCCGCGAGACTCCCGCCGTGCGGGCCCGCGTCAACGGCACGGAATCCGGGCAGGTCAGGGCGTTGGGCCGGCCCAAGACGACACATGTTGACGGATGTGAACGCGCCGGCGCGCCGCCGGCCGATCCGGACATTCTCGACCGGCCGCCCGGGCATTCGCCCTACGCGGCCGAGCGCCTGGCATCCGCGGACGGCTAGCGCGCGCTGCGATCCGGTGCCCCCATCCTGATCGCATCTGGCCCTGGCGCGCACGCCGGCGCGGCCTTGCCTTCCGCGCGCCCATGGCGCAGGCTCGCGCGCAGACAACGGCGGGCATAACGAGACAGGGACCCAAGGGATGGGGCGTTCGGAGCAGCTACGCGTGGGTGTGGCCCAGATCGAGACGGTTCTGGGTGATGTCGAGGCCAACAAGGCCAAGCACCTGGAGATGATCCAGCGCGCGCGTACGCTGGGACTGGACGCGCTGCTTTTCGCCGAGCTGTCCCTCACCGGCTATTCGGTGCGCCAGCAGGCGGTCGAGCTGGCGCTGCACCGCGATGATCCCGTGATCGACGAGATCGCCCGGGCGGCCGGGCCGATGTGGACCACCTTCGGTTTCATCGAGGAAGGGGTCGCGGCGCAGCTCCACAACGCGGCGATCACGGTGCGCGACGGCGAAATCGCGTTCATCCACCGCAAGCTCAACCTCGCCAGCTACGGCAACCTGGAAGAGGACAAGCACTTCGCGGAAGGGCGCTACGTCGACACCTTCGACCTGACGGCCACGCCCTGGCGCGCCGCCACGCTGATCTGCGCCGACCTGTGGAACCCGGCGCTGGTGCACCTTACGGCCGTGCACGGCGCGACCGTGCTCAACGTCCCCATCGCCTCGGCGGACAACGCGGTTTCCGGCGAGTTCTCGAATCCGGACAACTGGACGCTGGCGCTGCGCTTCTTCGCCATGATCTACGGCATGCCGCTGCTCGTCGCCAACCTCGCCGTGCAGGAAGGCGAGGCCGTGTTCTGGGGCGGCAGCCGGATCGTCGACGCCTTCGGCGAGAACCTGGCGCAGGCCGGGGCCGGCGAAGAACTCATCACCGCCACCATCGACTACGGCCAGGTCAAGCGCGCGCGCTATCAATTGCCCACCGTCCGCGATTCCAACCTCGACCTGATTCACCGCGAGGTCAGCCGGCTCGCCTGGAACATCGGCATCCCGCGCGAAAGCCGGAAGATCTGACCCGCCGGCGTGTGCCGGTGCCGGCGCCGGTGTCGACAGGGAGGACAATGGCGGAAACCTGCCGAAACGCCGTCGGTGTAACGACATTGCGACGAGAGGCCGCGGGTTAGCGTTCTGCGCGGCTTTGCGCCGGGACGTCGGCGGTCTGGACGCGCGTTCCGGGCGCCATCAGGCACTGCGAGCAGTATTGGGGAGGCACGGCCTATGAGCGATATCGAGATCGCCCGCGCGGCGGAGATGAAACGGATCAAGGAGGTTGCCGGGAAGCTGGAGATTCCCGAGGACGCCATCCTCGAATACGGCCCGTACAAAGGGAAAGTGTCCTATGATTACCTCAAGTCCGTCGGGAATCGCCCCGACGGCAAGATGATCCTGGTCACCGCGATCAACCCCACGCCCGCGGGCGAGGGCAAGACCACCACGACCGTGGGCCTGGGCGACGCGCTCAACCGCATCGGCAAGAAAGCCGCGATCTGTCTGCGCGAGCCGTCCCTGGGCCCCTGCTTCGGCGTCAAGGGCGGGGCCGCGGGCGGCGGCTATGCGCAGGTGCTGCCCATGGAGGACATCAACCTCCACTTCACCGGCGACTTTCACGCCATCACCTCGGCGCACAACCTGCTCGCCGCGCTCATCGACAACCACATCCACTGGGGCAACGAGCTGGGCTTCGACACCCGCCGCATCGCCTGGCGCCGGGTGCTGGACATGAACGACCGCGCCCTGCGCCAGACCACGATCGCGCAGGGCGGCGTCGCCAACGGCTTCACCCGCGAGGACGGCTTCGACATCACCGTCGCTTCGGAGATCATGGCGATCTTCTGCCTCGCCACGGACCTCAATGATCTGGCCGAGCGCATCGGCAAGATCATCGTGGGCTATACGCGTAAGAAGGAACCCATCACGGCCGGGCAGCTCGAGGCGCCGGGGCCGCTCTCCGTGCTGCTGCGCGACGCCATGATGCCGAACATCGTGCAGACGCTGGAGCACAACCCGGCGTTCATTCACGGCGGGCCGTTCGCCAATATTGCGCACGGGTGCAACAGCGTCATGGCGACCAAGGCGGGACTGAAGCTGGCCGACTACACCGTCACCGAGGCGGGCTTCGGCGCCGACCTGGGTGCGGAGAAGTTCTTCAACATCAAGTGCCGCATGGCCGGGCTGACGCCCAGCGCCTCGGTGGTCGTGGCCACGGTGCGTGCGCTCAAGATGCACGGCGGCGTGGCCAAGGACGACCTGGGCAGCGAGAATGTCGCCGCCGTGAAGGCGGGGCTGGAGAACCTCGCCCGGCACGTCGCCAACGTGCAGACGTTCGGCGTGCCCGTGGTTGTGGCCATCAACAAGTTCATCAAGGATACCGACGCCGAGTTACAGGCGGTCAAGGACTACTGCGCCAGCGAGTTGGGCGTGGACGCTGTCGTGTGTTCACACTGGGCCGACGGTTCCGCCGGAACGGAGGAACTTGCGAACAAGGTCGTCGACCTGGTCGAGTCCGGCCGCGATTCCTTCACCCCGCTGTACAGCGACGACGCCTCCCTCTGGAACAAGATCGAAACGATCGCGACGCGCATTTACGGCGCGGACGGGATCAGCGCGGAAAAGAAGGTCAAGGATCGCATCCAGGAGTTGCAGGACCAGGGCTTCGGCCACTTCCCCGTATGCATGGCCAAGACCCAGTCGTCGTTCTCCACCGATCCCAACGCCAAGGGTGCGCCCACGGGCTTTACGGTTCCCGTGCGCGAGGTCCGGGTGTCCGCCGGGGCCGGCTTCATCGTCGTGATCACCGGGGAAATCATGACCATGCCCGGCCTTCCCCGCGTACCTGCGGCGAACAGCATCCACCTGAACGCGAAGGGGCAGGTCGAGGGTCTGTTCTAGTTTTCGGGGCCGACCGCATTGTCGGAACCTCGGTTCCGCCGGCGTAGCCCTTTTGGGCGCGCCGGCGCACATTTTGTCCGACTGCGACACGGATTGCGCACATTCATTGTATGTCAACGGCGGCAGCCCAGACTTCGAATCGGCGATACCATCAGCATTCGGAGGAAAGCGATGCTCGGAAGCTTTGCATGGCGGTCCGGTGCGGCCGCGCTGGCGCTGCTCGCGGGGATCGCCGCGGCGCCGGCGGGGGCGCATGCGGCGGAACGGGTGGTGCGCCTGGACGCCGTGATGGCGGCGGGCGGCGAGCCCATCTATGACGCTATGGCCATCGGCATCTGGCGCTTGCAGGGCGGCGAGCCGGTCAAGCGCGTGGCCGAACGCCACGCTGCGCCGGCGGAGATCGCGCTGGCGCCCGGGCGTTACCGGGTTCAGGCCGTCTACGGCAAGGCACGCCGGGTCACCGACTTCACCGTGGCATCCGACGGCAAAGCGCGGCGGACCATCAACCTGGAGGCCGGCCGCGTGCGCCTGAAGCTGCTGGAACGGCCCGGCGGCGCGCCGGTGGCGAAGCCCGTCGACTGGGAGATCCGGCGGTATCGCCGGGGCGACGACCAGGGCCGCGAAATCGCCGCGTTGCGGGACGCGCAGCCGCATGTCCGGCTGGCCGCCGGGTGGTACGAGGTCGCCGCGCGCTACCGCGGCAACACCGTGCGCCACGCCGTCGAGGTGACGGCGGGCCGCAGCTTCACCTACACGATCGTGTTGGGGGGCGATGCCGGCGGTTGATCCGAGGGGATGCGGCACTTGGGAAAGCGCCGGCCCAGCCAGATCTGCAGCCGCCGCCGCGGCCGGCGCAGCCGGGTGCTTTCGTCGGAGAGGATGACCAGGCCAAGGGGCAGCATCCACACGCCCAGGATGGGGAGGAAGGCGAGGACACCGCCCAGGATCAACCCGAACCCCAGGCCGCGCCGAACCCACGGGTTGCTATGCCCCTTGAGCTGCCGGATCGCGCGCACGAGGCGCCGCGTGGTCCGCTCGGACCACGCGTGCAATTGCGGGTAGCGTTGGCGAACGGCGTGCACAATGTCGAAACGCATGGGCGGCCTCGACTCCGTCGGGTTTCTGCCGCCATGCCTTACACCGCATGGTGACGCGGATGTGACGGCGCCGAGGCCGTTGCGTGCGTGCCGTCTGCGCGGCGCGCCGGGGGTCAGCGTCCCGGCGCGCGCAGGCATGCGGCCGCGACGGCGTCCGCGCGGGCGGCGACGGCGATCATATGGTGCGAGGGCCGGGGTTTCGGTAGGTGCCGGCCGCGCTGTTCCAGTTGCGCCGCATGGTCGCGCAGGGCGCTCTCGGCATTGCTCAGCGCCTCGTGGACGGTGGGCGCGTCGCAGGTGCAGCCGGGAAGATCGGGAAACTCGACACGATACGTGTCATCGGTGTCGTCGGCATGGACGACAGCAAGATAGCCAAACATGGGGATGGATAAACGCTCCTTTCCGTTGCGTGGCGCACGGCCGCGGTCGCGTTGCGTTCGTCGTCGTCGGCCGGATTGGTATCGATGCAGCGACGTGCTGCAACGCCATGCAACGGTTTGAAAGATAATGGGGGCTGCGTAAAAATCAACCCCTTTTTCGCGAAGGGCGAAGTCCCGTAGGCCAAAACCCGCGGCTTTCCGGGCATCCGGGCACGCTTTCCGGTCCGCGTGCGGGCGCCCGTAGCGGTCCCGCGCCACCCTCTGTCGTATGGTGCTTTCAGGTTTCGCTTGACATATTCGCTGATATGTGTATTTTCCTTCCCTATAAGGCGCACACAAGCATGAAGATTTGTCGATATCAGCAAAAGGACTTGCCCGTATTTGCGCCGACGTGTCTGCGGTCAATATCGACAAATCGCGCCGTTTAATAGCGCGGACACGACATCCAATTGCCGCCCCGAAGAAAGCGGGGCGCCTTCGCGCGGGCAAGCCGGGGATCCAACGAGCGATTGCGACCCATGCGACCACATCATTCGACCACCGACGGCGCCGTGCGCAGCGCGGCCGTCAATGGCGCCGCGCATGCGCCCGTCGTCCGCGACGCGCTGCGCAGCCGCACCGGCACCGGGCCGGCATCCGCCGAGAGCCGCTACGCCTGCCGCCAGCCGGACAAGAACGATGGCGCGGCAATTTGGGAACTCGTCCGAAAGAGCGGCGCCCTCGATCTGAACTCGGCGTATAGCTACCTGATGATGAGCGAGTACTTCGCCGAGACCTCCCGCGTTGCCTATCGCGGGCGCCGCCTGGCGGGCTTCGTCGCCGGTTTCACCCCGCCGCGCAAGCCCGACACCCTGTTCGTCTGGCAGATCGGCATCGATCCGCGCGAGCAGGGGCGCGGCCTGGGCAAGCACCTGCTCCGCAACCTGCTTGCGACACCGCCGTGCGGTCACCTGCGCCATCTCGAGGCGACGGTGACCCCGTCGAACCGGGCCTCGGCGCGGCTGTTCCGCGGCATCGCCGCGCACTTCAATGTGCCCTGCCGCATCGAGCCCGTGTTCGCCGAGCACGACTTCCCGGGCGAGGGACACGAAGCCGAGCGCCGGTTCCGGATCGGCCCCATCCCGACCGTGGGCCGTGCCGGCGCCCGCGCCTGAACCCACGCACAAGGCGGTCCGCATCGTCGTGGCCGCCGGAAAGGACACCCGAAGGCATGTCCCATATCGACCAGCATGAATCGGCCGTGCGCAGCTACAGCCGCGGCTTCCCGACCATGTTCCGGACGGCGCGCGGCGCGTGGCTGACCGACGTTCACGGCCGCGCCTACCTGGATTTCTTCGCCGGCGCGGGCGCGCTCAACTACGGCCACAACCACCCGGAGCTGAAGCAGCCCCTGCTCGACTACATTGCCGGGGACAACATTACCCACGGGCTGGACATGGCGACGGAAGCGCGCGACCGGTTTATCGGCGCGTTCCACGACATCCTCCTGGCCCCGCGCGGGTTGGATTACAAGCTGCTATTCCCCGGGCCGACCGGCACCAACGCGGTGGAGGCGGCGCTCAAGCTCGCGCGCAAGGTCACCGGCCGGCGTACCGTGGTGAGCTTCACCAACGGCTTTCACGGCATGACCCTGGGCGCGCTCAGCGTGACCGGGAACGCGTTCAAGCGCGCCGGTGCGGGCGTGGCCCTGCACGACACCGTGTTCATGCCGTTCGACGGTGCGCTCGGTCCGGACACGGACACCCTGGACGTCTTCGAGAACGCGCTGACCAATCCGGCGAGCGGCCTGGACCATCCGGCGGCCGTCATCGTCGAGGCGGTGCAGGGCGAGGGCGGAATCAACGCCGCCAGCCCCGAATGGCTGACGCGCCTGTCGCAACTCTGCCAGACGCACGGCATCAAGCTCATCTGGGACGATATCCAGGCGGGCTGTGGCCGCACGGGCACGTTCTTCAGCTTCGACGGCCTGGATGTCGAACCCGACTTTGTTTGCCTGTCGAAGTCGCTCAGCGGCTACGGCCTGCCCCTGTCCATCGTTCTGGTTGCGCCCGAGTGTGACGCGTTCGCGCCCGGCGAGCACAACGGGACCTTCCGCGGCAACAACCACGCCTTTGTGACCGCGACGGCGGCGCTCGAGACGTTCTGGCGCGACGACGCCTTCGCCGCGGATGTGCGCGATAAGGCGGCGCACCTGGCGCAGCGGCTGAGCGACATTGCGGCCAAGGTGCCGGGCCTGCGTCCGGGGCTGCGCGGGCGCGGCCTGATGCAGGGTGTGGCGCTTGCGGGCGAGGGCACGGCCGAGGCCGTCGCGGCGGCTGCGTTCGAACGCGGGCTGATCATGGAAACCTCGGGAGCACACGACGAGGTGGCCAAGTTCCTGCCGCCCCTGACGCTGACGCGGGGCGAGCTGGACCGCGGTCTCGATGTGTTCGAGGCGGCGCTGCTCGCCGTTGCGCGCGAGAAGGACCTGGCCGCGAAAGACGCGGCGTAAACGAGGTGCCGGCCGGGACCGCCGTGTTCCGGCCGGCGTCGCCGATCCCGGCGCGGGCCCTTTCCGCCGGCTTACGCTGGCGGAAAACCGGCGCTGCCAGGTTCCGGCCCGGCGACACGCGAAAGCGGCGGCCCCCGCCGGGGCCGCCGCTTGCGGATCCTCGTCGCATGTTGCCGGGACGCCAAGCGTCGCCGGATCTTATTCGACGATGCGAAGATTGTCCGCCGCTTTCCGGTTATCCCGGCCGGGCACCAGCTCGTACTCGACGCGCTGCCCCTCTTCCAGGCCGGTCAGGCCAGCGCGCTGAACCGCGGTGATGTGCACGAAGGCATCCTTTCCGCCGCCCTCTGGCGCGATAAAGCCATACCCTTTCGTGGTATTGAACCACTTGACCGTGCCGATAGCCATGTCGTCTCGTCTCCAAGCGCCTAGTCAACGTCCGTTCGAAAGCACGATCGACCCACCTTGACCGCTCGCCGCGCCCGCGTCCGGCGCGATCGGCGGCATGCGACGACACGTCGGAACTTGGAGCGAGGACGAGGGCCCCGGCCGAAGCCGATTGTGTTCGCAGTGTGCGTTCTCTCGCGCCACTGTGCAAGGACAATTCAACCCGACCGGCTTGCCGCGCACGACCATTGTCCGACTTCCGGCCGGCATCGACCGAGGCTTACGCGAGGTCCAGCGGGGGCGTCGGCCCGTCGGCTTCGGTCTCCCACCATGCGTGCCAGGTGGTGCTGGCGCGCGCCAGCACGAGGTAATTGCGCTGGGCGGTGTAAATCCGGTCCCGGCCGGGCAGCGGGTGCAACGTGATGCGATGGCCGGCCACCGGGTTCTCGCCCACGGACGCCAGACCGCCCAGGATCCGCGCATACCAGGCGGGCGGGGCAGGATGCGCGATGCCGGAGGCCACGAGCTGATGAAGCGTTTGCGTCCGGCCCGGCATCGCGGCGCGCGTGGCCAGATGGATCTCCCCCGAAAGCAGTGTGACCTGCGGGCCCGCGGCCTCCAGCGCCAGGCAGGTCTCCAGAAAGCGCCGCCACTCCTCGCGGTGCGCCCGGCTCTGCCATTGGTCGCGGAGGTCGTCTTCATAGCTCTGCGCACCCGGGAGCACGCGCAGGAAGCGTTCCGCCCAGGAAAAGCGCGGTCCCAGCGCTGGGACGCTGGACATCACGAACACGTGCCGACAGTCGGCGAGTTCCGACGGCCACGCGGTCACCTGGGCCCAGCCGCGCTCGCCCATGACGCGCTCGGGCGTGCGCTCGCTGCGCAGGTCCGGCGCGACCACGGCGATGTCGCCGTAGCGGCAGCACCAGCCGAAGCCGGGCGCGGCGCGCGGGTCGCAGATCGCCGGCGGTTCCTCGGCGCGCGCGCCGAGCTGGAACAGGGCGAAAGCCTCGCGCGCAGCCGTATACACGGCGCGCCAGACCGGGCAGGCCTGAGCGCGTGCGGCGTGGCTGCCCCAGCCGTCGAAGATGTCGTGGTCGTCCCACATCATCAGCGACGGCACTTCCGCCAGCAGCGGCTGCAGATCGGCCTGCGCCCAAAGCGCGATATAGCGCGACCAATAAAACTGCCGCACCGCGGCATAGGCCTCGTCGGAGAGTTCGCGGGTCAGCCGGGTCTCGTCCGGTTCGTGGTGCCAGCGCCGCAACTCGTCGTGACATTGCCAGACGTCGTCGGCGTAGAGCTGGTCGCCGCCTTGCAGAAGCAGGGTGAACGGGGTCTGGCGATGCTGCGCGGCGAGCCGGCCCCACATCGTGTTGCGCGTCGGGCCGGGGTTCAGGAGGTCGTCGTGTTCCTGACCGTTGCATGCAGTATAGGCGATGCGCAGGGCTTCAGCGGAGACGTCCGTCTGCACCGTCCAGCTCCGGTCGTCCAGCGCGTAGCGCGCACCACCGGCACGGCGGGGCAGGGCGAAGGCGTAGCGCCAGATCGTCCAGCCGAACGCGCTCGCCAGCTCGCTGGGGGCGATGAGCTGCTCGTCCTCGGGCACGAGGGCGGGCGGCTGCCAGTCGGAGTCCGCGACCACGAGCGCGGCGAGGTGGACCTCGGTCTCGCTGGTGCCGCGCGCGTACAGAATGGGGCCGGCGTGCGCGGCCCGGATGCTGTGATTCCCGGTTTCCGTCATCGAATCCCGTCGCCGCTGGTTGAAGACGGGAACCTAGCGCCCATACGCGGCCCGACAAAGCCCGTCAGGTCTCGTGGAACGCCGGCTCGGCATCGCGCCACCGGGCGAAGCGTTGCGGCAGATCCGGGGCGCGCCCGGCGAAGCCCGCGCGTGCCAGGACCTCGTGCGGCGCCAGGGTTTCGCGCCCGGCGACGATGGAGCCGCGCAGCATCGCCGAGGCAGCCACGCCGCGGCGGCAGTGGATGGTCTGCTCCAGGTACAGCCAGCGCGCGTCCCAGCCCGCGATCCGGGTCTCCACCCAAAAGCGCTCGAACGGGCGCAGGGCACGCCGGAAGCGCACGTCGCAACCGGCAACCACCGGCGACCAGCGCTCGCGCACGACAAGGCCGAGCAGCCCGCTTCGGAACAGCAGGTCGAGGCGGCCCAGGTCGAGCGCGCTGAAGAAGCGCGAATTGGTCATGTGCCCGAGCAGGTCGAGATCCGTGGGCAGCACGCGCAGGGGCAGGCGGGCCGTGTCCAGCAGCTTCAGGCGCGGCCGCCAGAGCATGTCGGCGAGCAGCAGAACGGCGAGGCGTAGCCACAGGTTCATGCGCGGGTCGACTCCCTTATCGCACGGCGGTCGTGGCGAGCCTGCGCCGGCTGACACCTTCCGTCAACGCGATAAGGTTTACGTTTCGGTCAATTACGGCCGTGCGCGTTGCCGGCCCGGCGACCGCGGCCGGTGCCGCGCGCGGATGCTCCGGAAAACGCCGTCTTCCCGCTGGCGCCGGATTGCCCGGTTCCAGGCCTGGATGACGGAATCCGCCACGGCTTGCCTGGACCAGAGGATGTGCACAGGCTCGTCCTGCACGATGAGATCGGTGGGATGAATCGCCTCGGCGACGCCGGTCTGCGCTGCCACGCGGCTGACCGTCAGGCGGTTGCCCAGGAGCCCGTGGAGCCGGCCGTTGGCGAGCATCAGCACATTGGATTCCAGGGTGTTGTTGATCACCACCTGATCGCGAAAGCTCGGCGCTTCCAGAACGGTGTCGGTTTCCGGTCCGTAGGTGTAGCCGCGCACGATGCCCACGCGATGGCCGGCTTCGAGATAGGTGCGCAGACTCGTGAATCGGCGCCGCGCCAGGGGTTGCGCCGTCCACAGGATGGCCCGGTAGTGCAGATAGGGTTCGGAGAACACGCCGTAACGCGCCCGCTCGGGTGTGTGATTCGCCGTCATCACCGCATCCAGCTCGCCGTCGGCGAGCAGCTCGAGCTGGCGCCGCCAGGGCGCGCGCACCCATTCGACCCGGCACCCCGTGGCGTCGGCGAGGGACGCCACCACCTCGGCGTCGATGCCGCCGGGCGCACCGCCCCCGGCGGTCTGGTAGGGCGGCCAGTGATTCCAGCCGATGCGCAGGGGCCGGTCGCAGACCGCCGCAAGGCCCGGCTGCGATGCCGCGACAACAACGGTCAGAACGGCGAAGACGAGCCAGACACGTGCGCCCATGGGACCTCGTCATGCGGACCACGGCGTGGCGCCGCGGCGATGTGCGGCGACCGCGGGGTGGCGGGCGAAGATGACCACAGCTTGCCACGTAGGCGGGGGAAGCCCGCCCGTCCGTGGGAGTCGATCGGGCGAGCGCGGCAACCTCGAGCGGATAGCATGCTTACAGATGTTTAACCATGCGTCGCGTGGCGAGCCTCGGGCGGGACAGATACCCGGCAAGGGTGTTCCGGGATGTCACCCGCCGGGCATTGCCGTCTCCTTGCGGCCAGTTCTGCCGGGCGCGACCGGGGTCGCCGCAGCGGGCTCAGTCCCAGGCGGGCGCGAGGCCGGGAAAGTCGAACATCCGGCCGCCCGGTTCGGCGAGTGCGGTGATCGCGTCCAGCTCGTCGTCCGCCAGCGCGATCGCCGTCGCCGCGAGGTTCCCGGCGAGGCGGTCGGGGGTCGCCGTCTTGGGGATGGCGGCGGTGTTGGGCGCGTGGAGCAGCCACGCCAGGGCGATCTGGCCCTCGGTGGCGTCGTGGTTGGCGGCGATGGCGCGGATCGTTGGGTGGCCCACGACGCGCCCCTGCGCCAGCGGGGCGTAAGCGATCAGCGCCATGTCGCGCTCGGCCAGAAAGGCGCGCAGGTGCCGCTGGTCTAGGAAAGGGTGATACTCGACCTGGTTCGCCACCAGCGGCACGCGGCTGTGCTGCTCGGCCTCGGCGATGAGCGCGCG
>CAJXKW010000001.1 GCA_913055855.1 uncultured Limimonas sp. | reverse complement strand
GATGACCGTCTTGAGCAAGTAGACGCCCTGGATGCCGCTGGCCTCGATGGAGCCTTCGCGCACCGCCCAGGCCTTGGTGATGTAGGGCCAGGAATAGATCGTGATGAGCGTACACACGGGCAGCAGAAAGAGCACGACCCCGGCGAGATCGACCACCGCTTGCCGGCGCGCGGCGGCCTCCCGGTAGAACACATCGACGCGCACGTGCTCATTGTAGAGCAGCGTATAGCCCGCACCCAACATGAACATGGTGCCATGCAAATAGATGATGAGTTCCTGGAGGTAGAGGGCGCCCACGCCGAAGACATAGCGCAGCAACACCACCAGGAACTGCACCAGCACCATGGCCAGGGCCAGCCACGCCACGCCCCGACCGATGCGGTCGTTGAACGCGTCGATGGCGGCGGTGATCCGGGCAAGCGTGCTCAGCCGCGCGGTCCTCACCACGACAGTCCCCCGTGCGTATTCGGCACACGTCCCGCAACCGCCCCCGCGCGCCGGCGGGGCGCGGGGGTGCGACGCGCCGCAGGGCCGCACCGTCTGTCCCGACGGTGCGGCGCGGCAACGCGGCTTCGGGCCTCGTGCACCGCGTTACTTTGCGTAGGTGAAGGGCAGGCTGCGGGCGTTCATGTAGCCCTGCTGCGAGTACTTCATCCAGGCGATCTGGTTCCGGCGGAAATTGACGAAGCTGTCGTAGACGCGCTTGACGATACCGCCTTCCTTGCCGACGTCGCTCATCACGTCCGCCGAGGCCTCGCCGAGCTGCTGCAGAACGGTGTCGCTGAACTTGTGCAGCTCGACGCCGTGCTCGTTGCGCAGCTCGTCCAGTGCGCCGCCGTTGCGCGCGTTGAACTCGGCCAGCCCGGCCATGTTCTCGGCGTCGCAGGCGTTCTTGATGATCTGCTGGTCCGAGGGCGAGAGCTTGTCCCAGACCTTCCGGTTCATGCCCATGGACAGCGTGGTGCCCGGCTCGTGGATGCCGGGCCAGTGATAGTGCTTGGTGATCTTGTAGAAGCCGAAGGCCAAGTCGTTCCAGGGGCCAACCCACTCGGTGCCGTCGATGTTGCCCGACTGCAGCGCGGGGAAGATGTCCTCGCCGGCGAGTCCCACCACGGAGACGCCGATCTGGCGCAGCACTTCACCGCCCAGCCCGGGCATGCGGAATTTCAGGCCCTTCATGTCCTCGAGCTTGGTCACCGGCGACTTGAACCAGCCGCCCATCTGGACGCCGGTGTTGCACGCGGCGAAGGGTTTGATCCCGAAGTCCGCGGCGAGTTCGTCCCAGAGCTCCTGGCCGCCGCCGTGGTGGATCCAAGCGTTCATCTCCTGCGCCGTCAGGCCGTACGGGACCGCGGCGAAAAAGGAGAACGCCTTGGACTTGCCCTGCCAGTAATACTCGGCGCCGTGGTACATGTCGGCGGTTTCGCTGGAAACCGCGTCGAAGGCCTCAAGCGCGGGGACGATTTCGCCCGAGCCGAAGACCTTCACCGAAATCCGGCCATCGGTCATGTCGGTGATGCGCTTGGCCAGCCGCTCCGCGGACGTGCCCAGACCCGGGAAGTTCTTGGGCCAGGTCGTGACCATCTTGAGCTGCATCTTGTTCTGGGCGATGGCCGGGGCGGGCATCGTACCCGCCGCGGCTGCCGAGCCGGCGACCGCCGTGGCCGTGCTGCCGCGAAGGAACGCGCGACGATCCATGCTTTACCTCCCTGCAAGATCCGTTGCGGCCATATGCTTGGCGGCCGGCCGAGAATCCCGCCGCCTTGTTGTCGAGCCGGGCGGAGTGTATGGAGGGGTAATGGATGACGCAAGCCGCGCCCCTGGATTGTCGGTCATGCGGCGAAGGATCGCCATCCGGCCGGTGTCAGGCGTTCCAGCCCATTAAAGCGCGACTTGTAGGCCATTTTCTGCGAACCGGCGACCCAGTACCCCAGATAGACGTAGCGGCCGCCCCAGGCGGCCGTGGCGCCGATGAGCCAAAGGACCGTGTAGGTGCCCAGGCTGCGTGCGGATTCGCCCGGATCGAAGTAGGTGTAGACGGCGGAGGTGCCGTCGTCGAGGAGGTCGAACAGGCAGGCGCCCACCAGGCTGCCGGCCGCGTCGCGGAATTCGGCGATGCGCGTGGACACGGCCGTCTGCTCCACCATGTCGCGGTAATCGCTCTCGCCCATGTCGGCCATTTCGCCGTCCCGGTGCCGTGCCCCGAGATAGCGCGCGAACACCGCGTATTGCTCCACGCTGGCCCGGGCGGGCGCGACCGTCACCGTGACATCCGTGTTGCGGCGCAGGATCCGTCGTTGCGACTTGGACGGGACGTGCTGGTGGGTGTCCACGCGCACCGGCACGCAGGCGTCGCAGCCCCGGCACGCCGGGCGGTACGCGAACATGTGGCTACGCCGGAAGCCGGCGCGCGAGAGTTCGGCGTGTTCGGCCTCGGCGTCGCTGCCGCTGAGGTCGGTGATGACCTTGCGCTCCTGGCGGCCGGGCAGGTACGGGCAGGGCAGCTCGCGCAGCACGTAGAACGGCTTGGGCGCACGGCCGGGGCCAAACGGCGGCGGATTGCCGTTGCCGATCGAGCGGCGGTCGGTCATGGCGCGCTCACTGCGGTTTGGATCGAAGGATCGCCGACAGTTTGCCGTACACGGCCGCCGAAGGCCACCGTTCGCGTGCTGCGCGCGCCTTCCGCTATTGGTCGGTGTCCTCCTCGTCCATGATGCTCGGGCCGGTGCGCGAGGCCGGCTCGGTCTCGCCCGCGTCCGGGTTCTCCACGGCGATGATGCTGCCGTCCGGACCACGGCGCACGCTCACGCCGTCCGCCGCGCGCGCCTCCTCGGGCTTGACGTAGCGCAGCAGGATCGCGATGCGGCGGTTGCGCGGGCTCGTCGGATTGTCCGGCAGAAGCAGGTTTTCGTCTGCGCGCCCCGCGACTTCCGTGACGCGGTCCGGCTGAAGCCCGTTGTTGACCAGGACGCGCCGGCTCGCATTGGCACGGTCGGCAGAGAGCTCCCAGTTCGAATAGTCGTTCCGGTTGCGGAATGGTGCGGCGTCGGTGTGCCCGGTGATCTCCACCTCGTTGGGAAGGCCGCGGATGACCTCGGCGACCCGCCCGAGAAGCCGCTGCGTGCGGGGAAGGGGTTCCGCACTGCCGCTGGCGAACATGGGCTTGTCGAGCTGGTCGACGACCTGGATCTTCAGGCCGTCGTCGGTCTGCTGGACGCGCAGGTTGTCGGAAAGCTCGGTCAGCCCGGGCTGCTTCATCGCCTCCTGAAGCTTCCGCTTCGCCGCTTCGAATGCGTCGCGCTGCTTCGCGCGGAGCTTTTCTTCCAGCTCGGCCTTGGTCTGGCCCTCCGCGTCCCCCTTTTCGGCTTTGTTCACGTTTTCGGGCGAGCCGAGCTGGTCCGCCGGCGGCAGCTTGATGTTGATCCCGAGGGGCGCGCGCCGGTGGACCAGCGCGCCGTCCTTGGCCACCGTCTGCCCTGAGAGCATGCCGCCCCCGCCGCTGGTGCTCTTGCTCACCGAGGTCGGGGAAAAATAATCCGCGATACCGTCGCGCTGCTCTTCGGTTGTCGCATTGAGCAGCCAAAGCATGAGGAAAAACGCCATCATGGCCGTGACGAAGTCGGCATAGGCGATCTTCCAGGTCCCGGCGTGCGCCTCCTCCTCACCGCCTTTCTTCTTTTTCTTGATGATGATGGGTTGTTTTTCGTCGTCCTTTCCGGCCATGACCGGGCCCTTGCCACCGTCTTCCGCACGCGGGCGGAGAGTCCCGCCCGCGCCCTTAAGACCGCGTTAAACCTGCCTGCGCTCGGCCAAGGTTCGGGCGGGCGATGCCGGTGGCGGGCATCAGCTTTGCGTCGGTCCGTCGCTGGACAGTGTGGACAGCACGCGTGTGCGGAAGCCGCCGGACTCGAGATTCTCGATGATCTCGCGCACGTGCTCGCGGTTGCGCGTCTCCACGACCGTATCGACCTCGGCCTTGCGCACGGGCACGTCGTGGAAAAGGCGCTGGTGATAGACCTCGACGATGTTGGCGCCGGTCTCGCCGATGATGCCGGAGAGCTTGGCGAGCACGCCGGGGGCGTCGTTGATCTCGATGCGCAGGCTCACGAGCCGGCCCTCGCGGACGAGGCTGCGCGTGAGCACCGAGGCCAGAAGCCGCGTGTCGATGTTGCCGCCGCAGATGACGAGGCCGACCTTTTGTCCGCGGAACCGCTCGGGATCCATGGCGAGCGCGGCAAGCGGCGCCGCACCGGCGCCCTCGGCGATGACCTTTTGATAGTCCGCCAGCGTGGCGACAGCGTTCTCCAGGGTCGCCTCATCGGCGAGCATAATCGCTTCGACATGGCGCTCGACGATCGGACGGGTGAGCGTGCCGGGGCGCTTGACTGCGATGCCGTCGGCGATGGAGGCGCCGCCCGAGGTGGGCGCCTGACCGTGGATTGCCTGGTACATGGACGGGAAGAGTTCGGCCTCGACGCCATAGATCTTGACGGCCGGCTTGATCGCCTTGGCTGCCAGCGCTGTTCCGGAGATGACGCCGCCGCCGCCGATGGGCACGATGATGCTGTCCAGATCAGGCTGATCGGCAAGCATCTCCATGCCGACGGTGCCCTGGCCGGCGATCGTCGCCGGGTCGTCGTAGGGATGCACGAAGGTCAGCCCCTCGGCGTCCATGAGTTCGCGGGCCTTGTCCCCGGCCTCGTCGATCGTTGGGCCGGTCTGCACGACGCGCGCGCCGAAGCTGCGGGTGCGCTCGACCTTGCTGAACGGGGCCGTCGCCGGCATGACGATGGTCGCCGGGATGCCCAGCCGCTGCGCATGATAGGCGACGCCCTGGGCGTGGTTGCCCGCGGACATGGCGATCACGCCGGTCCGCTTCTGCGCTGCGGAGAGGCTGAGCAGCTTGACGTAACTACCCCGATCCTTGAACGAGCCCGTATACTGCTGATTCTCCAGCTTGAGATAGAGTTCGCAGCCGAACATGGCCGACAGCCGCGGCGCGGAAATCAGCGGCGTGCGGACGACCTGGCCCTCGAGCTGGCTCGCGGCGGCCCGAATCTGGTCCAGGCCGACGCCGAAGTCGGTGGCGTCGTTCATGATGGGCGCTCCCTGGGGCGCGGGTTGAGGCTCCGGTCCGGCGCCGACGGCGCGTGCCGGGTCACTGTGGCGCAGGGGTTAGCCGCAGAACCTCGGCATCTTCTTGCGTCTCGCCGACAAGTTTTACGTAGCGCCCGCCGCGCCAGTCCTCGGCGAAACCGGCGTAATGCCGCGAGAGGGGGTTGCCGGACTGGCCGTCCGCGATCATGAAACGCGAGCTTGCCGGTGGCTGCGAGAGGTCGTGCAGCGCGCGCAGTCCGGGGCCGTGGACGTGCTCGTAGCGCTGCCGGGGTCCGTTGCCGGTGTAGGTCGCGCCGCCCCGGTTGACCGTCTCGTCGCCCCCGCTAGTGGCAACCGGATGCTCGAACAATCCGCCTATGACGGGGATTCGCGACAGCGCCGGGTGGGGCAGCCGCGCGCGGTGCGCGTCGCCCCAGGCCCAGCTTTCCATGTCGTTGCCGTAGGCTTCGGCGAGGTCGGTGAGCGCCTGTTCCAGGGCCACCTGCACCTGGTCGCTGCAGCTTTCGGTGACCTCGCGCGTGTCCACGTTATCGCAAAAGTCGGACTCGCGCGTGAGGATCCGCTTGAGCCGGCGCGGATCGGGACGCCGGAATTCGCCGAAGAGCCCGCCCAGCTCGTCCTTGAGCAGCTTGCGGTTGAGCACGTCCATCCACGCCACGAAGATCAGTGGCTCCGGTGCCGTGCGTGCCATGGTCCCGTCCCAGTCTCGAAGCATCTCGACAGCCGTGCGCCCGCGCTCGGTGCGCCCGCCGTGCCTGAGCAGCACGGGCAGGAGAATCCGCGCGGCCGGGCTCTTCACGTCGAGCTGGATCTGCGCCATGGCATCCAGGCTTGCGTTCGGCCCGGCTTTGTCGAGCAGCGTGCGGATGCGGTGGGCGCGGAACGGCGGCGGCCAGTTGGCCGCGATGCTGTACGGGTAGGCATCCGGCACAAGCTTGTTGTTGGCGTTCACCAGGCGTCCGTCCGCCGGGTTCTGCGTTCGCGGCAGCGCGTCCACCGGGATCAGGCCGTTCCAGTCGTAGTCGCCCGTCCAACCGGGAACGGGACGGGTCCCGTTGCCACGTTTGCGCACGGGCACGTGGCCCGGCGCGGCTACGGCCGTGTTGCCCTGATCGTCGGCCAGAAAGATGTTCTGCTGCGGGCTTCCCACGACATCCAGGGCGTCCAGGGCGGCGTCCACACCCGCCGCATGGTTGACCCGGCGAATCGCATCCAGCGTGCGGTCGCGCGCACTGAGACCGGTCCAGGCGAGGGCAACCACCTTGTCCTGCCCGGCGACGAGGCGATCGGCGCTGTCAACGGCATCGGAAATGACCGGTCCGTGGCGCGTGCTGCGAACCTTGAGCGTTTCGGGCGTATCCCGGCCGGCGACGGGGATCGTCTCTTCGCGCACCTCGAACGGCGCGCTGCCCGTGGGCGTGACGTAGCGCTTCGGATCGCCCGGCGCGAGCTTTTCGATGAACAGGTCCTGGGTGTCGCTGTGCGTCGTGGTCAGGCCCCAGGCGAGGTGACGGTTCCGGCCCAGGATCGTGAAGGGCACGCCCGGGGCGGTGGCGCCCACGAGCGTCTGCTCGGGGGTTTCGATGCGCGCCAGATACCAGTAGCCGGGCGCGCGCAACGCGAGGTGCGGATCGTTGGCGAGAATGGTGCGGCTCTCGGCGGTTGCGGGCCCGTTGAGCGTCCACGCGTTGGAGGCGGACTTGGGTTCAAGCTCCCAGGGCAGCAGGTTCGCCAGATCCTTTAGGGGAACCCCGCGTGTCGCGCGCTGGATCGTCTCGATCGTGGGCGAGCCCGCGCCGGCGCCGTCGCCGTAAAGCAGCGCCAGGCGCCTGTCCGTGAGCTTTTCCGAAACCCGCGCGCGCTCGATCTCGCTGCGCCAGTTGCCGGAAAGCTGCAGCGCCATGAGCTGGCGCCACGCCAGGCTGTCCGCGGGTTTCCACCGCTCCGGGCTGTAGCGCAGGATCTGGAATTCCAGGGGCAGCACCGGATCGGTGTCCAGGAACGCATTGACGCCGTCCGCGTAGGCGCGAAGGGCCGCGCGCGTCTCCGCGGACAGGTTGTCGAACTGTGCCTGGGCGCGCGATTGAAAACCCAGAATGCGCATGAATTTGTCGATGCCCAGCACCGCCGGCCCGACTTGTTCGGCGAGGCGGCCGGCGGCGGCGCGCCGGGTCAGTTCCATTTGGAACAACCGGTCCTGCGCATGGAGAAACCCGAGCGCGGTGTAGGCGTCGTCGAGACTTTGCGCCTTGATGGTGGGTATGCCGCGGTCGTTGCGTGCCACCCGGACGGGCTGTTCCAGGGCGGGCAGGGTAATCCGCCCCGTCGTCTGCGGCAGCGATTGCAGCAGATACGCGTAGGCGCCGGCGGCGGCCAGAATGACGACCACGGCCGTGCCGGCCAGGCTGATAAGGAGCCAGCGGATGCGTCTGGACATGACCGAGAGATGGCTGATTCCTCTGGCGCCGGCAAGTCGACCCGTTCCATCGGCCCGCCGAGGGCGGTATGTTTGACCTGAAGGTATCATGCTGACGTCAAGGCCATGAGCGAAACCGCGAACCGCGAACCGCGACTCTTCACACGCACCCTCGCCAATCTCGCAGGTGCCTGGCGCGAGGTCTCCGCCGGGGCCGCACGGACGGTCGAGCGGGTCACGCCGGATAGCCGGCGCAACGAAGTCGACGGGCTGCGCTGGCTGATGCAGGCCTGCGTCGAGGCGCGGGGCGGCGAGGTCTCCGCGCGCGGCCGGGCAGCCGAGCTGGGCCGGCGCTACCTCGCCATGACCCCGGAGCAGCGGCTGACGTTCTTCACCCTGCTGGCTCAGGAGTTCGGCTGCCGCAGCGATGCCGTCGAATCCGCCATCGACGCCTATCACGATGCGGCGGACGCGAGCACGCGCGTGCGGGCGGAGACCCGGCTGCGCCGGGCGCTCGAGCCGCAGCGTGTGACCATTCTCCGCCAGTTCCACGCCATCCCGGACGGCACCAAGTTCCTCGTGGACATGCGCGCGGAGCTGCTCAAACACGTTGGCGCGCATCCGGAACTGAAGCGGCTCGACGACGATCTGCGCGATCTGTTGATCGCGTGGTTCGATGTAGGTTTCTTGGATTTCCAGCAGATTACGTGGCATTCTTCAGCCGCGTTGCTGGACAAGCTGATCGCCTATGAAGCGGTCCATGAAATCCGCGACTGGGACGACCTGCGCGACCGCCTGGATTCGGACCGGCGCTGTTATGCCCTCTTCCATCCGCGCATGCCGGAAGAACCGCTGGCGTTCATCGAGGTCGCGCTGACGCGCAGCATGGCCGCCAGTGTGCAGCGGCTGCTCGATGACGAAACACCACCGGACGATCCGGGTCAGGCGCGCGCCGCCATCTTCTACTCGATTTCCAACACCCAGCAGGGACTGCGCGGCATTTCCTTCGGCGATCACCTGATCAAGCAGGTCGTGGGCCGGCTGCACCAGGAGCTGCCGCGCCTCGAGGTCTTCGCGACATTGTCGCCGATCCCGGGTTTCCGCGAATGGCTGGCGCATGTGCCGCCGGCCACGGTGCGCGCGCTCAGCGATGAGGACGAGCGGCGTGCGTGGGCGGAGCTGGCGGGGCACAACGACCCGGCCACGGCCCTGATCACCCTGGTGGAGCGCCTCGCCGACGAGGGGGCGGGCTCGGATACGCTGGCGAGTGCGCTGAAGGCCCCCTTGATGCGGCTGTGCGCGCGCTACCTTCTTACGCGGCGGAACGACGGCTTTCCGCGGGACCCCGTGGCGCGCTTCCATCTCAAGAACGGCGCGCGGCTGGAGCGGTTGAACTGGCTGGGCGACGTTTCTGCCAAGGGGATGCGGCAGTCAGCGGGGATGATGGTAAACTACCGTTACCACCTTGGGGAAATCGAATCCAACCACGAGGCGTACATGCGGGAAGGCCGGATCACGCTGGGGTCGGACGTCCAGAGCCTTTTGCGCGGATGGAAGGATCCGGACGGCACGCCGCTGCGCAATCTGGCGGCGCGCTAGCGGGGTGCCGGGGCAGGCCGTATCGGCTGTGAACGCCTGCTGTAGACGCCCGCTGTGTGGTTTTGTAGACGATATAATCTTCCACGAGGTTGCAGGGGCCTCGGCCCACGCCGGTGTCGTTCGGTGCGGGCAGATGCGTTCACGGCGCGACGAACAGGGATCGGGGCGATGACCGAGGCAGCCGCCGAGCGCGAGGGGCGCGCGCGATTTGCCAGCGTGGCCGATGCCGTTGCCGCACTGCGGCCCGAGGCGCCGGTGCACTGCCTGCGCCCCCACGCGGCCCGGCGCGCGGCGGCGGAGTTCGTTTCGGCATTCCCGGGCCGCGTGCTCTACGCGGTGAAATGCAACCCGCATCCAGCCCTGCTTGACGCCCTCGCGGCCGGCGGCATCCACGGCTTCGACGTGGCCGCCATGCGCGAGGTCCGGCAGGTGCAGCGGCTGCTGCCGGGCGCGCGCTGTTATTTCATGAATCCTGTGAAGGCGCGTTCAGCGATCGAGACGGCATACCGCGATGGCGGCGTGCGCCATTTCGTCGTCGATCACCCCACCGAACTGGGCAAGCTCGTGGAGATCCTGGGGCGCGATCCGGAGGTGACGGTCGTGGTGCGCATGACCACCTCGGCCACCGGCGCGGCGATCCACCTGTCGGACAAGTTTGGCGCCGGCCAGGCGATGGCTGCCGAGATCCTGGGTGAGGCGGCGGCCCTGGGCTTTCGGCCGGGGCTCGGCTTCCACGTCGGATCGCAATGCACCGTGGCCGACGCGTACCGCGCGGCGCTGGCGAACGCCGCCGGCGTCGCCGATGCAGCCGGCGTGCGCCTGCAGTGCCTGGATGTCGGCGGCGGATTTCCCGCCACCTACGCGGGTCCCCCGGCGCCTCCGCTGGCCGCCTTCGTCGACGCGATCCGCGAGGGTCTGGCGGCGCTCGACCTGGCCCCCGATGCGGAAATCCTGGCGGAACCCGGGCGCGCACTGGTCGCGCATGCGAGCACGTTGATCACGCGCGTCCAACTGCGCAAGGGCGGTCGACTTTACATCAACGACGGTGTCTACGGCAGTCTGTCGGAGGCCAAGCTCGCCCGGATCCCGTTGCCCGCCCGGCTGATCCGACCCGACGGGGCGCCCGCATCGGAACAGCGCGCCTTCGAACTCGCCGGCCCCACATGCGATTCCCTGGACATCCTGCCCGATCCGGTTACGCTTCCGACGGATGCCGACGAAGGCGACTGGATCGCCATCGATGCGCTCGGCGCCTATTCGACCGCGCTCGCCACGGACTTCAATGGCTGTCAGCCCGAAACTTTCATCGAGGTCGCCGACGAGCCGCCCGCCCGGGTATGACGCCGCCCGCCCGCCGGCAAAGGGCGCGCAGGTGGAATGTCTGGGAGCGGCGCGCGAGTTGCCGTTACCGCCGTTCCGGCCGAGCCGTCTCTGGCGGCCGGCGGATCTGCAGACCATGCGCAACTATCTGCGGCGGCCCCATCACGATCTGGCCCCCTGGCGATGTCAGCGCATCTGGCTCGATGTGGCCGGGGGCGACCGGCTCGCCGCCGCACTGCATGCGCGCGAGCGCATCGGCCACGCGCCCCTGGTGGTGCTCATCCACGGCCTGACGGGGTGCGCGGATTCGCACTATCTGCGCGCCAGTGCGCACGCCTGGTTGAGCGACGGGTTTCCGGTGTGCCGGCTCAACCTGCGCGGGAGTCCACCGTCGCGGCCCGCCTGCCAGGGCCACTACCACGCCGGCCGGAGCGCCGACATCGCCGATGCGCTAACCGGGCTCATGGCGCACTGCCCGGAAATCGCGCGCAGCGGCGTGGTGCCGGTCGGCTATTCCCTGGGCGGCAACATGCTCATCAAGTTCCTGGCGGAGACGGGGCGGCGCTTTCCGGTACGGGCCGCCGCGTGCATCTCGGCGCCGATCGACCTTGCCGCCACCTCGCGCCGGTTTCACGCCCCCCGGAACTTGATCTACCATCGCTGGCTGCTGCGCCGACTCAAGATCGAGGCGACGCAGCCGCCGGCCGCGCTGAGCCGGCGCGAGCGGGCGGCCATTGCGCAGGCGCGCAGCGTCTACGCCTTCGACGACGGCTTTATCGCCCCGCACCACGGCTTCGCCGACGCCATGGACTACTATGCCCGATGCAGCGGCGAGCAGTTCCTTCCGGGTGTCGCGGTTCCCCTCCTGGCCATCCATGCGGCCGACGACCCCTGGATTCCCGTCGCCGCGTATCGGCGAACGCCGTGGGCCCAGAATCCAAACATCGGCGCCGCCCTGACGGCGCGCGGCGGCCACGTCGGCTTCCACGCCCGCGACCATGCCGTCCCTTGGCACGATCGCGCAGTGATGGCGTTCACTCGGACAGTACTCAGCGGTTGAGGGCGCTCGCGGGGACAGGCCTTAACCGCCGAAGAGCCGGATCCCGGCCGTCTCCAGGAGCATCCGGCTGCCCATGACGCACAGGAACCCGGCGAACAGGGCGCGCAGGGCCGGTTGGGGAATGGCGTGTGCCACCCGTGCACCCAGGGGCGCGATCAACACGGTGGTGGGTACGATGGCGGCGAACGCTACGGGATTGACGAACCCCAGTGAGAACGGCGGCAGGCCGGGGACGTTCCACCCGGCGATCATGAACCCGATCGTTCCCGGGACGGCGATGATCAGCCCGATCGCCGCCGAGGTGCCCACGGCGTAGCGCATGGGATAGCTGCACAGGCTCAGGATGGGCACGGAAAGCGAGCCGCCGCCGATGCCCATCAGGGACGAGATCAGGCCGACGATGACGCCCAGCACGCTCTTGATCGGCTCGCCCGGAAGCCGCTCGGCCAGGCGCGCCCGGTTGCCCAGCGTGGCCATGTAGATCGCGACGAGGATCGCCACACATCCGAAGATGCCTGTCAGCACCCGCCCGGTGACGAAGCCGGAGACGGCGCTGCCCAGGGCGACGCCGGCGAGCACGGCCGGGCCCCACCGGCGCAGGAGTTCGCCGTCCACCGCCCCATGACGCTGGTGCGCGCGTGTGGAGCGCAACGCCGTTGCCACGATGGTCGCCAGGGACGTGCCCACGGCGACGTGCATGCGCACCTCGGGCGCGCTTTCCATGAACCGCAGTACCTCGAACACCGCGGGCACGATGACGATTCCGCCGCCTACGCCGAGTAGGCCCGCGATGAACCCGGCCACAACGCCGGCTCCCGCCATGGCGAGCGCGAGCACGGCGAGTTGGATGACATCCCCCGAAAGCATCTCCATGGCCGGGGGCCTGTAGCAAATCGCCAAGCGCGCGGTCACGGCGTTTTTTAACCCCTTGCCGGGGGTGCGACGCCATGGCTGCGCCCGGTTGCGTGCCACGGATTCGCCATACCACGGGCATGGCCAGACCCGGCCGTGTTAGGCTACACAGCGCAGTCAGGCCCGCCCAAAGGCAGGGCTCCGGATGAGGCCGAAACCCAGGAGCGATCCCGTGGCAGCAGACCATCGCGGCGCACGCCCCAACGCGTCCGCCGGTCCCGATACCGGCCCCCCGGGCCGGCCCGCCATGCCCGTGGCCGGCGGCGGCTCTTCCGGTGCGGTCAAGCGCCAGGGCGTGAGCGTCGGCGGCGGTGGCCGGCGCGCCGCAGCCGCCGCAACAACGGGCCCGGCCCATGGGCAGGCGCGCGCCGACGGCGATCTCGTTGTCGGCGAGGGCGTGCACGTGACCGGCCAGATCACCGCCTGCGAACGGCTGATCGTCGCCGGTCGGGTCGAGGCGGAACTGCCCGCGGGCACGCTGGAAATCCGCGAAAGCGGCGTCTTCCACGGCGAGGCCAGGGTGCATGCGGCCGTGATCGCGGGCGCGTTCGACGGCACCCTCTCGGTGTCGGGCGGTCTGGTCCTGACGGAAACGGCGCGGGTACGCGGTCACATCCGATACGCCACGCTTGAGGTCGCCTCGGGCGGAGAACTGCGCGGCGACGTCGACCGGCTGGACGACCCGGCTGCCGGCGAGTCGCCGGGGGAGTCCCGCGAGCCGGAGCGGCCCGCGGTCAAGGCGTGACAGGGAAGGAGCGGTCCCGGTGATCGGTACATGGGGGGTCCTGGGTGGGCTCGGTGGCCTCTACGGCGCCGTCGCGCTGGGCATGTACGCGGCCCAACGGCAGATCCTCTTTCCGCGCACGACGCGGCCGCCCGACCCCGAGCTGGCGAAGGCCGCCGGGATGGAAACCGTCACCATCCCTGGCCACGACGGCCTGCCGATGCAGCACTGGTACCGGCCAGCGCAGCCCGGTGTGCCGACCGTGGTGGTGTTTCACGGCAATGCGGGCACGGTGGGCGATCGCGTGGCCAAGCTGCAGCCCCTGCTGGACGCCGGCTTCGGTGTCTTGCTGGCGGAGTACCGCGGCTATGGCGGCAATCCCGGCCGGCCCACCGAGGGGCACCTCCTGGGCGATGCCGAGGCGGTGCTGGCCTGGCTCGCCGAGCGCGGGATTCCGGCCATGCGCACGGCGCTCTATGGCGAATCCCTGGGCACCGGGGTGGCCGTGGCCATGGCCGCGCGACGCAGCGTGGGGGCGGTGGTGCTGGATGCCCCGTTCACCTCGATCGCCGAGGTGGCCCAGCGGCACTACTGGTATGTGCCCGCGAAGTGGCTGGTGCGCGACCGCTTCGATTCCGTGCGACGCATTTCCGAGGTGGCCGCGCCGGTCCTGGTGTTGCACGGTCGCCGAGACCGCGTCGTGCCGCTGGGCTTCGGCCGCCGGCTTTTCGCCGCGGCGAACGAGCCCAAGCAGGTGTGGATCGCGTCCGAGGGCGGCCACATGGACCTTTGGGACCACGGCGCCGATCGGGTGGTGGTCGAATTCCTGGCGGGATGGCTGCCCATCGCCGCGCACGCGATTCAGGGCTGCGCCCCGCCGTTCTGCTCGGCCGTGCCGCGATAGGCCGCCAGCGCGGCCGGGGTGTCCAGGTCCAGTGCAATTCCCGGGTCGGGCACGGGGACGGCCGCCACGTCTTCGGCATGCTCGCGCAGCACGCCGCGCGCGCCAACGTCACCGCCGCAGGCGCGCAGCTCGGGGAAGAAGCGCCGGGCGAAAAGCACCGGGTGCCCGCGCACTCCGGCGTTCTCCGGAATGCAGATCGTACGCCCGCCGGGTGGGTCGAATGCGGCCATCAAGGCTCCGACCGTGCCGGCACGCACCGCCGGCATGTCGCCGGGCAGCACGAAAACGCCGTCGAGCCCGTCGGGCAGCGCGCCGATCCCGGTGCGGATGGCGGCGCCCATGCCCTCGGGATAACCGGGATTGGCGACCAGGGTGACGGGCAGCTCCGCGACCGCGGCGGCAACCTGCTCGCCCATGTGACCGGTTACCACGATAACGGGATCGACACCCGCCTCGGTCAGCGTCCGCACGCTGCGCCGGATCAGCGGCTCGCCTTCGAGGTCCGCCAGCAGCTTGTTCGAGCCGCCCATGCGCCGCGATTCGCCGGCGGCGAGCACGATCCCGCCAATGCGCCAGCCCGTGCCCGGCTCGGCTGGGTGCGCCGGTGCCGCCTCACGCCGGGGTAGCGGGCGTTCCGGGGTATCCTTGAGCAGTCCGCCCGCGCCCATGCCCGTCAGCACCGCCGCCGTCACCGGCAGATCGGCGCACAGCCGTTGTAGCACCCAGTCGTTGCCGCCCGTCCGCGGCGAGCGCGCCGAGCCGGGCAGGGCAAGCACGGGCATCCCGTGCAGCCGGCCCAGGACCAGCAGGTTCCCGGGATCCACGGGCATGCCGAAGTGGACGATCTCACCGCCGGCGGCCTCGACGGCGGCGGGGATGGTGTCGCGCCGGTCCGCGGTCGCCGAGGCGCCGACGACCAGGACGAGGGCATGGCCATTGTGCGCGAACGCGGCGAGCGCCGCGGCAAGTTCGGCCGTATCATGGCCGATCGTCCGGCTTTCGGCGAGATGGCTGCCCAGGGCTTCCAGGCGCGCGCGCAGGGTCCGTTCGGTCTTGGCCAGCACCTTGTCGGGCGTGCCGGGCAGGCGGGTCTGGATCAGGCCCGCGGCCTTGGGGGCGAACGGTGCCAGACGCAGCAGCGGGGTACCCGCCGCACGTGCCGCGGTTTCCGCGCGGGCCACGGCGCCGCTGGGTGCCGCGAACGGAATGATCTTCACGGTGGCCAGGATCTGCCCGGCCTCGACGCGCGCATGGGGGGCCACGGCCGCTATGGTGATGGACTCATCGATTTGATTCAGCGCGTCGAGTGCGGCGCGCTCGTAGACGACGAGTCCGTCGGCGTCGGCGAACAGATTGACCCGGCCCGTCGCGGCGGTGCCGGCGGTGCAGCCGTGACCGGCGCAGGCCGTGGCGACGCGCGCGGCGGCCGCATCCTCGTGGATGTCGTCGGGACCGAGCCGCGCCACGGTGAGATGCGTGACACCGGCAGCCTGAAGCGCGGCCAACGTGTCCGCCTCGAGCACGGTGCCCTTTTTCAGGCGTCGCCGACCGGCGTGCTGGCTGTGCGCCAGGATGGCGCCCTCGCACGCCGAAACGGGGAAGCTGCCGAATTCCATGGGGACCGGTCCAAGCGCCGGGCGTGGTGCGCTCAGGCGCGCTTTTCCAGCGGCGGCGCGCCGTGCAGCACCTGGGTCATCTGCGCCAGGGCGGCGATGGCGATCTCCGCCGGCGCGCGTCCGCCCAGCGGGAGTCCGAGTGGCCCGTGGATGCGCCGGAGCTGGTCGTCGGCCAGACCTGCCTCGGCGAGCCGGTCGAGGCGCTTGGCGTGCGTGCGCGTGGAGCCCAGCGCGCCGACGTAGAATGCCTCGCTGGCCAGCGCGGCCGCGAGGGCGGGATCGTCGAGCTTGGGATCGTGCGTCAGGGTAATCAGGGCCGTGCGATGGTCCGGGGCGAGGGCGTGCACGGCCTCGTCGGGCCAGTCGTGGCGCAGCGCCACGTCGGGGAACCGGCTGTCCGTGGCGAAGGCGCGGCGCGGGTCCACCACGGTGACGGCGTAGCCCGCCAGCCCGGCCATGGGCGCGAGCTTCTGTGCGATGTGGACGGCACCCACGATGATGAGACGCAACGGCGGATTGAAGGTCTCGACGAAGAGGCGGCTGTCGGGTTCGGCTAGGCATCCGCTGCGGTCGCGCTTGAGCGCGGCTTCGGCCGCATCCAGCGCCGGACTGGAGAGAACCAGGTCGCCCGCCACGACCTCGCCGCCATCGATCAGGGCCTTGCGCCCGTCGTCCAGGTCGGTGACCAGGGCCACGGGCCGCTTGGCGCGCCGTGCGTCCTGGAGCGCCGCGAGGGTCGCGCGTCGCATCACCCCAGCTTCTCCACGTAGACCTGAACCGTACCACCGCAGGCCAGGCCGACCTCCCAGGCCTGCTCATCGGTCACGCCGTATTCCAGGAGCTTGGGCGGCGCACCGTCCATGACCTGCTTAGCCTCTTGGACCACAGCGGATTCGATGCAGCCGCCGGAGACGGAGCCGGCCATGTTACCCTCGGCATCGACAACGAGCTGGCTGCCCACGGGCCGGGGCGACGAACCCCAGGTCGCAACCACGGTCGCCCGGGCCACCTTGCGCCCCGCATCCAGCCAGGCCAGGGCGGTGGCCAGCTCGTCGTCGGAAGGAATGGCGGCGGTATCGTCGCCGCCTATACGGTCATCGCCTGCCATGCGCGCATGCCCTCCTCGCGCGGCCCGGCGTCGCGCCGGCTGAGCACATCCACCAGGCTCTCCAGGCTCGCCAGGTTGTGCACCGAGCGGAAGCTGTCGACGTGCCGGATCATCACCCGCGCGCCCTGCGATTTTGGCGCGTAGCGGTCGTAGCGCAAGAGCGGGTTGAGCCAGATCAGGCGCCGGCTCGACTTGTGCAGCCGCTCCATCTCGCGCGCCAGCCCGTCGGCGTTGTCCCGGTCCAGGCCGTCGGAAATGAGCAGAACCAGGGCGCCCTGGCCGAGCACGCGACGCGACCAGTCGCGGTTGAACGCGTGCAGGCAGGCGCCGATGCGCGTGCCGCCCTGCCAGTCGGTGACCTGTTGCCCGACCTTCTCCAGGGCTGCGTCCACATCGTTGTGGCGCAAATAGTGGGTGATGTTGGTCAGGCGCGTACCGAAGACGAAGCTATGCACGCGTTCACGGTCGCCCGTCAGGGTATGCATGAAGTGCAACACCATGCGCGAATACTGGGCCATCGACCCGGACACGTCGCACAGCACCACCAGCGGCGGGACGCGGGTGCGCGGGCGCGTGTAGCGCAGCGGGATCGTCCCGTGGCCGCCGCGCAGGGCCGCGCGCATGGTCCGGCGCAGGTCGGCGCGCCCGGGTGTGTGGCTGGCACGGTGGCGGCGCGTCTTGACGCGCTGAACGGGCAGGCGCAGCCGGGCGATGGCGCGCTTGGCCGCATCCAGCTCGGCACGCGACATCTGCTCGAAGTCCTGGGTTCGCAGGGTTTCCTGGTCCGACCAGGTCACGGCCGCATCGAACTCGTATTCGATCTCTTCGGATTCCGCCTGCCCCGGGGCCCCGTCCTCGCGCATCGCCTCCGCAAGGCGTCGGGCGAGCTGCTCCTGCTCCGCTGAGTCATCGGGTGTGGTTGGCAGAACCAGGCTCATCATCCGGTCGAGCAGGCGCGGGTTGCGCCAGAACACGTGGAACGCCTGGTCGAACAGCATCTGCTCCTGGCGCCGGTTCACGAAAACGGCGTGGAGCGCCCAGTACAGGTCCTCGCGGCGCTCGACGCCGACCGCCTGCACGGCCCGGAGCCCTTCCAGTACGCGCCCGGGCCCGACGGGGAGCCCGGCCGCGCGGAGCGTGCGCGCGAAGAGCATCAGGTTCTCGACGAGCCTGCCGGGCGCCGATTCCGCTGCTTCCGTGTCCGTCGTTTGGGGCAACGATTGCGGCATACTCGACCTATGACGCCTGAGGGCGCATGGGCATTGGCGCTGGTGACTCGGCCTCACCCTTCGACGGGCTCAGGGTGAGGCCTTTATCATGGGTCGACCAGCGCACAGTGCGGCCTTCCATGTTAGGTCGTCGCGTTCCGGGCGAAGCCCTCATGTTGAGCCTGTCGAAACATGAGGGCCGTCCCGTGCAGCGTGCGGGGGTTTAGGAATCGCTGGTGGCGGCAGCCTCCGCCATCTCCCGCTTCACCTCGTCCAGGATCCGGCGCGCCTCGCTGCCTTCGATCTTGGCGATATCGTCCTGGTATTTCAGCAAAACACCCAGCGTGTCGTCGACCGCCTCCTGGGATAGGACCGCCCTGTCCAGTTGGGTGAGGGCGTCCGCCCAGTCGATGGTCTCCGCCACACCGGGAAGCTTGAACAGATCCATCTGGCGCAGCTTCTGCACAAAGCCCACGACCTGGCGGGACAGCTCGGGCGCGGCCGTGGGCGCCTTGACGTTCAGGATCTCCAGCTCACGCGCTGCACTTGGGTAGGCGACCCAGTGGTAGTAGCAGCGGCGTTTGAGGGCGTCGTGAATCTCGCGGGTGCGGTTGGACGTGATGATGACGATGGGCGGCTCGGGCGCCTTGATGGTGCCCAACTCGGGAATGGTGACCTGATAGTCCGAAAGCACTTCCAGCAGGAACGCCTCGAAGGGCTCGTCCGTGCGGTCCAATTCGTCGATGAGCAGCACCGGCGGTCCCGCGGTATAGGGATGCGGGCGCAGCGCCTTCAGGATGGGGCGCTCGATGAGGAACGGCTCGGCGAAAATGTCGGACGCGAGTTGTTCGCGGTCGCGGTCGCCCACGGCTTCCGACAGGCGGATCTCGACCATCTGCCGGGCGTAGTTCCATTCGTAGACGGCCGAGGCAACGTCCAGCCCCTCGTAGCACTGCAGCCGGACCAGATCGCGGTTCAGGGTCTCGGCGAGCACCTTGGCGATCTCCGTCTTGCCCGTGCCGGCTTCGCCTTCGAGAAAGAGCGGACGCCCCAGGCGGAGCGACAGAAAAAGGACCGTGGCGAGACTCCGGTCCGCGACGTAGCGCCCCTGCGACAGGAGATCCTGTGTCGCATCCACGGAATCGGGGAGATGCTGCATCATACCGGGGTCCTTGAGTCGCTTGGCGAAGTCCGGCGCGCGCCGGATTCTGGACCAGATCGCTACGCTACGTCTATTTCCGGACGTAGCCGCCGCCAGGTTCCTTCAGGTAGGTGCCGGGCGGCGCATCTTTCCAGATCTGCTCGGCGTAAACCTTGCCGACGGCTTTCACCGATACGCCCTGGTTCTCGGCGCGTTTCTCGTAGATCTGGCGGCGCTTGGCGTTGACGCGTTCGACGATCCGCTTCGCCTCGGCCGGGGCGTCGCGCGTGCGCAGTTCCACGAGACCGTCGTAGCGCTCGGCGATGACGCCCTGGGCGCGGTAGGAATCCAGCGAGCCCGCCCGGACGGCGCCGGGCGCCAGCGCAAGCGCGGTGGCGCCGGCCAGGGCGGTGAGGGTTCGGCGGCGCGTGGTCGCGATGATCGGGGACATGCGGCTGCGGGTGCTCCCTGTCCATACGGGCGGCGCGCGGCTGGGGCAAGATGCGATCAGGTTGAGTTGCCTGGTCTCTGAATCTTGCCCCATCTCCAAAGAATAGCGTGCGATTCAGCGATCCATCCGGATCGCATCGCACTCTAGAAGATATCGGGGTTTTTCTCGATGTCTTCTTGCGCCTGCTCCTCCAGTTTGACCCGGACCTCGGCGTCCAGCTTCACGTTCAGATTGATCGTAATGGGTTCCTTGGGCGCCTGCACGCGCACCGCCGGCTGGCAGGCCGGGGCCAGGAGGGCGGCGGCGAGAGCGAGCAGGCCGATACGGGTGCGAGTGACGGTCATGATGCCTCGACGCATGTCCGGCGTTTCGCGGCCGGCGTCTAACGCGAACCCTTATCAGCTTCCAGGGCGCGTTGCAGCAAGTCCGTGGTGAGCTTGCGCCCTTCGCGCAGCGCCAGAAGGATGGGCTCGATGTCACCGGTCAGGGTGATGTTGAAGGCAAAGGGATAGCCGTCGAGGACGGCCGGGTTCTTGCCTTCCATGTTCACCCTGAGCGAGAGCCCCTCGGCGGGGCGCCGGTTCACCGTCAGCGCCAGGGTCTCGTAACGGAAATCCTGCATTGCCCGGACCATGAGGCGGACCGGGCGGGATTGCTGCTTGAGCGCCTCGCCGGTCCGGGCCAGGTCGATGCGCAACACGCCCCCGGTCTCCGCGGCGAGCTGGCCGTTCGCGACGGTCACGCCGTCCGCGGCGATGGTGACTGGAACGGCGCCGGAAAGCTTGCCTTCGCCGCTGACATCCTGGAGTTCGAGCTGGTCAAACAGCGCCTGGAGGGAAAGCCCCGACATCCGCACGGTCACGGTGTTTTCGGCTGCGCCGGGCCGGTACGTGGTGTCGCGGAGGAAGACCTCGCCGTCGGCGAGCGTGCCGCGCACGCGGTCGATGACGAGCGCCGTCCCCCTGTTGCCGTCGGTCTGCGTCACACGGAAGCGCGCCCGTACGTCGGTCAGGGGCACACCCGCCACGATTCGCTCGGCCGTGACCGTCTGGTCCGGCTTGCTCATGGGCGGCGACAGGCTCGCCATGCGGATGCGGCCCGAGAGGCCCTCAACGCGCGCCGCCGGTGTTTCGAAAGCGACATCATCGAGGGTCATCCGTGCCGGCGTCTCGACGGTTCCGTTCGCCCAGCGCAGTGCGGTTCCCAGGGTGACCGCACCGCGCACGCGCGACAGGCGTTCAAGCACGGGGCTGAGCGCGGCCGGCTGAAGCTCGCCGGGGGCGAAGTTCAAGCGGGTCTCGCGCACGCGCAGGATGCCTGATCCATCGGCGAGGTCGTGCCGGCCGGCGAACGGGGCGCTCACGCCACGGTCCAGGACGCGCAGCGTACCCGCGGCGATGAGCTGGTCCGCGGCGCGGCGCAGCACGGCGCGCAAACCCAGGGGCGCGAAACGCGCCGGGGATTCGCCGTCGGTGAAGCGGCCGATCGCCAGCGTCCCCACGGGCTCGCCCGTCGCGCCCATCTGCACGTCCGCCGCGATTCCCGACGCGCGGAGCTTGAGAGCGGGCAGGCGCGCCCTGGCGTCGTTCAGCCGGGCGCGAACTCGCGGACCACCGTCGCCGGATTCGAGCCGGAGCCGGACGGGGCCGGGCGTGATCCGCGCGCCGTCGGCCAGGCCGCCGGCCTGCACAAGACGGAGTGTACCCGGATCGAGGGTAGCCGAGCCCGTCCAGCCGGCCGCCCCGGCGCGCAGGCGAAGCCGGGCCAGCCGGATATCCAGCGGCTGCAGTCGGGCGCCGCCCATGTCCAGCGTTTCCGGATGGCGGATGCGGCCGCTGTCCGTCGTCCGGAGTTCCAGCCCATCATCCTTGTAGTTCAACCGGATGGGGAGGTTCGCTGAGACGTTGCTGTAGCGCCGGCCATCAAGGTTGATGGCGGCGAAGTTGGTGGCGAGCTTGCCCGGGAGCGTGAGTCCGTCGGCGCCCCAGGCGGCGCGGCCGTCGAAATCCGCTGCGGCGAGCTTCTGGCCCGCGGCGGCAAGCTCGGTCAGACGGAGCTGCAGCGGATCGGCGGCGAGTTCGGGGGGAGCCCCATCGAAACCGGGCCGCCCGCGCACCGCGGCGCGCAAGCGCGCCCGGCCGCCCTCGCGCAGTTGGGCCGTGAGGGTGCCCCGGCCGTTTGCGCGCCAAGCGTCGCCCTCGCGCCGCAGCTCCAGGAGTTCGCCGCCGGGCGTCCAGGGCGCGAGCGTGAGCATTTCCGTGCGTCCGACCAGCTCTGCCGCGACGGCCGGCAGCCCGAGATCCGTCAGGACTCCGGCGTCGAGGTTCGCCGTAGCGATGCGTAGCGGCTCGGTGAAACCCACCACGGCTGCGGTTCGGCGCAGATCGGCGCGCAGGGTCGTGGCGACCTCGGCCCGGGTGAACGGCGGCAGCGCCAGTCCCTGCGCATCCACCGCCAGCGAGGCCGTGGCGGTGCCGCGCGCGAGATCGGCGATACCGGCGATTTCCTTCAGCGCCGGCAGATTCGCATCGACGGTCAGGCGCAGGTCCGCTGTGCCGGCGCTGGGACGCACGGGCCATGCGGCGGGCCAGGGCAGGGCGGCGACGTCCAGCGGACCGTCGATTTCCGCGTCCAGGGCGGGCGTGCCGGCGAGGTCCGCGCCGGCGAGACTGACCTGGAGCGTGCCCGCAGCGGTCTCGGCCGATCCGCGCAGGGCGGCCTGCACCTTGCCGTCGTCGCGGCGTTCGAGGCGGCTGTTGAACCGAAGCGTGGCGTCCGCGCGGGTGCCGAGCAGGCGCACCGTGGCATCGTGAAGGCTTACCGAGGGGAGGCGGAAGTCGATGCCGCCGGCTTCCGCGGCCGTTTTGGGCGGGCCGCCGGAAGCCACGGCGAGGCCGTGGAGCGGACGCTCGCGCCGGAGATCCACGATCGCCTCGATTCCGTCCGCGTCGACCCTGCGCACCAGATGCGCCAGGCCGCCGCCCGGATCGAGGGTGAGGGCGATGCGGCGCGCGCGCCATTCGCGGTCTGGCAGCGCGGCGTCGCGGACGACGAGGCGCTGAGGATGCAGTTCCGTGACCCGAAGGTGCAGCTCGGCCATCCCCTGGGCGCGGGCCGCCGCGCGCGCGATCTCCTCGGCAAGCGGCAGGCGCACGCCGATCAGGGCGGCCAGCAACGCCAGTGTGACGAGCAGCGTGTTCAGGACCCAGGCGGCGGCGCGGGATGGCGGAACGCGGCGCGTGCGGCGGGGCATGTGGGCATGGTGGCCGCTGAGCGCCGGGAAAGCAAACGGCCGGCGTCCCCTTGGCACGCCGGCCGTTTGTCTTGTTGTCGCAAAGCGAATTTGCCTGACCTGGGAACACAACATATAGGCTGGCTTCGCCGCTCAGCGGCAAGCCACCTTTTGGCGAACCGGGTCTACCGCGCGTCGGCCACGGCGCGCTTGGCCATGACGGTGGTCAGGTGCGCCCGGTATTCGGCACTGGCGTGCAGGTCGGTGTTCAGTTCGTCCGCCGCGATGTGGATGGTGTCGACCGCTGTCGGGTCCCACGTGTCCGCCAGAGCGCGTTCCATCTCGGGCACGCGGAAGACGCAGGGGCCCGCCCCGGTGGCCGCGACGCGCACGTCATTGCCGGTCTTGCTGACGAAGACGCCCACGATCGCGTAGCGCGAGGCGGGATTGTAGAACTTCTGATACCCGGCTATGTCCGGCACGGGAAAGCGCACGCCCGTGACGATCTCGCCATCGTCCAGCGCCGTTTCGAACAGCCCCTGGAAGAAGTCGTCCGCGGCGATGGATCGCTTGTTCGTGGTGACGGTGGCGCCCAGCCCGACCAGCGCGGCCGGGTAGTCCGAGGCGGGGTCGTTGTTGGCGATCGAGCCGCCGATGGTGCCCCGGTTGCGCACCTGGGGGTCGCCGATCCCGTCGGCGAGCTTCGCCAGCGCCGGGATGCGCTTGTTCACGGCGACGTCCGTAGCGACGGTCATGTGCGTGGTCATGGCGCCCACGACCAGCTCGTTGCCGTCCTCGCGCACACCCACGAGTTCGGGGATTGCGCCCAGGTCGATCAGGGCCTCGGGTGCGGCCAGGCGCTGCTTCATCGTGGGCAGGAGCGTCATGCCGCCGGCGACGATGGCGGCCTCCTCGCTCTCCGAGAGGAGCTTCGCCGCTTCGTCGATGTTGGCGGGCTTGTGATAGTCGAACGCGTACATGGCTCACGCCTCCCTTACTCGGCCGCCATGGCCGTCCGGGACCGGGCCGCGCGCCAGACCTTCTCGCGCGTGGCCGGCATGCTGATGTCCTCGGTCCCCAGCGCGTCGGTGAGCGCATTCATGAACGCCGCCGGCGCGGCGATCGCACCGGCCTCGCCGCATCCCTTGGCGCCCAGCGGATTGTGCTCGCACGGTGTCTCGGTATAGCTCACCTTGAACGCGGGCAGGTCGTCCGCGCGAGGCATGGTGTAGTCCTGGTACGAGCCGGTGACGAGCTGGCCGTCCGAATCGTAGACCACCTCTTCCAGCATGGCTTGTCCGATGCCGTGTGCGATGCCGCCGTGGACCTGCCCCTCGACGATCATCGGGTTCAACAGGGTGCCGAAGTCGTCCACCGCGACCCAGTTCGCGACGGCGATCTCGCCGGTCTCGGGATCGATCTCCAGCTCGGCGATGTGGCAGCCAGCCGGGTAGGTGAAGTTCTTCGGATCGTAGAAGCAGCGCTCGTCCAGCCCGGGTTCCATCTCCTGCAGCGGGAAGTTGTGCGGAACGTAGGCGGCCAGGATCACCTCGCCGATGGTCTTCGTTTTGTCCGTACCCGCGACCGAGAATACGCCGTCCTCGAAGGTGATGTCGGTTTCCGAAGCTTCCATGAGGTGCGCGGCGACCTTTCTGGCCTTGTTCACGGCTTTGTCGCACGCCTGGGCGATCGCTGAGCCGCCCACGGCGAGCGAGCGCGACCCATAGGTGCCGTGACCCCACTGCACTTCGCCGGTGTCGCCGTGGACGACACGGACATTCGCCATGGGCACACCGAGCCGCTGGGCGACGATCTGGGCGAACGCGGTCTCGTGGCCCTGGCCCTGAGTCTGGGTCCCGGTGAAGACGGAAACGGTTCCGGAGGGGCTGAAACGGACCTCGGCCGTTTCGTAGAGACCGATCGAGGCGCCGATCGCACCGGCGATGTTCGATGGTGCCAGCCCGCAGGCCTCGATATAGGTGGAAAAGCCGAGGCCGCGGCGCTTGCCCCGACGCTCGGACTCCTGCCGGCGCTGGGCGAAACCGTCATAGTCGATGACGCGCAACGCCTCCTCGAGCGTGGCGTTGTAGTCGCCCAGGTCGTAGGCCAGCGCGACCGGCGTTTGGTAGGGGAAATCCGACTTCGGGATGAAGTTGCGTCGCCGGATCGCCGCCCGGTCGATACCCAGCTTGCGCGCGGCCACCTCGACCAAGCGTTCGGTGACGAAGGTCGCCTCGGGCCGGCCCGCGCCGCGTTCGGCGTCGATGGGCGCGGTGTTGGTGAACACGCCGGTGACATGCGCGTATACGCCGGGGATCTTGTACTGTCCGGAGAGCAGGCAGGCGTAGAGATAGGTCGCGGACAGGGCCCCGAACGTGGAGAGATAGGCCCCCAGGTTGGCGGTCGTGTTCACGCGAATGCCCTTGAAGTGGCCCTGGTCGTCCAGTGCGAGTTCGGCATGGGTGACATGGTCGCGGCCGTGGGTGTCGGACATGAACGCCTCCGAGCGCGAGGCGGTCCATTTCACGGGGCGACCCACCTTGCGCGCGGCCCAGGCGACCACGGCTTCTTCGGGATAGTGCGGGATCTTGGAGCCGAAACCGCCGCCCACGTCGGGCGAGACGATGCGAACCTTGTGCTCCGGGACACCGAGGACATGCACGGCCAGAAGATGGCGGGTTATGTGCGGGTTCTGGCTCGTTGTGTAGAGGGTGTAACTGCGCGTCCCCGGATCGTATTCGCCCACGCTGGCGCGCGGCTCCATGGCGTTGGGCGCCTTCCGGTTGTTGCGGAAGTCGAGGGAGACAACGTGCTGCGCGCTGGCGAAAGCCTGCTCGGTCTCCGCCTTGTTGCCGATCTCCCAGGAGACACAGTGGTTGCCGGGCGCATCCTCATGAAGCTGTGGCATGCCCGGATCCTGGGCGTGCGCCGGGTCGACCACCGCCCCCAGCTCCGCATAGCCGATGTCCAGGCGTTCCGCGGCATCGCGCGCCTGCTGCGCCGTCTCCGCGACGACGAAGGCGACCATGTCGCCCACGTAGCGTACCTTGTCCCTGGCCAGCGGGGGGCGCTCGGGCATGTTCTGCGGCCCGTTGCCCGGAACGAAGCCGCACGGGATGCCGCCCAGCCCATCGGCCTCCACCTCCGCGCCGGTAAGCACCGTCAGCACACCCGGGGCCTGTCTGGCCGCGTTCGTATCGATATGGGTGATCTTCGCGTGTGCATGCGTGGCACGCACAAACACACCGTAAACCTGTCCGGGCCGGCCGATGTCGTCGGTATAGCGGCCCCGGCCGGTGAGAAAGCGGTCGTCCTCGACGCGCTTCACCGCGCCCGTGCTGTCCTGCATCGCCATGGCGTCACCCCTGCATCTCCCGGGCCGCATGCCGGATTGCTTTCACGATGTTGTGATAGCCCGTGCAGCGGCAGATGTTGCCTTCGAGCCAAGTGCGGATCGTGGTCTCGTCCGGGTCGGGAACCCGGTTCACCAGATCCACCGCGCTCATCACCATGCCCGGCGTGCAGAAGCCGCACTGGAGGCCGTGATGGGCCTTGAATGCAGCCTGCATGGGATGCAGGTCGCCGTTCGACGCCAACCCCTCGATTGTCGTGATCTGCCTACCTTCGGCCTGGACCGCCAGCATCGTGCAAGCCTTGACCGAGGTGCCGTCGATGTGGACAACGCAGGTGCCGCATTGGCTGGTGTCGCACCCGACGTGCGTCCCGGTAAGGCCGAGATGGTCCCTGAGAAAATCCACGAGCAGCGTACGCGCCTCGACCTCGCGCGATACCGTCTCGCCGTTCACCGTCATGGTCGCGGTGGGCATCGCCAAAACCTCCCCTGTCTTGGCCGGTGAGCCGACACCCCGGCGCTTCCGAGGATGTCCGCACCGGGACCGGCAGCCCGGTGCGTGCGGCATGGCGCCGCGCTCCTCGGGGAGTTTGTGGAGTGGCGCGTGGAAGGTCAAGCAGACCTGTTGGTGGGGGCGGGGGACACGCAACGCCGTTGCGTAACGGCCGGGCCCCCGTCGGCGGGTCGGGCCCGGCCTGCTCAGACGCTGAAGATGATCAGCAGAAGCAAAACGATGGCGATCAGGGCGCCGATCCAGACGCGCGGACTTAGCCCGCCGCGTTCCGGCTCGGCGCGGGGTGTCGGGACCTCGCTTGCGCCGGCCGGCGCCGTGCCACCGCTGGCCGCGGTTGCAGCCGCGGCGGTTGGCTGTTCGGGCATCGGAGCGGCTTCGGCCGTTTGCGTCGCCGCTTCCCCCTGTGCGCCGCTTTCGACGGCTTCTGCAGGGCCTTCGACGTGCGCCTTGAAGTTGTCGAAGAACTGCTTGGCGTATTTGTTCGCCGTGGACTGTATGAGGCGCTGGCCGAGCTGCGCCAGCTTGCCGCCCACCTGGGCGTGGACGTTGTAGGTCAGGCGCGTGGTCTCACCCTCGTCGGCAAGCGCGACGTCCGCGCCGCCCTTGGCGAAGCCGGCCGCCCCGCCGGAACCTTCGCCGCTGATGGTATAGCTCGCCGGCGGATTGATGTTGCTCAGCGCGACATTGCCCGAAAACGTCGCATTTACGGGGCCGACCTTGGCCTTCACTTTGGCGGCGAAGTCGGTGTCGCTGGTCTTTTCGATTTCCTGGCAGCCGGGGATACAGGCCTTGAGTACCTCGGGATCGTTGAGCGCGTTCCAGACGGTCTCTCGCGGTGCGGCGATCTCGTGCTCCCCGGACATGTCCATGGCGGTGTTACCTCCCCGTGGCGTTCCAACCCCGTTCCGGCCTGTCGGCCGTTTCGCGTCTTCTTGAAGCCTGCCATGCCCGCCGGATGGAACGGCGCAATCGCAGGCCCATCCATGAAGTCTTAGCGGCCCAACGAGGCAGCTCGCGCCCGTCGCGCCTTGGAGCGGGTCTAACGAGTTGAGCCGTCGGGTTCAATCGCGCGGATTCAATTGCGCCAAGCTATACCGCCGCTGCACGCACGGCGATGAACGCGGGCAGCACTTCAGTCAGCGCTCGCCACCAGCCGGCTGGCGCAGAGCGCGACATCCACACGGTTGCGCAGGCCGAGTTGCCGAATTACGCGGTGAACGTAGATCCGTACCGTGCCTTCGCGAAGATCCAGGGCTTCGGCGATGTCGCGATTGGTGTTGCCGCGGCCGAGCAGCGCCATAACCTCGCGTTCCCGACCGGTGAGCTTGCTCAGCCGCAGCTCCAGGTCGGCGGGTGCACCCGCGGGCGCGGCCGGCGGGGCGGCGGATTCGTCGATGTAAAAGCGCGTCCCGGCGAGAGCGCAGCGAAGACCCGCCTGAACCGCATCCGCCGGACAGCCGGTGGTGATATAGAGCAACGCCTCAACCTCGCGCGCTGCGCGTGCCGCATCGGGAAAGTGGTCGCTGCTGACGACACCCAGCGGCTGCGCCGGGCAGCGCGACCGCACGGCCTGGAGGAAATCGATATGGGTACGCCGCCGATTGGGAACGGCGACGAGGATCAGGTCCGCACCGGCTTCCGCCGGCTCCTCCGGGTTCGCAACCCGGATGGTATGCGATCCGGGGATCATACTTCGAAAAAACAATAAAGCTGCCTGCGCACACCAGTCGGCACTGGCCACAACCGCCAGCCGCGCGTGGCTTCGCCCATCTATATCCGAATGCGTCATTTTCCTCCCCCCGCAAGCCAGCATGGACGCCCCAATGTGGCGTCGGGTACCTCTTTTTATGCGTTCTAGTGTTTTGAGTAAAGCCAAAATTTTGCCCGGCGAAACTTTTCGCATTTGCGTGATGATTTGTAATCAAATATTCGCAGGGGCGGGCCGGCAGTGTGCGGCAGACGGCAGGTGACGCCCGCGGCAGGGCGAGCCGAGGTTTGATCGGTGTGCGGCGCACCTTGCCACGCTGCGTCGGGTGACTTTAGTGTCACGGGCCGATTTGCGCCGACGATAGCGAACCACGATCCATCACGCCCGGCCCATCATGATCCTTCCGGCCGTTCTCTCGGGTTTCGTCCTGGGCGCCTTTGCGCCCGCCATCTCGCGTCGTGCGGGGGAATGGACGCATTGGTACCTGGCGGTCCTGCCCGCTGGTCTGACCCTTTATTTCGCAGCGCTCGTACCGGCGGTGGCCGATGGCGGCGCGATCCGCACGGTGTTGCCCTGGGTGCCGGGTCTCGGCGTGAATCTGTCGTTCTATGTCGACGGCCTGGGATTGCTGTTTGCCCTGCTTATTAGTGGCATCGGGACCTTCGTCACGCTTTACGCCGGCGGCTACCTGAACGGGGATCGGCAGATCGGTCGCTTCTACCTGTATCTGTTCAGCTTCATGGCGGCGATGCTGGGCCTCGTGTTGGCGGACAACGTCATCACCCTGTTCGTTTTCTGGGAACTGACCTCGGTCACCTCGTTCCTCCTGATCGGCTACAATCACGATGAGCCGCGCTCACGCCGCGCCGCGCTTCAGGCACTGGTGGTGACGGGAGCGGGCGGTCTGGCGCTGCTGGCCGGCCTGTTGCTGATGAGCGCGGCCGCCGACGGGGCGATGGCGCTGTCCGAGTTGAACCAGCACGGCGACGCCCTGCGCGCCAGTCCGCTCTACGCCGCGATGCTCGTCCTCGTGCTGCTGGGCGCGTTTTCCAAGTCGGCGCAGTTCCCGCTGCACTTCTGGTTGCCCAACGCCATGGAGGCGCCCACGCCGGTGAGCGCCTACCTGCACAGCTCCACCATGGTGAAGGCCGGGGTCTATCTCCTGGCGCGGCTGTCGCCCGGGCTGGGGGGCACGGAGCTTTGGACCTGGGCGCTCGTGATCTTCGGCACGGCGACCATGTTGACGGGCGCCATCCTGGCGCTGCGGCAGACGGATCTGAAGCTGACGCTCGCGTACACAACGGTTGCCGGGCTGGGCACGTTGGTCATGCTGATCGGGCTGGGCGAGCCGCTGGCGTTCAAGGCGGCCGCAGTATTCCTGGTCACGCACGCCCTCTACAAAGGGGGCCTGTTCATGTCGGCCGGCGCGGTCGACCATGAGTCGGGTACGCGCAATCCGCTGGAACTGGGCGGACTGGCGCGCGCCATGCCGGTGAGCTTCGCCGCCGCGGGCCTCCTCGGCCTGTCGATGTCGGGAATCATCCCGTTCATCGGCTTCATCGGCAAGGAAGTGATGTACGAGGCGACGCTGCAGTTCGGCCCTGCCGGCGGCGCCCTGCTGACGGCGTGTACCGTGCTGGCCAACGCGCTCACGGTGACGGCCGCGGGCGTGGTCGTGCTTCGGCCGTTCCTGGGGTCGGCAAAGCCGTTGCCCAAGACCCCCCACGAGGCGCCGCCGTCGCTCTGGCTGGGGCCGGTGGTGCTGGCGGTGCTCGGTCTCGCCGCGGGCGTGCTGCACCCGTTGACCAGCGGGCTCTTCGTGGCGCCCATGATGGCCAGCCTCGCCGGGCAGGCGCCGGTGGCGCACGGCGCCGACCTCTACCTCTGGCACGGCTTCAAGCCGCCGCTGTTCCTCAGCCTGGGCACGCTCGCGATCGGCGTACTTGCATACTGGCAGTGGGATCGCGTCCGGAGCGGCATCGCCGCCGCCCTGCGCTGGCTGGGGTGGGGGCCGGACCGCGGCTACGACCAGGCCGTCGCCGGTCTGGAGCGGCTCGCCTACGCCCAGGTACGCGTGCAGCAAACGGGCTACATGCGCCACTACCTCATCGCTAGTTTTCTCTTCCTGGTTGGCTTCGTGCTGCTCACGCTGGTGCTGTTCGGGGGCTGGCCGGGTGCGTTCGGGATGCCGGCCATGCGCATCACGGAAGTGGTGGCCCTCATGCTTTTGCTCGGCGGCGCGGTCGTGGCCACGATCGTTTTCAGCCGGATCGCCGCCATCGCCGCGGTGGGCACGGTCGGCTACGCCGTGGCGCTGCTTTTCGTGCTGTTTTCAGCGCCCGACCTCGCGTTCACCCAGTTCATGGTGGAGACTCTGACCGTGGTCATTCTGGTCATGGTCCTCATGCGCGTGCCCTTGGAGGTTCATTCCATCCGCAGCCGCTTCTGCCGGCGCCGTGACGCCGTCGTCGCGGCGCTCGTGGGCGGGACGGTCAGTCTCATGCTGCTCGCCGCGGTCCAGGGCGATCTGGACATGCGCCTGAGCCGGTTTTTCCTGGATGCGTCCGTGCCCGAAGCGCACGGCCACAACGTGGTCAACGTTATCCTGGTTGATTTCCGGGCGCTGGACACGCTGGGCGAGATCTTCGTGGTTACGCTGGCGGGACTGTCGACGCTCGGCCTGGTGCGCCTTGCGCGGGCGCGCCGGCGCCGGGCGGCCGGCGAGGAGGCGTGGTGATGCAGTCCGTCATTCTGCGCGCGGGTACGCGGTTGCTGGTGAGCCTGATCCTGATGTTTTCCGTCTACATCCTGTTCCGCGGCCACAACCAGCCGGGCGGCGGCTTCATCGGGGGCCTCATTGCCGCCAGCGGGATCATCCTGTACTCCGTGGCCTTCGGCTACGAGATGGCGGTGCGCGCGCTGCGCGCGCCGGGCGTCTCGATCGCCGGACTGGGCCTGGTTTTCGCCCTTGGGGCTGGTGTGGCCGCGGTGTTCGCGGGCGAGCCCTTCCTTACGGGGCTGTGGTACATCCCGCATTTGGACATGGACATCAAGCTGGCGCTGTCGACGCCGCTGCTCTTCGACATTGGGGTGTATTTCGTGGTCGTCGGTGCCTTGACCACAATTGCGCTCGAACTCGAACACGCGGGGCTGTGAGCATGGAGAACGTGCTGGCGATAGCCGTGGGCGTCCTGGTGGCGTGCGCGGTGTATCTCGTGCTCGCCCGGGATCTGGTGCGCGTCATGCTGGGCTTGACCATTCTGGCGAACGGCGTGAACTTACTGATCTTCACCGCGGGCCGGGTGACGCGCGACGCGCCGCCGCTGATTCCCGGCGACGCCCAGGGGCCCGCCGGCGTCATGGCGAACCCGCTGCCCCAGGCGCTCATCCTCACCGCGATCGTGATCAGCTTCAGCCTGACGGCCTTCGCCCTGGTGCTGACCTATCGCGCCTATGTCGCCATGCGGACCGTCGACGTGGATGCCATGCGCCTGGCCGAGCCCGCATATCCGGGCCAGCGTCTGCCGCGGCCGGGCGACGCCGATGTCGCCGACGCGGGCGCGGCCGGGTCCGAGACTGGTGACGGGGCGGCACGGAACGTGCCGGAGGCGGCGCAATGACATGGCTGCTCGTTGCGCCCATCGCCCTGCCCATGGCGACAGCCGCGCTGTGTCTCCTGGTGTGGCGCCGGCCCCGGGCGCAGCGGGCGATCTCGCTGACCGGGGCGGTTGCGCTGGTCCTGGCGAGCGCGGGACTCCTGCGCGCCGTCTGGACGACCGGGCCGATGGCCGTGCAGCCGGGCGACTGGGCCGCGCCCTACGGCATAACCCTGATCGCCGATCCGTTGAGCGCCCTGTTGGCGTTCCTGGGGGCGCTCGTCGGCCTGGGCACCGTGGTCTATGCGCTGGGCGACCTGGACCGGGGGCGCGAGTTCACGGGCTTCCATCCCTTGCTGCATGCGCTGCTCGTGGGTGTCGGCGGGGCCTTTGTGACCGGCGACATCTTCAACCTCTACGTCTGGTTCGAGGTCATGGTGATCGCCGCCTTCGGCCTGATTGCCCTGGGCGGCGAGGATCGGCAGGTCGACGGCAGCGTCAAGTACGTCGTGCTCAACCTCATCGCGACGACGATCCTGCTGACGGCCATTGGCCTGCTCTACGGCATAACGGGCACCCTCAACATGGCCGACCTCGCACAGGTGGTGCCGGCACATCCGGATCAGGGTTTGCTCACGGCCGTAGCGGTGCTCTTCCTGGTCGCCTTCGGCATGAAGGCGGCCGTCTTTCCCATGTATTTCTGGCTTCCGGCGAGCTATCACACGCCCGCCGCGGCCGTATCCGCCGTGTTCGCGGCGCTGCTGACCAAGGCCGGTGTCTACGCCATCATCCGGGTGTTTACGCTGATTTTTACCGAGGGGCAGGCCTACACCTACGGTGCCATGCTCGTGGTGGGCGTGCTCACCATGCTGACCGGGGTGCTGGGCGCGATCGCACAAAGCGACCTGCGTCGCGTGCTCTCGTTCAATCTCGTCAGCGGGATCGGGTTCATCCTGATCGGCGTTGGGCTGGGCACGGTACTGGGCCTGGCGGGCGCGCTGTACTACACGGTGCATCATATCGTGGTGATGTCGGCGCTGTTCATGGCCGCCGGGCTGATCCAGCGCCTGGGCGGCGCCGATGGTCTGGACCGGCTGCACGGTTTTTATCTGCGCGAGCCCTGGATCGCGGTGCTGTTCTTTATTGCGGCGATGTCGCTCGCGGGCGTCCCGCCGCTTTCGGGATTCTGGCCCAAGGTTATCGTGGTCAAGGCGAGCTTGGCGGAGGAAGCCTACATCGTCGCCGCGGCCGCGCTGGTAACGGGGTTTCTCACCCTGTACTCGATGGCCAAGGTCTGGCTTCTTGCGTTTTGGCGCAGCGAGCCGGCGCCGGCCTCGGCGGGCGCCGCCGCCGCGCCCCGGGACACGCAGGGCGAACGCGCGCCGGTACACGGGCGCAGGCTGCTCGTGGCGCCCATGGCGATCCTGGCGCTGGCGAGCCTGGGCATCGGGCTGTGGGCGCAACCGCTGATGGTGTTCACCGAGCACACCGCCCGGGATCTTCTCGCGCCCGACACCTATATTGAGACGGTGCTGGGAGAAAACGGCGCCGCCACGGCGGACGGGGAGGGAGCGCATGACGCAGCCGGCGAGTAATCGTGCGGTCAAGCGGTCGGGGCTGGATCTCTTTGCCCTGAACGCGCTGCTGGCCTTTGCCTGGGTGTTCGTGACCGGGATTTTTACCGCCTTCAACATGATCGTGGGCTTCGCGCTCGCCTTTGCCGCGCTCTACGTGCCGCGGCATATCTGGGGCGACACCCACTATTTCCGGCGCGCGGGCCAGATCCTTCGGCTGTTTGGCGTCTTCCTCTACGAACTCGCGGTCTCGGGTTTCGCCGTGGCGTGGCTGGTCTTCCAGCCGCGCATGCGCTTCAAGTCGGCCATCGTGGACATTCCGCTGGATACCGAGAGCGAACTGGAGATCATGCTGTTCGCCAACCTGATCTCGCTCACCCCGGGCACGCTGAGCCTCGACGTGTCCGATGACCGGCGGGCGCTCTATGTCCACGTTATGGATTGCAGCGATGCGGAATCCGAGCGGCAGGACATGAAGCAGACGTTCGAACGGAACATCCGGGAGGCGCTTTCGTGACGCGCTTGATCAATCTGGACAGCTTCCTGGGCGTGACCGTCACGGTCGCGCTTGGATTGCTGGCGCTCGCGCTGATCCTGACCTTCGTGCGTCTGCTGCGCGGGCCCAGTCTTTCCGACCGTGTGGTCGCCCTGGACATGTTCAGCATCATGGCGATGGGGCTGATCGCGCTGCGCGTCATCGCCACGGGGCAGGCGCTCTACCTGGAAATCGCGATCGCGCTGGGTCTCGTCGCGTTTCTGGCGACCGTATTCTTCGCCCGCCTGATCGAGGCGCGCGGCGGCGAACTCCGCGAGGGTTCCGATGTCGGGGTGCCTGAAGAACCCGGGGAGGGGTCGTGACCATGGCCGCCGTTACGGATGTCGTCGCCGGTCTTTGCGTGCTTGTCGGCGCGTTTTTCATCCTTGCCGCGGCCGTGGGCATGCTGCGCATGCCGGATGTCTATACCCGCATGCACGCTGCCACGAAGTCGGGCACGCTCGGCTCCGGCCTGATGCTCGTCGGGGTCGCGGTCGACGCCGGCAGCAGCGCGGTCGTGTTGCGCGCGCTCGCCGCCCTGGCGTTTCTGCTTGCGACCGCGCCCATTGCCGCGCATTTGCTTGGCCGGGCCGCGTACATCTCGGGTGTGCCAACATGGAGCGGCACCGCGTTCGACGCGCTGAAAGGCCGCTATGACCAGCGGCACCGTCGACTTGCCAGCCATGTCTCGGAAGCGGCCGACGAGGCACGCGACGGCACGGATTCGCAGGACGGCGAAACGGCTGCGCGCTGAACCCACCTTGGGGGGCGGGGTAGCGCCTCAGCGTTACGCGATATGACGGCTCCGGCGCGCTTCATCGGCAGCGAGATCTATCGCGGCTCCCGCTATGGCCGGAAGCATCCGCTGGCGATTCCCCGGGTGTCGACCTGTATGGACCTCTGCCACGCTCTGGGTTGGCTGCCCGCCGGGGTTTATCTGGACAGTCCCCGCGCCGGGCCGCGCGAACTCGCACGCTTTCACGATCCCGCCTACGTCGCCGCCGTTCAGACGGCTGAGGCCGAGCAACGTGTTTCCGAGGCCGTGCGCACCCGCTTCGGGCTGGGCGCCAACGGCAACCCGGTCTTCCCGGAGGTCTTCCGCCGGCCGGCGACGGCGTGTGGCGGCTCCCTTGCAGCGGCGGATCTGGTACTGGCCGGCACGCCCACCGTCTACAATCCGGCGGGCGGCACGCACCACGGCCGCCCGGCGCGGGCAAGCGGGTTCTGCTATTTCAACGACCCCGTTCTGGCCATTCTTCGTCTGCTCGACCGGGGCTGCGCACGTGTGCTCTACGTCGACCTCGACGCGCACCACGGCGACGGGGTTCAGGACGCCTTCCACGCCGACGCGCGCGTGCTCACGGTCTCCGTCCACGAGGACGGGCGCTGGCCCATGGCCGGGGCAGACCCGGGCGACCGCCCCGTTCCAGGGGGAAGCCTGGACCGGGCCGGGGGAGCGGCGCGCAACATCCCCGTGCCCCGCGGATTCAACGACAGCGAGATGGCGTACGTCGTCGAGGCGGCGATCCTCCCGCTGGCGGCGGCATTCGATCCGGCGGTCGTGGTGGTGCAGGGGGGCTGCGATGCGCTTGCCGAGGATCCACTGAGCCGGCTGTCCCTATCGAACCTGGCGCTGTGGCGCGCCGTGCGCGCACTCGTGGATGTCGCGCCGCGGCTGATCTGTCTGGGCGGCGGCGGTTACAATCCATGGGCGGTGGCGCGCGCCTGGGCGGGTATATGGGCGAACTTGCAGGGCTCGCCGATTCCCGACAGGCTCCCGCCCGCGGCCGAAGCGGTCCTGCGCCGTTTGACATGGCGGCATAGCTGGGGACGCTCGCCGCCGGAGGCTTGGTGGACCACACTCGCCGACCGGCCGCGGGGCGGCCCCGTCCGCGCCGAAGTGCGGACGGCCGTTGCGCGGGCCATGGCGGTAACGGGATGATCCGAAGGGACGGTAAGCCGATGCGCGATCGCATTTCCGGTTGGCACCCTGGGCGCCGGCCCCGGGGCGTGCTCGCCGTGTGCCTGTCCGTAGTGCTGTTCGGGGCGAGCGCTGCGGCGTCCGCGGCCGCCGTGGGGCCCATCGCCTTCGACCGGGGCGAGCTCGCGATCGTCACGCAGGCGGGTGCGACGCATCGCTTCTCCGTCGAGATCGCGCGCACGGAGGCCCAGCACGCCCGCGGCCTGATGTACCGGGAGGAGCTGGCGCGCGATCACGGCATGCTCTTCGTCTACGATCCCGTCCGCCACGCCTCGATGTGGATGAAAAACACCTTCATTCCGCTGGACATGCTGTTCATCGCGCGCAGCGGGCGCATCGTGCGCATCGTCGAGCGCGCGGTCCCGCGCTCCACCACCCCCATCCCGTCGGGTCAGCCGGTGCGGGGCGTCCTGGAGCTGCGCGGGGGCACCGCCGAGCGGCTCGGCCTGGAAACGGGCGACCGGGTGCGCCACGATGCCTTCGGAACGGCGCAGGGCGCTGGTTCGTAAGCGGCTTCAGCGCTTGCGCGCCAGGGTGATTCCATCGCCGACAGGCACCAGGGTCAGGCCCACGCGGGTATCGGCGTGCAGCTTCGCGTTCATCGCCCGGACCGCTTCCGTGGTCTGGTCCGTTGCCGCCGGCTCCGCCACGCGCCCGCCCCAGAGCATGTTGTCGAAGACCACGACGCCACCGCTGCGCAGGAGCCGCAGCGCCATCTCGTAGTAGGTGTCGTAGTCCTCCTTGTCGGCGTCGATGAAGACGAGATCATAGCGTCCGGCCGCACCATCGCGGAGGAAGCCCGCCATCGTTTCCTGCGCCGGTCCCAGGTGGAGGTCGATGCGTCCGCCTACGCCGGCGGCGTCCCAATAGCGCCGGGCGACGCCTGTGGTTTCGGCGTTGGTATCGCAGGCATCGATCCGACCTTCGGGGGTCAGCGCGAGCGCCATGCACAGCGTCGAGTAGCCGGTAAACGTGCCCACCTCCAGGATCCGCCGTGGCGCCATCAGCTCCACCAGGAAGGCCAGGAATTGGCCCTGCTCCGGGGCGAGCTGCATGTGCCCGCCCGGCATGGCGGCGGTCTCCGCGCGAAGCTGCTGGAGCAAGGGCGTGTCGCGCACGCCGACCTCCACGAGATAGCGGTTCAGGGTGTCGTTCATGGCGACGGTGGTGGGCGACATGACGGGGCTCCCGGCGGAATTCGGATGTCTCGCGGTGGACATGGCGCGCCGAGGGGGTGCGTGCAAGCGCCGGGCTTGCAGCCCGTGCTGCCCGTCAGGTATGTCACGGGTGTGGTTCAAAATCCGCGCGCAGCGTGCACCGGGGCGTAGCTCAGCCTGGCAGAGCGCCTGCTTTGGGAGCAGGAGGCCGCAGGTTCAAATCCTGCCGCCCCGACCAGCGCAGCCCGGCGCCTGATCCGGTTTCGTTTCTTTCGCCGCTGGGGGCGGTTTGCCGCGGGCGTTCGTCGCGGCTCTCGACGGCACGGTTCCTGGCGGCCATATCCCCCATGGCCGATGTCGCGCCACAGTTACGGCAAAATTGCAGGTAAACCTGCAGCCGGATGGCGCGCGGTGCCGTCCGTTCGCCGCCGCGATCAGGCGTGGCGGCTCGCCTTTCGATCCGCACGGGATATCCATGCTGCACCCGTCCCGCGGCCGCGCCAATCCGAAGGGCCGCGCGCCGCACAGCCGAACATCCGCACACCGGCGCTTCGTACCGGCACTCGCCGGGCTCGTCGTGCTCGCGGCGGGGTGCTCGCCCGCACCCGAACCGGTGGACACGCGCGGTGAGCTTCCCGACGCGTTCTCGCGCAGCGGCGAGGCGGAGCCTGTGGACCGCTGGTGGCGCAGCTTCGATGATCCCAAGCTGACCGATCTGGTGACCATGGCGCTGGCGGATCGGCCACAGATCCAGGCGACCTGGGCGCGGCTGCTGCAGGCAGAGGCTGTGGGCGGGCGTACGCGTGCGGACCGCTTTCCCAGCGTCGACGGCACCGGCGAAGCGCGCGTGGACGACCGCTCCGGACAAGACGAGGCGGAACGGACCTATTCGCTGGGTCTTTCCGCGTCTTATGAACTCGACCTCTGGGGCCGCATTGACGCCACAGCGGATGCCGCCCGCCTGGACGCGCGCGCCTCGCGCCAGCAGCTGCGCGCGGCGGCGCTGACCCTGTCGGGCGAGGTCGCCGACGCCTGGTACCGCTTGGTCGCCCAACGCGCGCGCCTGAATCTGCTCAGGCGCCAGCTCGAGACCAACCAGAAGGTCGAGACCGTGGTAAACGTGCGCGTGCGCCAGGGGCAGGCGGCGTTGGCCGATCTCCTGCGCCAGCGCGAACTGGTCGAGCGCACGCGCGAACAGATCGCCACCGCCGAGGGCGAGGTTCGACTCATCGCCAACGAGCTGGCCGTCCTGTTGGGCCGCGCGGCGGGCGAATGGACGCCGCCGCGGCGCCGAAGCCTCCCCGGCGTGCCGTCGCTTCCCGACACCGGGGTGCCTGCGGACCTCCTGGGCCGACGGCCGGATGTGCAGGAGGCCGTGCTGCGGGTTAAGGCGGCGGACAAGCGTGTCGCCGCGGCCATTGCGGATCGCTTCCCGCGCATCGATTTGACCGGCAGTCTCACCACCCAGGCGAAGCGGCCGACGAGCCCGATGGCGACGGTGCCCGCGAACCTGTTCAGCATCTGGCTGGGCAACCTGGCGAGTCAGCTCACGGTTCCCCTGTTCGACGCCGGGCGGCGCGCCGCGGAGGTCGACCGGACCCAGGCCGTGCTCGCCGAGCGCGTGGCGCAGTTCCGCGACACCGCACTCACCGCCATTCGCGAGGTGGAGGACGCGCTCGCCCGCGACCGTCAGCAGCGGCGCCGCGTGGAACGCTTGCGCCGGCAGATCGAGCTGGCGCAGCAAAGCCTAGAACGCCTGCGCGGGCGTTACGTCAACGGGAACACCGACTTTCTCGACGTGCTCGACGCCCTGACGCGGGTGCAGGACCTGGAGCGCGACCTGATCGACGCTCGCCGGCGCCGCCTGGCTGCGCGCATCGCGCTGGCGCGGGCGCTCGCCGGCGGGGTGACGCCGCCGCGGCCCAACGGGCGCGGTTTCGACAGCGTGGACATGACAACCGGCGCGGCCCAACCTCGGAATTCCAATGACGCGCCAGATGTCGGGGATTCGACGTGAGAGAACCCAGCACCGTTCAGGCCCCCCGCCAGACCGGCGTCGACCTCGCGAGCCGCTCGGCCGCTCGGCCGAACCGGCTGGTGCGCCTGGTTCAGGCGATTGTTGCCATCGCGGTTCTGGGCGGGGCCGCCGCAGCCGTTTACGTCATGATGAGCAACCAGCCGGGTGCGGGCCGGAGCGGGGCCGCGCGTGAACAACAGGCGGTGCTCGTGGATACCGTGCGCGCAGAACGCGCGCCGGCGACGGCCGTGATCGATGCCTGGGGCGAAGTCATCCCGGCCGATCGGGTGGCGGTGGCGCCGCGGGTGAGCGGCGAGGTGGTCGAGGTGAGCCCGAAGCTCGAAGCGGGCGGCCGCGTCGCCAAGGGCGAGGTGCTGGCCCAGCTCGACGAACGGGATTACGAGATCGCCCTGGAGCAGGCGGAAACGGCGCTCGCCAAGGCGAAAGCGGACCTGCGCATCGAGCAGGGCAACCAGGAGGTCGCGCGGACCGAGGCGAAGCTGCTGGGCGAGGAGCTGACCGAGCAGGAGCGCACTCTGGTGCTCCGGCAGCCCCAGCTGGAAAGCGCACAGGCCGACGTCGCCGCAGCGCGCGCCGACGTCGAGGACGCCCGGCTCGACCTTCAACGCACCACCATTCGCGCGCCCTTCGACGCCGTGGTTCAGAGCGCGGATGTCGAGGTGGGCAGCCAGCTCGCCGTGGGCCAGACCATCGCGGAACTCGTGGGCACCGCGCGTTACTTCGTCGAACTCGCCGTGCCGGCGGCAAAGCTGCGCTATATCACGGCTGCCGAGGACACCGCGGGCCAGGGCTCCAAGGTTGTGTTCAGCAATCCGGCCGTGTGGGGCGAGGGCGAGACGCGTACCGGCGAGGTGGTGCGCATACGGCCCAACCTGAGTGCGGAAGGGCGCATGGCCCAGCTCCGCGTGGCCGTCCCCGAGCCCCTGGACCGCAATCCGCGCATGCTGGTCGGCGCCTATCTGCGCGGCCGCATCCAGGGGGCGCCGCTGGGCGACGTGGTGGCCCTGGACCGCGCATACGTGCGGGAGAACGATACCGTCTGGGTGATGTCGCCCGAGGAGACCCTGGAGATCCGGGCGGTGAAGGTCGTCTATCGCGGACCCGAGAAGGTCTATGTCGATGTCGGGCTTTCCCAGGGTGAGCGCATTGTGGTGTCGGACATCGCCACACCCGCCAGCGGCATGAAGCTTCGCACGCGCCCCGACGATGGCGGCCGCGAGGGCGGCGGGCCGCAGGTCGCGGAGGATCCGGCATGACCGATTCCGCCGGCAACAACGGGCCCGAGGGCGGCGACGCCGGGCGCGCCGGTGCGATCGCCTGGATGGCGCGCCACCCCGTGGCCGCGAACCTGCTGATGGCCGTGCTGATCGCCGGCGGCCTGCTCATGACGACGCAGATCAAACAGGAGGTCTTCCCGGACTTCCAGAGCGACACGGTGATCGTGCAGGTGGCGTATCCGGGTGCCAGCCCGGAAGAGGTGGAGCAGGGCGTGATCCTCGCCGTCGAGGAAGAAGTGCGCGGAATCACCGGCATTGACGAGGTGCGCTCGACCGCGCGCGAGGGGACCGGTTCGGTCACTGTGGAGGTGGCCCAGGCCGCCGACTATCAGAGCATCTACCAGCAGGTGCAGCAGGCGGTCGACCAGATCACCACCTTCCCCGACGACGCCGAAGAGCCCGAGATCAAGACGCGTGAGTGGCGCCGCGACGTTCTGGACATGCAGATCTACGGCGACGTCGAGCGCGACGTCCTGCGCGCCTCGGCCGAGCGGGTGCGCGACCGGCTGCTCCAGCATCCGGACATCACGCAGGTGGGCCTGGAGGGCACGCGCGAGCTGCGTGTCATGGTCAACGTGCCCACCGCGAGCCTGCGCGCCTACGACCTCACGCTGGACGACATTTCGCGCATCGTGCGCGAATCCGCCCTTGATCGCGCGGGCGGCAACCTTGAGACGCGCGGCGGCGATCTCCTCGTGCAGGTCAAGGAACGCAAGGACTGGGCGGACGAATTCGCGCGAATTCCCGTGGTCTCCAGCGAGTCCGGCTCGGTCGTCCGCCTGGGCGATATTGCTACGGTGCGCGACGGGTTCGCCGACAGCGACACGCGGGCCGAGTACAACGGCAAGCCGGCCATCGGGATCGAGGTGTTCCGTGTGGGCAAGCAGACGCCCATCGGCGTGTCCAACGCCGTCCACGAGGTCTTGCCCCAGGCGCTGTCGACCCTGCCGGCCCAGATCGATGTGGCCATCCAGGACGACAAGGCGAAGATCTACCAGCAGCGCGTGAACCTGCTGCTCAAAAATGGCTTTATCGGGCTCTGCCTGGTCCTGGTCCTTCTCAGCCTGTTCCTGGAGTTCAAGCTGGCGTTCTGGGTGACCGTGGGCCTGCCCACCGTGTTTCTGGGGACGCTGCTGTTCCTGCCCGGGCTGGGTGCGTCCATCAACATGGTGAGCATGTTCGCCTTCATTCTGGCGCTGGGCATCATCGTCGACGATGCGATTGTCGCCGGGGAGAACATTTACGAGCACCGGCAGCGGGGGCTGGGGCCGGTGCGCGCGGCCGTTCTCGGCGCGCGGGACATCGCCGTGCCCATTTCCTTCGCCATTCTCACCAACATCGCCGCGTTCATGCCCATGGCGTTCATTCCGGGCACCTTCGGGCAGATCTGGATCGTCATTCCCTCGGTGGTCGTAACCGCGCTGCTGATCTCCTGGGTCGAGGCGTTGTTCATCCTGCCCGGCCACCTGGCGCACGTGCGCGAGCGCCAGCGAACCGGCCTCGCGGCGAAGCTGCACGGGTTCCAGCGGCGCTTCGCCGACGGCCTCGACCGCTTCACGCACAACGTCTTCGGCCCGTTTCTGACGGCGGCCATGCGCGCGCGTTACCTCACGCTGGCCGTGGCGGTCGCAGTGCTGGCCGTGATGGTCGCCATTCCCGTGAGCGGGCGCATGGGCTTCATCCTCATGCCCGAGGTGGAATCCGAGGTCGCGGAAGCGACGGCAACGCTGCCCGAGGGCGCCCCTGATCGCGCCAAGACGCAGGTGCGCGACCGTCTGGTCGAGGCCGCAAAAGACGTGCTTGCGGAAAACGGCGGCGAGAAACTGGGGGACGGCACCTACGCCATGATCGAAGGCAACAGCGTTGAGGTGCGCGTCTATCTCACGCCGCCCGGCGTCCGGCCCATCTCGACCCGGGCGTTTACCGAGAAGTGGCGCGAGCGCGTGGGTCAGGTCTCGGGTGTCGAATATGTCCGGTACAGCAGCCAGGGCGGGCCGGGCGGCGGCCCCTCGGTGTCGGTGGAGCTGAACCATCCCGACATCGCCACGCTGGAGCGCGCCGCCAAGGATCTTGCGGGGCGCATGGGCGAGCTGACGGCCGTGGCAGACGTCGACGACGGCACCGGTGCGGGCAAGGGGCAGCTCGACATCACGCTGACCGAGGAGGCGCGCGCCCTTGACCTGACGGCGGCCGAAATCGGCCGTCAGGTGCGCGGGAGCCTGTACGGCCTGGAGGCGGTCAAGCAGCAGCGCGGGCGGAATGAGGTGACGGTGCTGGTGCGCAAGCCCGAGGACGAGCGCGACGGCATGGAGGACCTCGAGGACATGCTGGTCCAGACGCCCGACGGCGGCGACGTACCCCTCGCGCAGGTGGCCGACGTCACGCGCGACCGGGCCTACACCGAGATCACACGACGCGACGGCCGGCGTACCCTCACGATCACCGCCAACGTCACGCCCATCGACGAGACCAGCCGGGTTCTCAGCACCCTGCGCGAGGCGATGCTGCCACGACTCATGGCCGACTACCCGGGGCTGGACTACGGTTTCGAGGGGCGGCAGGCATCCATGCAGGATGCCTTGAACTCGTTCGTCTACACCGTGTCCGGGGCGCTTTTCGTTATCTTTGCACTGTTGGCAATTCCGCTGCGCAGCTACGTCCAGCCGCTGATCGTCATGGCGGCCATCCCCTTCGGTCTCGTAGGCGCGATCATCGGGCACCTTATCATGGGGTTTGCCCTCTCCATCATTTCGATCATGGGGATTATCGCGCTGAGCGGCGTCGTGGTGAACGATTCGCTGGTCATGATCGACTACGCCAACCGGCGGCTGCGCGAGGGCAGATCCGTGTTCGACGCCATGCACAGCGCGGGCACCCGGCGCTTTCGGCCAATCGTCCTGACCACGTTGACGACCTTCGGCGGCTTGGCCCCCATGATCTTCGAGACCAGCCGGCAGGCGCGTTTCCTCATTCCGATGGCGCTCTCGCTGGGCTTCGGCATCCTCTTTGCGACCGCGATCCTGCTCGTGCTGACGCCCTGCCTCTATCTCGTGCTCGCCGACGTGCAACGGGCCCTGCGCTGGCTCGGACGCGGCGGCGCGCATGCGCCGGCGCCGGCCCAGCCGGAAGAACCCTAAGCCTGTACCGGCGCGATCATGGGCCGCCCTCGACACCCGGTTTGGCGCCTGCTATCTGACGGACCTGGACGGGGCGATGCAGTTTACCGGTGGAACACGCCGACCATGCAGGCACGCATCTACAAAGAGCCGAAAGTGGCGACGCAGTCGGGTCGCGCCAAGGCGGCGGATTGGATTCTCGAGTTCGAACCGGCAAATAAGCGCGAGCCCGACCCGCTGATGGGCTGGACGTCGAGTTCGGACACGCAGACGCAGGTGCGGCTGCGTTTCCCCAGCAAAGAGGATGCGATCCGGCACTGTGAGCGCGAAGGCTACATGTATAGCGTGGAAGAGCCACGCGAGCGCCGCGTGCGCCCCAAAGCCTATGCGGACAATTTCCGGTACGGCCGGCTCGGTCTCTGGACCCACTGAAGCGCTGAAGCCGGCATCGCCATGTGCGCCCGTAGCTCAACCGGATAGAGCACGAGCCTTCTAAGCTCGGGGTTGCAGGTTCGATCCCTGCCGGGCGCACCACCTTCGCCGCGAAAAAAGTTGACGACACCGGTGCGCGATGGAGGTTGCGGCCAGTGGGCAATGGGCCGCGTTTGCGCGTTTTACCCCGGCGGCAGACCGACCAGGCGCTCGGCCACCAGGGCGGCTGCACCAAGCACGGCCAGAAGGCCGCCGACGAACGGCAGCAGGCGGGCGGTTAGGGGCCGCTTGGGCTGGGGCAGCTTGCGCCCTGGTCGATCCAGCGTGGCGCGATACTCGCCGCTCTCGCGCCGCTCGTAGTCGCGCATGTCGACCATGTTAAGGGCAGCGCCCACGTTGCGCACGCCGGCTTCGGCGAGTCGGCGCGAGGCGTAGCTGATGGCCGTCTCCGGTGTCACATTCGCCCGAAGCAGGAGCAGCGTGTCGTCGAACAGGTCCGGGTGCGACAGGATGCGAATGTCGTCGAGGAGCGACGGGGCATCCAGGATAATCGTGTCATAGTGCGGGCGTAGGCCGTTTATAACCTCGGCGAAATTCTGCGAGGCCTGCAAGTCGTAGGCGCGTTCGGTCGACCGACCGGCGGGCAGGAAATCGAAGCCGCCTTCGGGATGGGTCAGCACGATATCCGCGAGCGGCTTGCCATCTTCCAGGTGCTGGATCCAACCATCCTCGTAATCGCTGCGGAGTAGGTCGTGACCTTCGCCGCGGTGGCACTCGACGACCAGACATTTTGTGCCCAGAGATTGCGTAAGGGCGGCGAGGGAATGCGCGACCGTTGTCTTGCCATCCCCTGCCCAGGGGGAGGTCACGAGAAGACAGGGCAAGGGCTCGCCATATTCCCGAAGGAGGAGAACCTGCCGAAGGCCGCGTACAGCATCCACATAGGTTGTGGCCTCGAGCTTGCGGCTGGATTCGACGAGGCTGCTCTTCCGCGGCGGCTTTTCGTGAGGAAGAACCGCCAATGGCCGTACATCGACGGCGGATGCCAGTTCGGACAAACTGCCGACCCCGCGGCGGAGGAACTCCAGCCCGATGGCGAGCGCGCACGCCAGGATCGAACTGCCCAGCAGCGCGGCCGAGATAAACACTTTCTCATTGGGGTAAAAAGGCCCGCTCGGCGGTTGCGCACGATTGATGATCGATGCCTCGGCCTCGGGCTTCATCTGCTCGCGCAGGCTGGTTTCCTGAAGGCGCTGCAACAGCGTCCGATACAGGTCGCGGTTTGCCTGGACCTCGCTTTCCAGTGTCCGTACCTTGCCTTCGGCTTTGCGCAGTCTCTCGACTTCCTTTTCGACCTTCGCGATCTGGTCCTTGAGTCGCTGGATTCGATCCTGCAGAACTTCAAGCTTAAACTTGAAGTTCTCCGTAATGGCTTTGGCTTCGCTGCGGATCTTGTCGTTGATATTTCGTAGTTCCGAACGCGCGTTCTGGATCTTGGGGTGCTCTTCCCGGTAACGTGTCTTGAGCTGCGCGATCTTTTGGTTCAAGTTTAAGCGTTGCACACGCAGCCGCTGGATCAGATCCGATTGGAGGACCTGGCCGATGTTCTCCGCAGACGCTTCTTTCTGAAGGAGTCGCTTGGCCTGCTGGTAGCGCGTTCGGATCTTGTTTGCCTCGGTTTCTGCATCCAGCAAGCGGTCATTGAGACGGCTGAGCTGCTTGCTCGGCAGCGACTTCGCGGCCGTTTCCGTGAGTCCCTTGCGCTGGCGAAGATCCTCGAGCGCCTGCTCGGACTCCAGGAGTTTCTCGCGCGCGTCGTTGACCCGCTCGCGCAGCCACGCGTTGGCCTCGCGCACCGCGCGTCCCTGGGCCTTTTTCTTGCGCTGCCGGTAAAGCTCGGCGGTGGTGTTGGCTGCGGTGGCGGCGAATTGCGGATCACCCGATGTATAGGTGACGCGCATGATGCCCGTGTTGCCGTTGATGTTGACGGACAGGCCGCCGAGATACCGTTGCGCAAGAACGGACGTGGGCGGGGCAGGCTGGCCCGAGGCTATACCGGAATCGCCGTCGCTGGGCTTGGTCGTGCCGCCACCGACCTTGTCGGGCGCATCTTCGAGCGCCTGCGCGAGCTGGCGCTTGATGAGGTTGACCGCGCCGTTGGCGCGGTCGCCACTGCTCACGAACCGTGGATTGTTCTGAAGATTCAACCGCTTGACTGCTTTGCGCGCGAGTTCACGCGATTTTACGAGGGCGGCCTCTTTCGCGGTATTGATCTCGGTCTTGCCGCGCTTGACCCCTTTGACGGGCGAAATGTCGGGTTGCGGCGGGTCCAGCAGGACTTGCGCGCTGGCGCGATAACGGCGCGGTTCATTGCTGGCGTAAAATGCGCTTGCCGCCGTTACCACGGCAATGATCGCCAGAATAAGCCACTTGTGCTTGAGGAGCGCGACCACGAAACGACCGAGGTCAATGCTTTCCTCGTCGTCCTCAACCAGACCTTCGTCCGCTGGCGGACGCGCCGGACGCGCCGCGGCGGGCGTGGGTGCCTCGTCCGTGTCGGGGTCCGTGGGCCAGCTCATGGGGATCGCCGACGCGCGCCGTGACGGTTCAAGTCCTTGAAGTGCGTGGTACCCCGAAAGGCCACGCAGGGGATCCTTATAACATGAAGCCCCGCCATATGCATCTTTGCGATTTCCGTGCCGAGGCGATGCCGCTTCGGGCCGCGGAACCCTGTGCGGCGGCGCGATCGCGTAAACGCCCATCGACGGATGGTCAGAAAAGCCGTCGCTGGACCTCGATGGTATCGCCGGGGCGGATCTTCGAATCCAGGTTTGCGGTGTAGACCTCCATGCCCTGATCGGTCGGCCGGCGCAGGATCACCTCCTGACGTGCGGCCCGCTGTGTGAAGCCGCCCGCTTTGGCGATGGCTTGCCGCACGGTCAAACCTGGTTTGTATTGGTATTGTCCGGCCGAAGCGACTTCACCCATAATGAAGAAGGGTCGGTACGTCAGGACTTCGACACTGAGTTTGGGGTTCACGATGTAATTTTCATTGAGTGCTTTTGTTAGTTTTTGACGGACTTGGGCCACGGTAAAGCCGGCTGCTTGCACCTCTCCCAGAAGCGGGAAGTTGATGTTGCCGGCGCTGTCGATCTGGAACTCGCCCGTGTGTTTGGGATGGCCGAAAACCGCGATCCGCAGGCGGTCACCGACGGCCAACTTGTAGGCTGCATCCGCGCCGTGTGCTGGCTCCAGCGGCGGGGGCGAGGGATTCAACCCACAACCAGCCAGAAGAATGGCGGCCGTTATTTGGTTCAAGACATGTCGACGGCGTAGCACCGGGAAACCCATGGCACCCCACTGTGTCGAACGTTTCAATAGGCAGCGACAAACGAGATGACGAAACTGTTGGTTACAAAACTGGCTTGTCCGCCGCGGCCAAGGCGGCGCGTGTGTCGGTACCGCCCCATGATCTGAGCGCGCGAATGCAACTGGTAACCGGCACTTAGGCCGCCAGACCAGGTGCGGGCGTTGGCATCGGCCCCCTGAACATCTTGGGTTGAAAGGTGCGTGCTTGCTGTAAGTCGAACGCGCGGGAGGAGATCGTGACTCACCCCTATGTGTTGGCGCCGCTGAAGCAAAACGCCGCTTCCGCCAACGCCCGTTTGGCTCGCACGGGTGGCAATACCGGTATTGATTGTTGTTAGATCGGTGACCCGCCACTTCATGGCACCACGGAGGACGAAGGCATTTTTGTCTTGCGTTTCCATGCCCAAAGTTGCCGTCCGCAACCAGCCCATACCCATTTCGAGTTGCGTAATGCCCGTATACCTATAGACGAAGCTGGCGAGGGCACTGACGGTATAATTGTCGTTTGCTGACGTGACTCCATTGTTCGGAAGCCGGTCCACATAGGTTCCCCGACCAATTAGCACAATGCCGAGTCGCCGCGCCAAGGTTCGACCGACACATCCACTGGTTTTATAGGTAATGTTATCGCGGGTGGTTGCGAATTCCGTTGAATCGGAAAGAAAACGTCGGTGACTTATAGTTTGTCCCAACGAGACGAAACCATCCGCGTGTGCGTAGGTAACTCCGGCACCTCCCGACGCTCTGACAAAGCTTGCCAATTCGCGCCGTGTTCCGGCCGCCTCCAAACTTTCACGGCTCTCCTGACCACGTCGGAACGAAGCGATGGTATTGACAGAAGTGTTTCGACTGATTCTCCATGTTCCGTTTGCGGATCCCCTTAAATCGATGAAATTGTTACTGGACCGACGAAATTGCCGGCGTGTGCTTAGCCCGAAGTTCATCCCCAGATCATGCCGCAATCCGAGATAGTCCACCTCCAGGGAAGGGCTCAATTGAACGAAACCGTCACCCACCGCGTCGCTGGATTCGCGAAATACGTTGTCGGTGTATCCCACATCGATTTTCGCTTGCGGGCAGGCTCGCACGGAAATGCCGGACTTTGAATCAAGATCGCGCGTGATGCACCGCGGCTCCATCGTCGTTCCGGAACCTGCGCCTCCCATATTGATGCTGCATTTCGTAACCTGCTGTGCCATCGCCATCGGTGCGCTCACGGTGAGCATGGCGGCGAGCATCGCGAGGCGTCTGGCGTCCGGTCGAACCACTGAAAGCATCGGAGGGGCCGCGTTCACCCTGCGTTGCAAAACAAGATCCGGTTGGCGCCTTTCCCGGCCCTACGCCGGAGGGCCGGTCGGCCGCATGGTTTAGGCAGGCAAGGTTCACAATTGATTAAATCTCCACCGGCTGCCGATGCCGTCCTTCCCGCTCGCCAGGCGGGGGCAGGGTTGAGGTGCGTGCACCGCAAAAATTTGGCTCTTCATGAGAAAATAGTGGTTATTCAGGAGCATAGGACGTACGCATCTCGCATAACCTCCGCTCTTTCGCGACTGCGGAAGGGACGCTATGCTGCATCGCAGTATAGCGCCCTGCGGCGAGGGTTGCAGGGATCCGTTGGAAAGCTTTGTCAGCGAGGCATAAATGGTCGATTTAGCGGGCAAGAAGGGCCTTGTCCTGGGAATAGCCAACGAAGACTCGATCGCGTACGGTTGCGCCGAGGCGTACCGCCGTGCCGGCGCCGAGTTGGCCGTGACCTATCTCAACGAAAAAGCCCGGCCACACGTGGCGCCGCTCGCGGAAAACCTGGACGCCCGGATCTTCGAGCCATGCGACGTGCGTGAGCCGGGGCAGCTCGAGAACGTTTTCGACCGTATCCGCGAGACCTGGGGCAAGCTCGATTTCGTTCTGCACGCCATCGCGTATGCGCCCAAGGCGGACCTGCACGCGCGCGTGACCGATTGCTCGGCGGCGGGTTTCATGCAGGCGATGGATATCTCCTGTCATTCCTTCATTCGCGTCGCGCGCCAGGCGGAGCCGCTGATGACCGACGGCGGTTGCCTGCAAACGGTTACGTTTTACGGCTCGGAGCGTGTCGTCACCGCGTACAATCTCATGGGGCCGGTCAAAGCGGCCTTGGAGAGCAGCGTGCGCTATCTCGCCGCCGAACTGGGTGAGAAGGACATCCGGGTGCACGCGCTTTCCCCGGGACCGTTGAAAACCCGGGCCGCGTCGGGGCTCCAGCGCTTCGACGAGCTGCTCGAGCGTGCGCGTCAGGAGGCGCCGGAACACCGCCTCGTTACCACCGGCGATGTGGGCAACGTGGCGGCCTTCCTCGCCAGCGATTCCGCCCGCGGCATGACCGGCAACATCGCCTATGTCGATGCCGGCATGCACATCATGAGCTGACGACCACGGCAGAAGGACGGTTTTATCCATGAACGACGTGATCGAAAACCGAACGTTCGACGAGATCGAAGTCGGCGAATCCGCGAGCCTGGCCCGTCAGCTTACCGAGCGCGACATCCAGCTCTTCGCCGTGATGTCCGGCGACGTGAACCCGGCACACGTCGACCATGAGTATGCGCGCGACGACCAGTTCCACCAGATCATCGGCCATGGCATGTGGACGGGGTCGCTGATCTCCACGGTGCTGGGCACGCAGCTTCCCGGGCCGGGCACGATCTATGAGGACCAGTCGCTGCACTTCACCGCGCCGGTGCGTCCCGGCGACACTGTCACTGTAAAGGTGACGGTTAAGGAGAAGGATTCCGCGCGGGCCGGCGTCGTCTTCGACTGCACCTGCACCCGCCAGGATGGTACCGTCGTCGTGTCGGGCACGGCGGAGGTCATCGCACCGCGCGAGAAGATCCGCCGGAACCGCGTGCACCTGCCCGATGTCACATTGGAAGACCGCGGCGCGAAACTACGCCGGCTCATCAACGACGCCAAGGCCTACGGACCGCTGGCCATGGCGGTGGTGCATCCGGTGGACAGCGCCTCGCTCCTGGGCGCCTCGGCCGCTGCGGAGGCTGGGCTGATTGATCCGGTCCTCGTCGGGCCGGAAGCGAAGATCCGCGAAGCTGCCGAGGCCGCGGGCGTGGATATCGGTGCGTATCGCCTCGAGAGCACCGCGCACAGCCACGCGGCGGCGCAGCGGTCGGTCGAGCTGGTCAAGGAAGGCGCTGCCCGGGCGCTGATGAAGGGTAAGCTGCACACCGACGAACTCATGGGCGCGGTCGTGGACAAACGCGCCGAGCTGCGCACGGAGCGGCGCATCAGCCATGCCTTCGTCATGGACGTGCCCAGTTACGCCCAGCCCGTGCTGATCACCGACGCGGCGATCAACATCGCGCCGGACCTGGAGGTGAAGGCGGATATCATCCGCAACGTGATCGACCTTGCCCGGGCGCTGGACATCGACGATCCCAAGGTCGCCATCCTCTCCGCCGTGGAGACCGTATCGGCGCGCATGGGCTCCACCCTGGACGCCGCGGCGCTGTGCAAGATGGCGGACCGGGGGCAGATCGCCAACGGCACGCTGGACGGCCCGCTCGCCTTTGACAACGCGGTGAGCGTCGAGGCCGCCCGGGTGAAGGGGATCACCTCGCCGGTGGCGGGCAAGGCCGATGTCCTCGTGGCGCCGGATCTGGAGGCGGGGAACATGCTCGCCAAGCAGCTCGAGTACATGGGTAACGCCAAGGCCGCCGGCCTCGTGCTGGGCGCGCGCATTCCCATCGCGCTCACCAGCCGGGCCGACGACGACTTGTCGCGCATGGCCTCCTGTGCCCTTGCGCTGATGCTCGATACCAAGCAACGCGGAGCGCGCGCGGCATGAGAGATGGAATCCTCACCATCAACGCCGGCTCGTCGAGCCTGAAGGTGTGTGTCTACACCCTGGACGGCGCGGGCGGCGATTTGGCGCTGCACGTCCACGGCGTCGTCGAGGGGATCGGCAATACGCCCGCTTTCCACGGCGACGATGCGTCGGGCAACGCCATCGACGAGACGGTTCTGTCGGGCACCGAACGCGACCATAAGGCGGTCCTGAACAGCGTCCTGGAATGGCTTCACGACCGCAAAGACGGGGTGACGCCGCGCGCCGTGGGCCACCGGATCGTCCACGGCGGGACGCGCTACGACGGCCCTGTGCGCATCGACGAAACCGTGATGGGGCATCTGGCGGAACTCGTCCCCCTGGCGCCGCTGCACCAGCCGCACAATCTCGCGCCGGTGCGGGCGCTCTGGGCGCGCAGCGGGGATATTCCGCAGGTTGCGTGCTTCGACACGGCGTTTCACCGCAGCCAGCCGGAGGTCGCGCAGCGTTTTGCGCTGCCGCGCGGACTTACCGAGCAGGGCGTGAAACGGTACGGCTTCCACGGCCTCTCCTACGCCTACATCGCCGAGGCGCTGCCTGCCTATGCGGGAGAGTCGCTGGCCGACGGCCGCGTGGTCGTGGCACACCTGGGCCACGGCGCGAGCATGTGCGCCATGCGCGGGCGCGCCAGCGTGGCCACCACCATGGGCTTCACCGCGCTCGACGGCCTGCCCATGGGTAAGCGCTGCGGCAACCTGGACCCCGGTGTGATCCTTTATCTCCTGCAGCAGCAGGGCTGGACGGCCGAGCAGGTGCAGGACCTCGTCTACAAGCAGTCCGGCCTTTACGGCGTCTCCGGGATTTCCGACGACATGGGCGAGTTGCTTGCCAGCGACGACCCCAACGCTGCGGAAGCCGTGGCCCTGTTCTGCTACCGGGCGGCACGGGAACTGGGCTCGCTTGCGGCGGCGATCGGCGGGCTCGACACGCTGGTCTTCACCGCCGGCATCGGCGAGCACGCACCCGAGGTGCGCCGCCGCATCGCGGCACAGGCGGAATGGCTCGGCGTGCGCCTGGACGCGGATGCGAACGCCGCGAATGCGACCACTATTTCCGCGGCCGATAGTCCCGTAAAGGTCTTCGTCATTCCGACCGACGAGGAACGCACCATCGCGCGGGAAACGCGCCGCGTCTGCGGCCTGTAAGGTGCGTGCGGCCCTATCAGGCGTCCAGCCAGGCGCGCACCGGTTCGACCTGATCGGGCGTCAGAAGGGCCGGGGCGTGCCCGGCGCCGGGCATGGTGATCGCATCCGCGCCCGGCCCGTGGCGCTGCATCTCCGCGACGGTCTCGGCCGTGAGCAGCTCGCTCTCGGCGCCGCGCAGGACCAGGACCGGACAGGCCAGGGCATCCCAGAAGTGCCACAGGTCGATGTCCGCGATCGCTGCGCGGTCGGCGAAGGGCGCACCGATCGCGGGATCGTAGGCGAGCCGGTAACCGCCGCTCTCCGCCGGTCGTACAGTGTGCCGGGCGAGGTGGCGCCAGTGCTGCCTATCCAGATGGCCGAAGCCGGCGTGGATCCCTGCGAGATAGGCCACGGCCGAATCGAAGTCCGGGAAGTACGGATCCGCGCCGACATAGTCGGCGAGGGCGAGGAGCGCACGCCGCGGGACGAAGGGCCCCACGTCGTTGAGCACGAGGCGTCGGATGGGCGTGTTCGGCTGGGCCGCGAGCATGATGCCCAGAAGGCCGCCCATGGACGTGCCCACCCAGTCGATCGTCGCGGCGCCGGTGTGTGCGATGACGGCGGTCAGATCCGCCATGTACTGGGCGTTCGTATAGGCATCCGGTGCGGCCAGCCAGTCGCTCGCGCCGCGTCCGGCCACGTCCGGACAGATCACGTTCCGCTGCGCGCTCAACGCATCGGCAAGAACGTCGAAGTCGCGGCCCGTGCGCGTCAGCCCGTGGACGCAAATCGCGTCCGGGTGTCGCGCCTGGCCGCGTGCCGGCCAGATATGGACGGCCAGCCGGTGAAAGCCGTAGCCGGATAGCCCGAGCACGTTCGTGCGCACCGGCGCATTCGCCGTCAGGTCGTCCGCGTTCATTGCCAACCCCGTCCGTCGGTTCCGAACCTCGCTTCTTTCCCGCTGCAGGTGCGCGATCCGTTCGGCTCGAAGGAAATTGTAGCGCAGCCCTGGGCGCGCGAGGAATGGATGCGATCCGGTCCCGGCGTGGCTTTTCGGGGAACTGACACAATTCCGACGCATGGCGCGTGCTAGGCGATGGCCGGAAGAATGACCTCGGCGGAGAGGGAAAGCGGCGATGCGTTCCGCGTGGCTACTCGTAGCCGGTCTGCTCACCGCGGCCGTGCCGGCGCACGCCCAGCAGATCCGGGATCATCTGGAAGTGGTGACCTCCGCGGCCGCCTTCGGTCTTGCCGCGGAAGTGAGCGAAGCCTACGCCGAGCATTTTCGCCAACAGCCGCCCAAGGTCATCCGCTCGGGCTCGGGCGCTGCGATCGCGACCTTTTGCGGCGGCCTCGGATCGCGCTTCCCGGACGTCGCGCTGACCTCGCGGCGGATGAGCGATTCCGAGCGCGCACGCTGCCGCAACAACGGCATTCGACAGATCGTGCGCGCGAAGATCGGCTACGAGGCGTATGCCGTGTTGGCCCATCGGGATTTCCCCATCGACAACCTGTCCCGCGTGGCGCTCTACGGTGCCGTCGGCCAGTTCGTCGCCGACGGTGCGAGTCTCGTCCCGAACACGCGCACGAGCTGGGACGACGTGGCCTCGCATATGCCCAGCGAGCCCATTAACGTCTTCGTCCCCTCCGCGAGCGCGCCGAGTTGGGAAGCTTTCGTGAACCTCGTGATTCGGCCCGGCTGCCAGAAGGTGCCCGCCATGCAGCGCCTGGAAATTAACGAGCGCCTGCGCACCTGCGCACGCGTGCGCACCGACGGCCGGCTCGGGCGCTATCGGGCGAGCGATCCGGATCTGCCCGACATGCTGTGCAACCAGCCGAAGGCCCTCGCGGTCGTCGATCTGGCGAACCACCAGCGTTTCGCGCCGGCGATGCAGCCCATCAAGATCGACGGCGCCGCACCCACAGTCGCCGCGATCTCGCAGGGGCGCTACACCGCGGCACAACCGTTGTACGCCTATGTCAAGGCGCAGCACTACGACCACGTGCCGGGCTTCCTGTACTACGTGGACGAGCTGACCAGCAAGCGCGCCCTGGGGCGCGACGGCTACCTTCGGGACGCGGGGGTCACGCCGCTCACCGAGGCCGAGTGGCAGAAGCAGCGCTCCATGGCGATCAGCATGATTCCGATATCGCTGACGGACACGGAATAGGCGAGGTGCGGCGCGGACGCTCGCGATCGTCCCGCCGCGGCCGCGCCGGAGCGCAGATGGTGCCGGCGGAGAGACTCGAACTCCCAACCTACCGCTTACAAGGCGGTTGCTCTACCGATTGAGCTACGCCGGCACAACCGCAAAATCAGAATATTATGCGGAAGTTTGCAGCGTCTTTTCCGACCCAGGCCGATACGCTACGGGTCAACGTGGATCCTCTGTTTAACCGCTCAACGGCGATCGAGGCAAGGCGTTTTTCGTGTGGTCCGCCGGTGCCGGCCAGCACGTTTCCAGGGTGAATGTCAGCCAGCACGATGCGGTGCGTGAATACGGCTGCCGGGTGAAGGCGGCGGGCGCTCGGGTCGTTAAGAAATATCGGTCACACCGCGCGATTTTCGCAGCGATCAGGGGAAAATTCCCACCTCTCATCACGGTAACGTCATGGCATCACGCGTACGATACCGGTTCATTCACGGGCATATTTGTGCGATGATTTCAGTGGGACTGCGGAAATCGCGATATACGATAACACGAATCGGCGTCCCGGGGAGTGTAACGCATGAGCAACGACCGGCAGGTCATGGCGGCCTGGCAGGCCTTTGTCGCCGGGGGCGCGCCCGTATGCGAGGTCCGGCCCATCGTGGCGCACTCCTGGCAACGCTGCATCGACCGGGTTGCCGTTGAGAAGGACCGGGCGCCGGTGAGCCCGAACGAGGCGTTTGAGCGCGCCCGGCGACGCTTTCCCCTGGGCCATAACGCCCTCGCGCCCGTCTTGAACGAGGCTCACCGGTTTCTCTCGGAGACCGGCTCGATCATGCTTCTGGCGGATGCGGATGCCCTTGTTCTGTATGCACAGGGCGATACGGACACCATGGGCTACGCCGGGGAGATCAACCTTCAGCCCGGCGGCCGATGGGACGAAGCCCTGATCGGGACCAACGCCATCGGCACCGCGCTGCACACGGCCGCGCCGGTTCAGATCCACTCGGCGGAACACTTTTGCTGGGAGATCAAGAAGTGGACCTGCGCCGCCGCGCCGGTCCAGCATCCGCTTGACGGGCACACGCTGGGCATCCTCGATGTTTCGGGTCCGGCCGAGACCTTCCACCCGCAGGCGCTGGCGTTCGCCGTTGCAGCGGCGCGGCGCATCGAGAGCGAGCTGGCGCAGCGACTCAACGACGAACACGCCACGCTGCTGCGCCGCTATCTGGGCAAGCGCCACCAGTTGTCCGGCGATGTCGCGCTGATCGACCGCGAGGGCCGGCTGATCTACGCCAGCGACCGCATCCAGCGCCTTCTCGGACCGGATGACGGCGTCCCCATGCTCACGAAGATCGTGGATCTGGAGGGGGTTCGCCCGGATCGCTGGGCCGAGCGTCTGCCCGAGCCACTGGCGGACGCGGCCCTCGAGCCGGTCGCCGACGGCGATTCGCCCATGGGTGCGATCGTCAAGCTGAAAGGCCGGGGGAACCCGCGCACGCGCGCCCGGCCGACGGACGCCCAGGCCGTTCATTTCGCCGACATCTTCGGCGACAGCGTCCAGATGCGCCGCTGCCTGGCGCGCGCACAGAAAATCGCCGCAGCCGACACGCCCGTCCTTATCGAGGGCGAGACCGGTGTGGGCAAGGAACTCTTCGCCCGTGCCATACATTTCGACGGCATCCGGCCGGGTCCCTGGGTGCCGGTCAACGCTGCGGCGCTGCCGCGCGACCTGATCGCTTCGGAGCTGTTCGGGTATGCGCCCAGTGCATTTACCGGCGCCGCGGACAAGGGCCGTGCGGGCAAATTCGAACAGGCCGACGGCGGGACGCTGTGTCTGGACGAGATCGGCGAGATGCCCCTCGATCTTCAGCCCACATTGTTGCGCGTGATCGAGGATGGCCTGGTCGTGCCCGTGGGCGCGGCGCAGCCGGTTTCCGTAAGCCTTCGCTTGATCTCCATGACCAACCGCGATCTCCAGGCGCAGGCGGCAGCGGGCGCCTTTCGGGCCGACCTGTTCTACCGTATTTCCGTCGCCCGGCTGCGTATTCCGCCCCTGCGCGAACGCGGCGACGACGCCGCGCTTCTCGCGGAATCCTTCGTCCACGGCGCGTGCCGCCGGCGCGGTGAGACGCCAGTGGCGATCGATACCGAGGTTCTGGACGCCCTGGTGCGCTACGACTGGCCCGGCAATGTCCGCCAGTTGCGGAACGTCATCGAAACCATGCTCCTGCTGCGCGATCATGACCGGCTTACGGTCGCCGATCTGCCGCCGGAGATCACCCATGGCGGGCAGGGGGCCGCGGCGCAAGCGACGGCGCCCGAAACGGCGGAGCCGCCAGAGGATCTGCGCGCGCAGGAACGCGCCGCCGTCTCCCACGCCCTCGCCGCGGCCGGTGGCAACCTCGCCGATGCCGCCCGCCGCCTGGGCATCGCCCGGTCGACACTGTATCGCAAGTTGCGCGCCTACGACCTCGATCCCAACGCGCGGGGCGGCGGCCGATAGGCCGGACAAACGTGGCCCTCATGTCACGGCGTCCGCGACATGAGGGCCTTGTTCGGTTCGGCGCGACGGCGCTGGGGCAGGGCCCCTACGCGCGTTCGGGCACCGCCCGGTGCAGCCAATCCCGGTAGAAGGTGGCGATATCCGGCTCGAAGTCCTTGATGACCGGATACCATGGCGTGGGCGCCTCGACGTCGTGCAGGGTGGCGCAACTGGGGCAGAAGTATTCGCGGAACACCTGCCACGTCGAAGTTGGCGCCATCAGCTCTGGATACAACTCCGCCAGCTCTTCGGGCGTGTCGCGCACGTTGATCACCGCATGGAGCTTCCAGTTGTCTGCTTGGTCACAAAAGTCGTGGCCACAACCGCAGCGGATGACCCACTGCTTGGTATCCGCCTTCTGCACACAGTACAGGTGCGGTCCGTAAGGGAGCAGAATGGGATCGTCCCAGGGCACCCGCGCCTGCAGGATATCGAGGTACTTCACGAAACGGTCCTGGTCCTTGGGCGCGGAGAGCATGGTGTGCAGCGTATCGGGATCGATCGTCCCGTCGATCAGCTCCTCGATCTTCTTGGGCGTATAGGACATGGCGGTCCATCCTCGAAATGCGCGTGGGGAAGGGCGGGCGACCGGACCCCCGGCCGCCCGCGCGCCGGATTATTCTTCGACCAGTTGCACCGGGTGCACGTCGGGCAGCTCGGTGATGTCCATGGCGTGATGGGTGCCGTAGCTGGGCCGGTCCAGCTCGTCTTCGGTCAGTGTCCAGCTTTCCGGCAGCTCCCAGAACGCCATGAACTCGCGGTGGAAACGCGGGCCCAGGCGGAACGAGGAAGCGAACATCTGCTTGACGTGATCGCCCGCTCCCTCCTTGTTGAGGATGCGTTCGCGCTCCGTCTGCATCCATTCGCGCGTTGGCCGGGCCTTGGCCAGCCGCTCTTTGCGGATCTCCGCCCGGCGGGCGTCGGTGGCCGCCTTGTCCACGGCGAAGAGGCCGTCCGCCGCCTCGCGGACGACGACGCCGTACACGCGTTCGGCAAAGCGGGGCAGCACATAGCCGCCGTTGATGTCCGCGACCGCCGCTTCGGGATCGCGCTCGATGGGATCGCCGAAGCCCGGCCCACCGCGGAGATAGTTCAGGTAGAGATCATAGTCGGCGAACATCTCCTCGGTGGTGATGGCCTGCTTGTCGCGCTTGACCTCCGCCGTGGCTGCGATCCGGTCCTCCAGTTCAGGGTTGTCCGGGTCGGTGTCGCCCCCCATGGGCAGGGGCGCGCCATCGGCGATGCGCGCCTTCAGGTCGGTCTCGTGCGCGGCGAAGCGGTACCCCGCGGCCGAAGGATAGCCACCCATCAGGCCCCAGTCTGAGACCATGTGGCCGTTGCCCATAAAAAACATGGTCCAGTCCTTGGCATTCCAGACCATGCGCAGGCTTTCGAAGCCGCAGCCGCCGCGGTACTTGCCGTAGCCGCCGGAGTTCGTCTTGACGTTGCGGCCCAGGTAGATCAGGGGCTCGGCAAGCTCCCAGATCTCCATGTCGCCCATGTCGCCCTCGGGGTTCCAGATCGCCGCGGCGTGGTCGATACCGTCCTTCACCGCCGAGGCTCCGACACCTTCCGCCGCGGACTCGAAGGAGTTCACCGCGTGGATCTCGTCATACTGATTGAAGCCGCCGCCCTGGAGCCAGTTCGACGTGTTGGCGTTGCCCGCGTTGACCTCCTCGAGGAAACCGCGGCCGAAGTAGGCCCGGCTGAGCCCGCGCCATAGCGCGGTCCAGGAAGACACCAGGAAGTGCCAGGCGTAGGCGAAGGCCACGCGGCGGTCGTCCGGGTTCATCCAGGTGCCCTTGGGCAGCCGGAACTCGGTGCCGTAGGCGGCGCCATCGTTGATCAACTCGGTGGGAATCACCGTCTGGGTCATCATGACCCAGATGCCCGAGGTGAAGCTGACCTGGTGGGCGTTGTAGGTGTGCCAGCCCCATCGGCTGCTGCCCTCGAAATCGAGGCGCCAGCTCCCGTCGCCGCGGATCTCGATCTCCGAGGGCGTGTGCATGATGCTGTCCACCTCGGCGAAGTCCGAGGGCACGCGCACGTCCGGGTGGTCGTAGGGCACGTCGACGAAACCCACCTGCCGGTACTTGCCCGGAATGGTCATCGCCTTGAGGCGGTTGCGCAGGCCCAAGCGACCGTGCTCGATCGCCTCGTAGGCGAAGTGCCAGTAGGCCTCGATGCCCTCCTCCTCGATCAGTTCCTCAACCAGATCCCGGATCATGTGGCAGCCGGCGATGCGCGTGCGCTCGTCCAGCATCCAGAAACGCGTCGTGCGCACCATACGCTGGCTCTCGTGAAGCCAGTCGCGGTAAAGCTGGTCGTTCTCGCCGATCTTGCGGCAGGTGATCTGATAGCCGTCGCCAAAGCGCTGGACCTGGCCCGTGGTCATGGAGCCCGGGCCCACCGCGCCGGTGTCGATGACGTGGGTGACCCCGCCCACCCAGCCGATCAGCTTGCCGTCCCAGAAGATGGGCACGATCGTGTGGATGTCGCAGGGGTGGACGTTGCCCGTCAGGCAGTCGTTGTTGCAGAAGATGTCGCCCGGCTCGACGCCCGGGTTCTCTTCCCAGCCGTTTTCGATCATGTATTTGATCGCCGCGCCCATCGTCCCGACGTGGATGATGATCCCGGTCGAGGTGAGCACGCAGTCGCCCGCGGCGTTGTAGAGGGTGAAGCAGAGTTCGCCCTCCTGCTCCACGATGGGCGAGGCGGCAATCTTCTTCGCCGTCTCGCGCGCGTCGACCACGCCCGCGCGCAGTCGTGAGAACAGCTTGTTGTAGTGGATGGGGTCGCGCTCGCGCAGCTCGCAGTAGCGCAGGCCCGCGTAGTGCCCGGTGGTCCGGGTACTCTCCAGGACGCGGTGGCGGTGCGCCTGCAGGCTTTCGCCGCCGCGAACGATGCCTTCGCCGGCCTTGACGTCGTCCTTCATGGGGTCGCTCTCCCAGCTTTTCGTGCTCAATGGGCGTTTTTGCCTTTGTGCCGGCGCTAGAGTTCCTTCAGGTGGAACAGCCGGTGGTCGTCCAGCCAGGTCTCGAAGCCGTCGGGGACGACGAAGGTGGTCGCGTCGGACTCGATGATGGCCGGACCGACGATCCGGTTGCCGGGGACCAGGCTCTCCATGTGGAACAGCCGCGCGTCGAGCCAGGTGCGCTTGCGGTAGAACTTGCGCGTGCCGAGATAGGCTTCAGCCGGCGGGGTCTCGCCCTGGATCTCCTCGCGCGGAATCCGCGGCTTGGAGATGTCCACGGAGCCGCGCATGATCGCCGAGGTAACCGAATAACCCAGTTCCTGCGAGCGCGCCGACGCGGCGTAGACCTGGGCATAGGCGTCGTTGAAGGCGTCCACGACGCGCTCCCAGTCGCGCGCGCCCTGGGCCGTCTGGATCGGCGAATCGATCTCCAGGTCGTTGAGTTGCCCACGGTACTGCATGCGGAAGGCGGGCTGGAGGGTAACGTCCTTGCGGTCGAAGCCGTTGGCCTCGAACTCGATGAGCACGCTCTCGCTCAGCTCGGCCCAGGCGTTCTGGAGCTGCGCAGCCGCCTCGGCCTTGGCCGCTTCGTCGGCGTCGGGCGGCACGTTGACGTCGAGGCTCTTGTCGTAGCGGTATTCGAAATCCGCGGCGGCGCAGCCAAAAGCGGAGAAACCGGCGGCCCACGCGGGTACCACGACGTCCTCGAAGCCCAGGCCCTCGGTGTAGCCGTAGCAATGCACCGGACCCGCGCCGCCGTAGGAGAAGCAGGTGAAGCTCGCCGGGCTGTAGCCCTTGGCGGAGATCATCGATTTCATGTGATCGCGCAGGTCCTGGTCCATCAGTTCGATTACGCCGGCCGCGGCGTCCTCGACCGACAGGCCAAGAGGCTCGGCGACCTGTGTGCGCACCGCGTCCATGGCACGCTGCCGGTCCAGCTTGACCTGTCCGCCCAGGAAGTTGTCCGGATTGATGTACCCGAGTACCAGGTGACAGTCGGAGATGGTGACCGTTTCGATGCCGCTTTCCGGCCAGCACACGCCCACACGGTAGCCGGCGCTGTCCGGGCCGAGCTGGATGGCGTGCGTGTAGGGATCGAGGCGGACGAAACTGCCCGCGCCCGCGCCCACAGAGTCCAGTGCGACCAGCGGCAGCGACAGGACCAGCCGGGCCATGTCCGGGTCGTTGCGTATAACCAGGTTGCCCTGCGTGATCAGCGACAGGTCGAACGACGTGCCGCCGATGTCGGAGCACACGATGTTCTTGTAGCCGAGGCTCTCGCCCAGGTACTTGGCACCGATGACCCCGCCGATGGGGCCGGAGACGATGGTGCGCGCCAGTTCGCGCGCCTTGCGCGAGATCGTGCCACCGTGCGTGGCCATGACGCGGAAATCGAATCCCGCGCCCTTGTCGTGGAAGGCCTCGGTGATCTGCGCCAGGGTCTGGCGCGAGGGTTCCGCGGCGTAGGCCTCGAGGATGGTCGTGTTGGTTCGGTGGCTCTCCTTGCGCACCGGGTAATAGTCCGCCGAGGCAAAGACGGGAATGTTCGCCCCGGCCGCGGCCACCTCCTCCTCGACAATGTCGCGCACCCGGCGCTCGTTGTCCGGATTCTTGTAGGAGTGGAGGAGGCTGATGACGATGCCTGCGACGCCCTTGGCGATCAGCTCCTTCGCCGCCCGTCGGGCCGTCTCCTCGCGCAGGGGGATGACCACGGTCCCCATCATGTCCACCCGCTCGATCACGCCGCGGGTCCGATCACGCGGCACGAGGGGCGGGTCGTAGCGGTGCGTGTTCAGGTGAATGCGATCCTCGTAGGCATAGCCGAGATAGCTCTGGATCGCCCGCCCCATACGGTGGAAGTCCTCCATACCCGCATTGACGATCAGGCCGCACTCCAGGCCCTGTCGCTGGACCACACGGTTGAGCATGGCCGTGCCGGAGTACACGCCGGTACGCAGGGTCTTGAACGCGCCCTGGAGGTCCATGCCCCAGTGGCTCAGGGCATCGCTGCTCGACTCCAGAAGGCCGTGGGATTCGTCCTTGGGTGTCGTCTGGGCCTTGCCGACGGCGAATTCGCCATCGCGGTCGACAAAAAAGGTGTCCGTCATGGTGCCGCCGGCATCGATGCCGAGCACCTGAACATCGCGGGTGGTTTGCAGACTCACGAGCGCGTCTCCCCGGTCGTGGATTGATCGTTGCGCCTTGGTGCGCGGACCGTCGGTTCGCGCACGCCAGGGAGACAGCAACCCGCGTGCCAGGCTCGCGGCCCAAGCCGGTTGCCTCACGGACGGGCCACCCCAGGACGCGCGGTTTGCCGCCGGTTTGGCGTGGTCCCGCGGCGGGACATTCTGAACATGCTGAAAACGCCTTGTCGGGCAGGTCCGTCTCGTTTCGTGACAGCGGCGTCGCAGTCGCCTGTCGCGATCTGCGACACTTGGCCGGATCCCATGCCGGGAGCGGCAGGTGGCGCCACGAGGGCCGGGCAGGGGCGACCAGCGGCGCGTATCCGTGGCAACGGTGCGAATACGACGGCATTGACCCCTGGGGCGCGCAAAGGTCTAGTGTGTGCCCGATGCGACCGGTCAAGGAAGCGGATATCCGAAAACTCTACCCCCAGCTCGCCGCGCGCCGGAAAAAGGGCGCCAAGGCGGAGGATTTGGCGCACTGGTTGTACACCTATCATGGGTTGACGGAGCCGGACGGCAGTCCGCTTTCGCCGAAGCGGGTCCAGAGCATGATGCAACGCGTGGGCGGGGCAAAGGCGCGCGGCGCCGGAAGCGGGCAGCGCACTGCGGGTGGGCGCACCCCGGCGTCCTCAAAAGCTGCCGGTGGCCCGGCACGTTCGGGTGGGCCCGGCTGGGGCGTGTATGCGGCGGGAATCGTCACCCTGCTGCTGGCGCTGGGCGCCCTCGTCATGTTGCAGCAAATGAGATGAGCGGGCCGGGTGCTGGCGCGTCGGACGGCTTCAGTTCCGGCGTGTGCGGCCGTCCTGGGTGAGTAGCGGGCCGTACAGGTCCGGGCGGCGGTCGCGGAACAGCCCCCAGGCGGCCCGCTGTGTCGCGAGATCGTCCAGGTCGAAGGTGGCGCTGACGATCTCAGCGTCGTTCTCGCCAGCCTGGGCAAGAATCGCGCCGCTGTTGTCCGCGATGAAGGAGCGGCCGTAGAAGGTCACGGTCCAGGCGGTGCTGTGTTCGGCACCCACGCGGTTAGCCGCCACGACGGGCATGGCGTTGGCAACGGCGTGCCCCTGCATGACGCGCTGCCACGCGCCCCGGCTGTCGATCGTGGGGTCCTGCGGTTCGCTGCCGATCGCCGTGGGATAGAACAGGATCTCGGCACCCTGAAGCGCCATCGCCCGTGCGCACTCGGGGAACCACTGGTCCCAGCAAATCGCCGCGCCGAGCCGGCCGAAGCGGGTGTCGAAGGCGATGAACCCGGTGTCACCTGGGTTGAAATAGACCTTCTCCGAATAGCCGGGGCCGTCGGGGATGTGACTCTTCCGATAGACGCCCAGGTTGCGCCCGTCGGCGTCCAGCATCGCCAGCGCGTTGTAGTACGCGTTGTTGGCGCGCTCGAAGAAGGACACGGGCAGCACCACGCCCAGCTCTGCCGCCAGGCGCTGCATGCTTTCAAGCACCGGGTGGCCCTCGGCCGGCCGGGCGCGGGCGTAGGTTTCGGGCTCTTCGGCTTTGCCGGGGTAGGGCATCTCGAAGAGTTCCTGAACGAGGACGACCTGCGCGCCCGCGTCGTGGGCCGCCCGGCGGATCATCGCTTCCGCGCGCGCGACGTTGGCCTCCGTATCGGCCTCGCAAGGCATCTGGACGGCGGCGACGGTGACCCGGCGCATGTCTCCTCGGCTCCTCGTGTCGCCCGGGCGTGCCTCAGACGTTGAGCAGCAGGTGCTCGCGCTCCCAGGAGCTGATGACGCGCTGGTACGCGTCCAACTCCGCGTCCTTCACGGCCGCGACCACGCCCACGAAGTCCTCGCCCAGTGCGCGCTTCAGCCCGCCGTTGCGCGAAAACCGGTAGAGGGCGTCGTAAAGCGTGCGGGGCAGGGTGTGCGCCAGGCGGTAACCGCTGCCTTCAACGGGCTTGGTCGGCTCCAGGTTCTCGATCATGCCGAGATAGCCACACGCCAGGGATGCCGCGATGGCGAGGTAGGGATTGCAGTCCGCGCCGGCGCAACGGTTCTCCACGCGCCGGGCCGGTGCGCTCGACACGGGCACCCGGAAGCCCACGGTCCGGTTGTCCAGGCCCCAGTGCGTGTTGATCGGCGCATCCGAGTGCCGCATCAGCCGCCGGTAGGAATTCACGTTGGGGGCAAGCAGGGGCATCACCGCGGGCAGATACTTCTGCAGCCCGCCGATGTAGGCCATGAACTGCTTGGTGCTGTTCCCGTCCGTGTCGGAGAACAGGTTCACCTCGCTCGCGCGGTCCAGGATCGACTGGTGCACGTGCATGGCGCTGCCCGGTTCGTTTTCCATGGGCTTGGCCATGAAGGTCGCGTAGACGCCGTGGCGCAGCGCCGTCTCGCGCACGGTGCGCTTGAACAGGAAGGTCTGGTCGGCGAGGTCGAGCGCGGCGCCGTGGTTGAAATTCATCTCCATCTGCGCGGCGCCGGCTTCATGGGTGAGGGTGTCGATATCGATCTCCTGTGCCTCGCAGAAGTCGTAGACCTCCTCAAACAGCGGATCGAACTCGTTCACCGCATCAACGCCGTAGGACTGGCGCGCGGTCTCGCGCCGGCCGGAGCGGCCGATCGGCGGGATCAGCGGATAGTCCGGATCGGTGTTCTTCTCCACCAGGAAAAACTCGAGTTCGGGCGCGATCAAAGGCAGCCAGCCCTGATCCTCGAACAACTTGAGCACACGCCGGAGGGTCTGGCGGGGCGCGATCTCGACGGGCCCCCCGTCGAAGTAGTGGGCGTCGCAGATCACCTGGGCCGTCGGGTCGGAATACCAGGGCACACGGCGCATCGTTGCCACGTCCGGCTTCAGATAGACGTCGATGGTCGCCGGACTGGTGACCGGATCGTCCATCGGGTAATCGCCGTTGACGGTCTGGATGAAGATCTGCTCGGGAATGCGCAGCCCGTGCTCGCGCATCCCCTTGAGGAACTTCTCGGCGGGCAGGATCTTGCCGCGCGCGATTCCGGCGAGGTCGGGGACGAGGCACTCGACCTCGTCAATGTTGTGGCGCGCCAGAAATTCCTTCGCGATGTCGAACTCGGATTCCTCGGAAAGCGTATTGGAATCGGGGGTCATATCGGGTGTTTCGATCGCCGTGGCGGGGTCGCCGCGCGAACGGGTTCGCGCCTCGCGCGGCCGTGGGGCGCATGCTAGGCGCAGACAAACGCGATGGCAAGCCGGAGGCCGCGTCCATGATGTCGTGGTTCAGCCACAGCCATGCTGCATTCGCTCTTCAGATGACGCTCTGAACATACCGATCACCAAGACATAATTCGCGCATAATACATATTATGGAAAATCGAAGCGGGCAAAAAGGGGTGCAAACGCAATAGCTTAACGGGGTCGCCACGGCAGCACCGCGCGTTTTATTCCGCGCCGTCCGGTTCCGCCTTGGCGACGGCCTCTGCCGCAATGCGCGCCACGTCCGGCAAAAGTGGTGCGGGCATCGCTTCGAGTTGGAACCAGCCCGCTTCGTCCGCGTCGTCGCCGGCCACGGGTTCGCCTGATCGGTAGCGCATCCGCACGGCCACAAGAACGTAATGCGTATCGGCGCCAACCACGTCCGCAGCCGCAAACGCGCCCAGCGGCTCGGCTGTCACGCCGGTTTCCTCGAAGAGTTCGCGGCGCGCGGCTTCGGCATGGCCTTCACCGGGCCGGATCTTGCCGCCCGGAAAGCCCCAGGCAGCGGCGTTGGGCGCCCGCCACCGGCGGACCAGCAGCACGGATCGCCCGAGCGCCACCACGGCGATGACGGCGGCGATCGGCGCGTCACGGGTCATGGCGCATCCGGCAGCGTAATCACCATACCGTCATAGCCCGGCTCCACGCCGGGCGGACAATGCCCGGCGACCTCGTTGTAATCCAGGCTCTGGTTCATGTGCGTGAAGACCGCGCGCGCCGGCCTGACCCGGTCGATCCACGACAGCGTCCGCGCGAAGTGCGCGTGCGTGGGATGCGGCGCGTAGCGCAGGCAGTCCACGACCCAGAGCTGGACACCCTCAAGCGCGGCGAACCCCGCCTCGCCGATCGCCACCGCGTCTGGGGAGTATCCCACAGGGCCGATACGGAATCCTAGGGTCGGAATGGGCCCGTGATCCTGCTTGAACGCGGTGCATGTGAAACCGGCCGCCGTGAACGGCACGCCGGGCTCGATCACATGGTCCTGCATCAACGCGCTATAGAAGGATTCCGGATTGCGCGCGGTCTCGAACGCGTAGGCGAAGCGCGTGCGCAGCTCGTCCAGGGTGTGCGCATCCGAGTACGCTGGAATGGGCGTCTGGCGCGCGTAGACCAGCGGGCGCAGGTCGTCCAGGCCGTGGCAGTGGTCGGCGTGGGCATGCGTGAACAGCACCGCATCGATGTTGGTCGCACCTGCGTCCAACAACTGCATGCGCAGATCCGGCCCAGCGTCGACCAGGAGTGTGTGTTCGCCATCCTCAACCAGCAACGCCGGTCGGCGCCGGCGGTTGCGCGGTTCGTTCGGGTCACAGTTGCCCCACACGCCGCTCACCAGCGGCACACCGCCGGAACCGCCGCAGCCCAGGATGGTGACCGTAACGGCCAACCTGCCCTCCCCGCGCGGATCAGGCGACGGCCGCCGCGGGCCGCTCGGCGCGGTCGAACAGCGCGAAGAAGTTGGCCGTGGTGCGTTCTGCCAGTTCTTCGGGTGCCGTGCCCAGCGTTTCCGCCAGATGTTCGCAGGTGTAGCGGACGTAACTCGGCTCGTTGGGCTTGCCGCGCTTCGGCTGCGGTGCGAGGTACGGCGCGTCGGTCTCGATCAAGAGCTTGTCGTCGGGCACTTCCTTGGCGATGTCGCGCAGCGCCTGGGATTTTTTGAACGTCACGATGCCCGAGAAGGAGATGTGAAAGCCCAGATCGAGCGCCGCCATTGCGAGGTCTCGTCCGGACGAAAAGCAGTGCATAATGCAGCCGAAATGGCCGCCGTTGGCGTGCTCCTCGCGCAGGATCTCGGCGACCTCGTCGTCCGCCTCACGCGCATGCACGACGAGCGGCAGGCCCGTCTGCTGTGCCGCCTGGATGTGCGCCCGGAAGTTCGCCCGCTGCGCCGACTTGGAGGCGAAGTGGTAGTGGTAGTCGAGCCCGCTCTCGCCGATCGCAATGACACGCGGGTGCTGCGCCGCCGCGACCACGGCGTCGGGCACGGTCTGGCCCTCGTTGCCGGCCTCGTGCGGGTGCACGCCCACGGCCGCCCAGACATCGTCATAGTGCTCGGCGATGCCGCGGATGCGATCGACGTTGGACAGCTTGGTCGAGATCGTCAGCATGGTGGCGACCCCGGCCTCGCGGGCGCGCGCGACGACGGCGTCGAGGTCGTCGCGCTCGGCGATCATGTCCAGGTGACAGTGGCTGTCGACGATCATCACAACCCCTCGCTCTCGACATAGCGCGGGAATACGCCCTGCGGCTTCCGAATCGCGCGGTCCGGCTCCAGGCGTGTGGCCAGCGCAGCGAAATCGCGCGCATCCTGCGGCTGCTGGATCTGGTCGAGCAAAGCCGCCGGGCCCTTGGTCATGAACGGCTGGGTGATAATGGCGAGCTGGCGCACCACCTCGGCCAGCACGTAAAGCACCGTTCCCATGCGCACCGTGTCGGTCTTGCGCAGCGCCCAGGGCGCCATCTCGTCGACGTAGCGGTTGGCCTGCGCGACCACATCCCAGATGGCCTCCAGCGCGCGGTTGAACGCCTGGCGCTCGATCTCCGGCCGGATCCGTGCAAGCAGCCCGTCGACCGAGTCCAGCATGGCGCGATCCGCTTCGGTGTAGGCATCCGGCCCGGGAATGGCGCCGCCGCAGTTCTTGTAGATCATCGACAGTGAGCGCTGCGCCAGGTTGCCGAAGTCGTTGGCCAAATCGTTGTTGATCCGGTTGACCATGGCGCGGTGCGAAAAGTCGCCGTCGTTGCCGAACGGCACTTCGCGCAGCATGAAGTACCGCGTCTGATCGAGCCCGTAGGTGTCCACCGGCGTGTAGGGGTCGATGACATTGCCCAGCGATTTGGACATCTTCTGGCCCTCGACCGTCCACCAGCCGTGCGCGTAGACGCGGTGGGGCGGTTCGATGCCCGCGGCGAGCAGGAACGCCGGCCAATATACCGCGTGGAAGCGCAGGATGTCCTTGCCGACCATGTGCAGGTTGGCCGGCCAGAATGCGCGATATTCCTCGGCGTTCGTGTCCGGATAACCGACGGCCGTGAGGTAGTTGGTCAGCGCGTCCAGCCAGACGTACATGATGTGGTCCGGATCGTCCGGGACGGGGATGCCCCAGGCGAAGGTCGTGCGCGAGACCGACAGGTCCCGCAGCCCGCCGCGGACGAAGCTCATCACCTCGTTACGCCGGGCCTCCGGGCCGATGAAATCCGGATTGGCCTCGTAGAATTCAAGCAGGCGATCCTGCCACGCCGACAGCCGGAAGAAATAGCTGGGCTCCTCGACCCAGTCGACCTGGGCACCGGACGGTGCGTATTTGTTCCCGTCTGCGCCCGTGGTCAGTTCGTCCTCGCCGTGGAACGCCTCATCGCGCACGGCATACCAGCCGGCGTATTTGTCCAGGTAAATCTGCCCCGCATCCGCGAGCCGGCGCCACAGGTCCTTACACGCGCGGACGTGGCGATCCTCGGTGGTGCGGATGAAATCATCGTTGGAGAAGTCCCAGGCGTTGGAGAGCTTGCGGAAGTTTTGGGAAATGGAGTCGGTGAACGCCTGCGGATCCATACCGCGCGCCCGGGCCGAGCGCTCGACCTTCTGGCCGTGCTCGTCCGTGCCGGTCAGGAACTTCACCCGGCGGCCGTCCAGGCGCATGAAACGTGCGAGCACATCGCAGGCCAGCGTCGTGTAGACGTGCCCGATGTGCGGGTTGTCGTTGACGTAATAGATCGGCGTCGTGACGTAGTACGGTGTGGTTTCCGTATGCTCGCCACCGGACATGCTGTCTCCTCGGCGCTGGCGGCGCGCCCCGAGCTTCCCGGGGTCAAACGGGTCAGCCCGCGAGCGCCTCGATCTCCAGGAAAACGGTCAGGACGACCTGCTTGCGATCGTAGCTGCGCTGTTCGGCCTCGTTTAGCAGGCGGATCGTCTTGTCCCACAGGTCGAGCCACCGTTCAAGCGGGGCCCGCTGCGCCAGGCGCTGCATCACATCCGACTCCCCGGCCACGACGGGCGCCGGGGCACTGCCGGTCGCCGTCGCGCGGGTCAGGCGGGCGAGCCACCACGCCAGCAGATCGCCGCCCAGGCGGAACGTCCCCGCCTCGCCGCCCTGCCCCAGCTTGTCGGCGAAGCCGTGCAGCGTTGCCGGTTCTGGCCGCGGCATCGCATCCATGAGGCCAAGCATTTCGCGGTAGAGGTCCAGCCCGCCGGCCGCCGCCAGCGCCAGGGCGCGGCCGATGCTGCCCTCCGCGAGCCGGGCCAGGGCGTGGGCGTCGCTTTCAGCCAGATCGGGGCGGAAGCGCGTCAGATGCCCTTCCACCGTGGCGTCCGCGAGCACCGGCATGGCCAGGCGGGCGCAGCGCGAGCGGATGGTCGGCAGCAGGCGCGCCGGCTGATGGCTGATCAGGAGCAGCAGGGCCTGACGTGGCGGCTCTTCCAGAACCTTGAGCAGCCTGTTCGCGGCGGTGGTGTTCATGGCGTCCGCCGGGTCCACGATCACCACGCGCCAGGGCGCCGCCGCCGGGGTCATGAAGCAGAACTGGACCGCCTGCCCGACGTGCCCGGCGAGGATCTCGTGGCTGACCTTGTTGGTGTCCGGATTGACCCGGCCCGGCTCCAGGACGAAGAGATCCGGATGGCTACCTGCAGCAATTTGATGTGCCGCCGACGCGTTCGTGTCCGGCGTGAGATCGGCCGGCGCATCGCCGAACAGCCCGCCCGGCGGGTTCGCCGGCCCGGCCAGGACGAACGTGGCGAAGCGATATGCCAGCGTTGCCTTGCCGATGCCGCGCGCGCCGGTAAGCAACCAAGCGTGCGGCAGGCGGCCCGAATCCCAAGCCCGGCGCAGGGTCGCTGCCGCCGCGTCCTGGCCGTCGATCCCCTCGCTCGTCCGCGGGTGCGGCACGCTTGGCGGCTGCCCCGCGGCCGTCTGACTCCCCGGCGTCATAGCGCGATCCCGAGCCGCTCCCGCACGATCCGGCGAACGTCCGTCTGAACGACCTCGGCCGGTCGGTTGGCGTCGACAACTGCGCACCGCGCCGGCGCGCGCGCGGCGATGGCGCGGTATCCGGCGCGCAGGTGCTCGTGGAATGCGAAAGCCATGGCCTCGTAGCGGTCGTGGATCCCACGCCCGCGCGCCCGTTCGAGCCCAACATCGACCGGCACGTCGAGGATCAACGTGAGATCGGGCATGGTCTCGGCCACGACGAGTTCCTCCAAGGTGTCCACCGTGGACTCGGCAAGTCCCAGGCCGAAGCCCTGGTAGGCCCGCGTGGAGTCGGTGAAGCGGTCGCAGAGGACACAGGCACCGCGTGCCAGCGCCGGTCGAATGGTATTGGTCAGGTGATCGTGGCGCGCGCCCGCGTGCAGCATGGCCTCGCACAACGGCGTCAGCGCCGCCTCGGGGTCAATGAGCACCGACCGCACGCGCTCGGCGCCTGGACTTCCGCCCGGCTCGCGTGTCGTTACCACCTCGCAGCCCGTCTCGCCCAGCGCGTTTGCAAGGCTGCAAAGCTGGGTCGTCTTGCCCGCGCCCTCGCCGCCTTCCAGGGTAATGAACCAGCCGCGGCCCGCGCCGCCGCCGGTCGGGACGTCTGCCTCGGCCATCACGGCGCGCCGAAAATCAGGAATTCGACGCCGGAGACGATGCGCCCCACGGGACCGAGCTGGGCGACATGGCTACCCGCCACCAGCGGCACCTCGCGCTTTTCCAGCGCCGGTCCGTCAACGTGCAGGGTGGCCAGACGCTCGCCCGATTCGATGGGCGCCGGAATCGGGCTCTCGTAGGTCACCTTCACGGTCATGTCGTCGACGTTGTCGCGCTTGAGCGTGAGAGTCAGCGGCTTCTCGATAACCAGCGGAACGCGGTCCTTCTCGCCGAGCCACACCGATGCGCGCTCGACCGTCTCGCCACCTTCGAAGAGCGTGTAGTTGTCGAATTCCCGAAAGCCCCATTCGAGCAGACGCGCCGATTCCTGCGCACGTTGCTCGGTCGAGTTCAGACCGTTCACCACCAGGACCAGCCGGCGCTCCTTGCGTTTGGCTGATGCGGTCAGCCCATAACCCGCCTTTTGGGTGTGGCCGGTCTTGATGCCGTCCACCCCCATGTTCCGGGTGAGCAGCGGGTTGCGGTTGAATTGCCGGATGTCATTCCAGGTGAATTCCCGCTCGGCAAAGAAATGGTAGTATTGGGGAAACTTGCGGATCAGCGCGCGCGAAAGCTTGGCGAGGTCTTGCGCGGAGGTGCGGTGCTCGGGGTGCGGCCAGCCCGTGGAATTGCGGAACGTCGTCTCGTCCAGACCAAGCTCACGCGCCTTGGCATTCATCATGTCCGCGAACGCCGACTCGGTCCCGGCGATCCCCTCGGCGAGCACGATCGAGGCGTCGTTGCCCGACTGCACGATCACGCCGCGCAGCAGGTCCTCCACCGACACCTCGTTGCCCACCTCCACGAACATCTTGGAGCCGCCCTTCTGCCACGCCTTCTTGGACACCACGAAGGTATCATCCAGCGAGAGCCGGCCGTCCTTCAGACGTTCGAAGACCAGATAGGCCGTCATGATTTTGGTCATCGAGGCGGGGGGTGTGGGGCGCTCTGCGTTCTTGGCGAAGAGCACCTGACCCGTTTGGTAATCCATCAGGATGGCCTCGTCGGCGGGCGTCTCGATCGCCTGCGCAGCGGCCGTACTGCCGAGGCAAAGCATGCCCGCCAGCACAAGAAAGCTCAGAAAGCGAGATCGCATCATCACAAACGCTTACCCGTTCGCATCGAACCCTGCGAGTTCATACACGTCCGTTTGCCCCGTGAACAGGGAGAAGTCCGTAACAGGACGGCAATGCGGCAGAAATACGTCATGGGGCGGGCGCGTCAGTCCACCACCACTTCGGCTTCCGCGTGCCCCTGGTCGGCCAGGCTGGCGAGGAGGGCGTCCGCTTCCTCGGCGTCCGGCACCGGCCCGAGCCGGACGCGGTAGAAACGCCGGTCGTTGACCGAAGCCGGTTCGATGCGCGTGGGTGCGAATTCCGCGAGCTTTGTGCTGAGCCGCCGGGCATTGGCGTATTCCACGAAGGCCCCAGCCTGGATGTAGATCTGCGGCTCTGCCGCGACGCTGACCACGGTAACCTCACCCGTGGTCCGGGGGATGTCGCTACCCCCGCCGCCAGACCAGCGCACCCGCCGGCTCCGGTCGGCGGCGCCGTCGCCCGTCGCTTGGCTGTCCGCGTCGCCCGTCAGGCCATTCCGGCTCACGGCTTTGGTCGGCGCCGCCCTGGGCGCCGGCCCGCTCGCCTTTCCCTTCGCGAGCGCCGCCAGTCGCCGGCTCTCGTCCGCGACGATGGACACCCGCACCTTCGCGGTGCCGTCGGCCTTGAACCCGAGGAGTTCCGCCGCACGTGCCGAGACGTCGATGATGCGGCCCCGCGCGTAGGGGCCGCGGTCGTTGACGCGAACCTTGAGCTGCCGCCCGTTCTCCAGGTTCGTCACGCGCACCATGCTGGGAAGCGGCAGGGTGCGGTGCGCCGCCGTCAGGGCGTTCTGGTTGAAGGTCTCGCCGTTGGCCGTGGTCTTGCCGTGGAACTTGGGTCCGTACCACGACGCGATCCCCGTCTCCGCGTAATCGTAGTCGGCCTTCGGGTGGTACCACTCGCCACCGACTTCGTACGGCTGGCCCAGTTTATATCGGCCGATTTCCGGCTGTGACGCCGTAGGGCCTTCGGTTCGCGTGGCGACCTGGGCCCCGCAGCCGGCGAGAACAAAACCCGCGAGCCCGATGCAAAAGCCGGCAAAGCGCACGGTCTGGCCCACTCCTCGCATTCCGCGTCCGACGGCGCGGCCGGGATTTCGCGCCATGTCCGCCGGAACGATAGCCCGCCCGGCGACCCCGCGCAACACGCGTCCGCGCGCTCAGCCGCTACCCTGCGCCCGCTGGGCGTACGCCCGGAGCTTCTTCAGCAGCGCCGGTGTCGGATGGCCATCCCGGGGCAGCCCGGCGGCAGCCTGGAAGCGCCGGATGGCGGCGCGGGTTTGCGGACCCGGGATCCCGTCTTCGGCGCCCGCGTCGAAGCCCAGCTCGTTCAGGCGGCTCTGCAGGGTCACCAGCTCCGCGCGCTTCAGGGGCTCGGTGCTGAGCTCCCGACCATGCCGGATCCTGGGCAGCCCGATGAGCCGGTCTGCGAGGTAGCCCACGGCGAGCGCGTAGTTCACCGAGCGGTTCCAGCTCAGGATGGCCCGGAAGTTGTCGTAGACCATGAACGCAGGCCCCTCGTGCCCCTGGGGCAACACGATGGCGCCTTTCATGCCGTCCACGACGGGCAGCGGTTCGCCGTTCGCGCGCCGGACGCCCATATCGGCCCAGGCCTTCAACGGCTTGGTCACGTCGAGTTGCGCCTGGGCATAGGGGAAGTCTTCGGGGAGCACAACCTCCCGGCCCCAGCGCTCATCAGCCTTCCAACCGAGGGAATCCAGATAGTTCGCGCCGGATGCGAAGGCATCGCGCAGCGTGTGCCAGATATCCTTGCGGCCGTCGCCGGTGGCGTCCACGGCGTGCCGGACGAAGGTCGAGGGCAAAAACTGCATGTGCCCCATCGCCCCGGCCCAGGACCCCTTCATGCGGCGCGGCGCGATGTGACCGTCGTCGACGATGTGCAGCGCATGCAGGAGTTGCCGCCGGAAGAACGCGGCACGCCGGTCGTCGTAGGCGAGCGTGGCCAGGGAAGCGATCACGGGGAAGCTGCCCAGATGCGCGCCATAGTTCGTCTCCATGCCCCAGAACGCCACGAGGTAGCGCTCGGGCACACCGTAGCGCCCGGCGATCCGGGCGAGCATGGCGTCGTGCTTGTCCAGCAGGTCGCGCCCGCGCTGGACCACTTCGGGGGTGACCCGGTTGTTCAGGTATCCCCAGAAGGTGCGCATGAATTCGGGCTGGTGGCGGTCCAGCTCGATGACGCGCGCCACGGGCGTTACGTCTTTCAAGGCGCTGTCCAGCGTCGCCGCGCTCACCCCGTCGGCCCGTGCATCCGCTTTGACCGCCTCGAGCCACGTCTGGAAATCGGGTTTCGCCGGAGCGGCCGACGGCATGGCGATCAAGAAGCACAACGCGGCCGCGCCCGCGACCGCGGCACGGCGCATCCGGGTTCCGGCTGCGGGCATGACCGGCGAATCCTCTCCCGTGTTCCGCGATATGGGGCATGTGCCATAGCCGCGGCGGAAGCGCAATCGAAGCTGCGTTCCCGCGTCCGCCGGCACCTTCCGCCACGAGACCCGTGTGCCCGTGCTACCCCTGTACGCAGCGGATGCTGGCCCTAAAGTTAAACGGGGCGGCCGCAACCGGCCGGCGGGCTGAAAATGGTAGACTGGGGAATCCGTCGATGAGCGCAAGAACCGCCACGCCGGAGGCCGCAGCCGCATCGGGCACGGTACTCGTCTTTGGGGCGAGCGGCTACATCGGCCGGTATCTCGTCCCCGCGCTGCGCGCACGCGGGCATCGTGTGCGCGCCGCCGCGCGCCGGCTTTCCCCCATGGAAGCGGAAGGCTGGCCCGACGTCGAGCTGGTGCGGGCGGACGCGCTCGACCCCGATACGCTCGCGCCCGCCCTGGACGGGGTCGCCGTCGCCTACTTTCTGGTGCACAGCATGGCCGAGGGCGGCGACTTCCCCGAAAAGGAGCGCCGCGCGGCGGCAAACTTCGCCGCCGCGGCCGAGCGCGCCGGGGTCGGGCGGATCGTCTACCTGGGCGGGCTGGCGCCGGCCGAGCCGGGCTCGCGCCACCTCGCCTCGCGCGCGGCCACGGGAGAGACCCTGCGCGGCGGTCACGTGCCGGTCACCGAGCTGCGCGCGCCGGTCGTGGTCGGGCCAGGGTCCGTCGCCTTCGAGGTCATGCGGGATCTCGCCGCCTACCTTCCGGTCATGGTCACGCCGCGCTGGGTTCGCGCGACCTCGCCGCCGGTGGCGCTGGACGATCTGCTCGCGGACCTGGTCGCCCTGCCGGGGGCGACGCCGGCGGAAAGCCGGATCTACGAAACGGGCGGCCCGGAACCGCTCAGCTACGAAGACATGATGCGCATCATCGCGCGCGAACTCGGCCGGCCCGAGCGGGTCATCATCCCGGTGCCGTTCATGACGCCCGAGTTGTCGAGCTACTGGCTCGCCTTCGTCTCGGCCACACCCACGGCGGTGGCGCGGGCGCTGATCGGCGGGATGAAGCACGACCTTACGGCCGACGACCGCGCGCTGCGTTCGGCCGTGCCGCGCGATCCCATGCCTTTCGATGCCGCCGTGCGGCGCGCCTTCGAGCGCGAGACCGAGATCGTGGCAACGGACCGCTGGCGCGAGGGTGCGTTCAACCTGCGCCGCGAACGTCACGACATCTCGTTTTACGGCAAGCGCATGGCCCGCTCGGCGACGGCGCGCGTAGACGCCGAGACCCTGTGGCGAACGCTGTGCGCCTTCGGCACGCACGAAAGCGGCTACTTCTTCCTCAACGCGGTCTGGGACCTGCGGCGCGGGATCGACCGGGTGCTGGGCGGTCGGCCCGCGGGGCGGCGACGCCCCGGAACCGAACCCGAGCCGGGCGAGCGTTTCGACATGTGGGAAGTGCTCGCCGCCCGGCGGCCCGAGCGCCTGACCCTCAAGATCCGCGCCGTGGTGCCCGGCAGCGGTGGCCTGGAATTCGACCTAGCGCCCGCCGGTCCGAACCGCACCCGCCTGACCGCGACGATGCACTGGCATCCGGCGGGGTTCATCGGACTGCTTTACTGGTACCAGCTTGGCCCGCCGCACGCCCTGATGCTGGAAGGCATGGTCGAGCGCATCTGCCGCCGTGCCGAGCGGCATCATGCGGCGGCGCACACCCGGACCAGCGGGGCGAAGCCGGCGGGTGCAAGCTGAGCCGCCGAACCGGTGAGAGGGGCCATGCGGCTTTTCCTGCTTGGCGACAGCATCCTGGACAACGCCGCCTATGTCGGTCCCGGCGGGAAGGCGGTGATCGACCACTGCCGCGCGCGCTTCGACGGCCGCGGAATCGCGCTTCACCTCTACGCCCTGGACGGCGCCGCGGCCGACGATGTGCCGGATCAGGTCCGCGCCGCTGCGCCCGGGACGGGTGATCTGGTCGTTCTCAGTGCGGGCGGGAACGACGCCCTGGGGCACCAGCACCTGCTCGACGATGCGCCCCGGCGCACCAGCTTCGGCGCGCTCCTGACCCGGCTCGGGGAATATCGCGAAGCGTTCCGCACCGCCTACGCCGGTGCGCTCGACAGCGTTTCCGCCACCGGCGCCGACGCCATCGCGTGCAGCATCTACAACGGCGCCTTTCCCGAGCCGGAGATGGCGGCGCGCGCGGCGGCGGGCGTTGCGCTGTTCAACGACGTGATCTTCCAGGAAGCCGACCGGCGCGGGCTGGCCACCATCGACCTGCGCAACGTGTGCACCGAGGCCGCGCACTACGCCAACACGATCGAGCCCGGCGACGCCGGCGGCGCGCGCATCGCCGAGGCCATCGACCTGGCGGTCGCGCGCCGGTCGGTCGCATAAGCATAAGAGGGCCGACCTGCGCGGCGTACGCGCCTCATCCTGAGCTTGTCGAAAGACGCGGCGCCACGTGCCGCGGTCACGAACACGCCCGCCTATTCCCCCGGCTGCCCCTCGGCCCTCGCCCGCCTGCCGGTCATACCGGACGCGAAGCCGTCGGACAGGGCGCGCCGAACCATCCGCCGCGGACTGGTGCGCGCCCGGGTGCGCCGCGGGACCGGCCGGCAGACCTCGATCGCCGCGACCGCCAGGCGTGCCGTCAGCAGGCCGTTGGTCACAGCGGAGGCCATGGTGGTCGACACTCGCCCCGCTACGCCCTCGCTGACCAAGTCGTTCAGGGCGTCCTGGGCGTTCTCGAACACGCCAGCGGCCAGCATGTTCCAGAACGCCAGGCGCAGCAGCCGGAGCGTCGCCGCCGCGCCGGGCCGGCCGCCGTAGGCGCTCGCCACGTCGCGGATGAGGCGCAGGTTCACCCAGGCCGCGACGCCGGCGTCCAGGAGCGCGAACGGACTCAGCGCGGTGGCCGTCGCCGTGCGGCGTACCGCCGCCACGGCCGTGCGCTCGACGCGGTCGTCGAGTTCAGCGAGCACCACGGCGTCGAACGCGGCCACCTGATTTGCCGCATCGCCAACCCCTTCGGCGCGGCTCTTGAAGTGTCGGAGAGCGGGCGCGACGTCCGGACGGCCGGCGTAGATGCCCCGCAGTTCGCCGACGATCGCGGGGTCGTCGGCAGCCTCGCCGTCGAGCAGCGCCTCGGCCCGCCGCCGGATCGCCTCCAGCCGGCGCAAGCGCAGTACCGCGCGGAGTTCCTTTGCAGCGGCGAGCACTGCGGCCGCGCCGAGAAGCAGGGTGCCCGCCGCGGCGATCCATTCGGTCACGGCCGCGGGTTGGAATACCACCGCGACCAGGGTTTCCACGTAGCTCCCCGCGCCCGCGAGCGCGAGCAGGATCAGTCCCGCCAACGCGAAACGTTGCCACCGCGGCCGGCCGGGTGCCGCAAGCGGTTCGGCGGCGCCGGGAGCCGCGGGAGCGGCGTCGGCGGCGTCGATGTGCCGGGTGTCCGGTGCGGGGGCCGCTGCGGCGGGCGCGCCCGCTTCCGGGTCCAGCGGCCGTGTGTCGGGACCACGGGCGGCCGTCATGAAAGCCGATCCCCGATCAGGTATTCGATCGCCCCGTCCAGCCGCCGGTGGGGCCAGGATTCGTTCCGCCCCAAACCCGCCGGCGGCTGGAAGCGTTCGATCTCGAACGGCGCCACAGCCAGGGACCCGCTCGCGTCCACTGGTGGCCGGGCTCGGTCGAGTTCCCCGGGATAGTGCATGTAGGCGTTGCCGTCGGCGTGCCGCCCTGCGACGTAACCGCGGTCGGGCCGGTCGCGTGCCGAGACGTCGCGCGTCGCGGCCAGGGCGGCGAGCGTCATGACGCGCGTATCGGCGCCCCGGAAACGGGCGGATTCGCTGGCGTTCGCCACGGCCTTGCGCATGCGCTCGAGGAGAACGTCGTGCTGGTCGGCCGGTACCAGGTCGGCCTTGGTGCTGGCGTAGAGGACCCGATCGATCGTGGGCAGGAGCCAGCGCGGCAGCCAGGTTCGGCCGATGCGCATGGCCTCCTGAAGATCGCGCAACTCGCCGTCGAGCAGCGGCACGCCCGCCCCATCGCGTGCCAGATGGCCCAGCAGATCGATAAGCACGACCTGCCGGTCCAGGCGCGCCTGGGTCCGTTCGAAGAATGGCCGGACAATCGTCTCGCGGTAGCTGTCGAAGCGCGCCGCCATGATGCGCCCGAGCGTGCGCGGTCCGGCAAGCCCGCGCAGGCGGCTCAAGCCGCCGAACCCGCCGGCCGCACTCGGCCGTGGCGGCAGCGGCGCGAAGGTCAGCGCCGGCATGGTCACATCCATGCCCGGCCCCGGCAGGATGAAGCGGCCCGGGTGCAGCCGGTTGGCGCGGCCCGTGGCGTCGCGCCGGGCGCGGACATAGGTGCGGAAGAGTTCGGCGGCGGTGCGCGCCTTCTCCTCGACGTCCGCGGTGCTGTCCTGGTCGAGGTCGTTCACGTAGGCGAGGAACGCCTTTGCCTCCGGGCCCGCCTCCGGCGACTCCATTTCCTGGAACACCGCCCGCGACCACGCGGCGAAATCGTGCTGGGCGAGGAGCACATCGAGAAGCCATTCGCCCGGATAGTCGACCAGCTCGACGCGCAGCGCCCGGTCGCCGAGGTGGCGCAGGATCTGGTTGCCGGAGCGGTAACGCAGCGCGAGCACGGCTTTGGCGACCCGATCCGTGCTGGGCGGCCAGCGCGGATCACCATCCGCACCCGTGAGGGCGTCCGCATTCGCGTCGTAGGGAAAGCTCGCGGCCGTGTCATCGGAGGCCATGGGCAGCCGTTCCACGCCCTTGAGCCGGCCCTCGCGCACCACCGACACGCCGGCGATGGCACCACGTTGGCGCAACGCATGGATCAAGGCCGTGAGGAAAACCGTCTTACCCGCGCTGTTCAGCCCGGTGACGCCAATGCGAACCCGCTCGCGCATGTCGAAATCGATCATGGGCTCCTATCTCCGCCGCCGCGGCTTCGCCCGGCCCGGGACGTTCCTGTGCGTTCTTTGCCATCCGGCGCACGCGCCCGGAAAGGCCGAAAGCGCCGCACGGGGCCCGGAGATGTTCCCGCCGGGCCGATTCCAGTGCGACGGGCTTTTTCCGGGTGGCCGGTAACACGCGCGAGATCATGAAAGAAAATCGCAACCGCACCGGCGAGCGGGAACCGCGCCTTCGGCCGAAACCTGTCGATGCGGGGCATCCCCGCGAGCCTGAGGGCCGGGGTGCACCGGCAAACCACTCCCCCCGAATCCGGCCTCCTGAACGCCCGCGGAATCCGTGCGCACCGTTCGGGACGTTTCGGCGAGACGGCTGGACCACCCCCGGGCCGGTGCGCTATGTGGAATGATGTGAAGGTAACACCGGATGGGTGGCTGAGCGGTCGAAAGCACCGGTCTTGAAAACCGGCGAGGGTTCACGCCCTCCGTGGGTTCGAATCCCACCCCATCCGCCATGCGGACATCCGCACACGAAAGTTGGGCGGTGGCGGGCCGGGGGGTGTCATCGCCACTGTGCTGTACCGTGAAACGCCCATGTCCGACGAATCCCCAAGGGGTTCAACCGCAAAACTGATGTGTCTCATGGCGTCTTTCGGGCTTACCCTGGCCCCGACCCTAAGCTCATGCTGTCGGCAGAGAGGGACCCGTATCGAAAAGGCGTTTTTTGATTGGATCTACTTGCCATCGTCTATTGAGTTGTCCAACTGAGGAAAAAGGCAAGCGATGCAAGAGCCCGGAAAGATTCATCCAACATGGACAGCAAATAAGAAAAAACTTGGTGAGTTTGACGGCAACGATCATAAAATCCGGTTTTGCCTTGACTATACGTCCGGCGCGAAAGTTTTGGATTTGGGCTGCGTACAACACAACCCTAAGAATTACCAATCAAAATATTGGCTGCATAAAGCATTACTATCGAACGCTCGTGAGGTCACTGGACTGGATTACGATAAGGCCGGAACAGAATATCTAAGGCAGCTCGGTTTCAACGTAACGTATGGAGATGCATGCAATTTTGTTGCGAATGGGGATTATGACGTTATTGTGGCCGGCGATATAATTGAGCACTTAACAAACTTTGATGGATTTTTTAAATCGTGTTCCATGAGCTTAGCAGATGGTGGTGTTCTTCTTATCTCAACGCCAAATCCGTGGTACTGGCGCTACATTGTCAAGGCGGCATTGTTTTCGAAAGTAAGCAACAATTCCGAGCATACATGCTGGTTAGATCCGGTAACGTTATCTCAATTAGCAGAACGATATGGATTTTTTATAGAAGAAATCCGCTTTGGCTCACGATATCTAAAAGATCGTATTTTGCCTTTGCCGAGAGGAATAAAGCATACGAGTTTTCATGCGTCCCTGAGACGTCGATAATGGTTGATACCTCAAGGCATGCTACTAAGCCGTTTCCCATGTTACGGGATGACGTCTGGTTCAGGGCATCGGGGCGCCCGTCCGTATCGGCGGCTGGCCGCGTGCGGCCTGCGCGATGTTTTGCGACCGGTCATCCATGCTCCACGTCGCTGGGAGCTGCGCCGCCGCTCCCATTGGGGCTGTTGCCGGCATACGCCTCGCCCGCCAAGCGCTCGAAGATCGCAATGACCTCATCCGCGCTTGCCTGGCGCGGCACGCCCCGGGCGACCTCGTCCATGGTCCACATCCAGGAGCGCACCGGATCGTCGCGCATGGTCCACTCGGGAAAGAGCCGCGCGTCGACCTCGTGCCGGCTCGTGAGCTGCACCTGGCAATGCCGGCCGTCCCGGCGGATCCGGCCGAACGCGGCGTCGACCGCCGAAGCCGGCCCCTCCAGAAGCTGAAGGTAAATGTCCTCGCGCACGATCAGCGAGCCCGTAATTCCGTCGCGGGCATTGCAGCGGCGCGCGTCCAGGAGAATGCCGGCAAACGTGCTTTCATCGAAGCCGAACGGGCTGGAAACGTAGGTCAGTTGCATCAAGGTCATGCGGGGCCTCCCGGGCGCAAAGCCTACAGGCGCACTGCTGCGCTGTCGAGCCGCAGGTTCCCGGACCGCAGCAGCCCATTCCCCATCTGAAACGTGCCGGCTATCTTCCGAATTTTTGGGCATTCATCCCTTCGCAATCCGCCCAGAGGCGAGGTTCAGCTTGACCGAAACGGCCCTGGCCTTGCGCCATGTAGCGACACGCCTGTCCAGGTTTACGGCACGTCCGTGCGCCGCCGCGTTCGCGGCGGAATCGGGCATCTCAATCGCCGAACCTGTTCGACTTGGGGAAGCCGCTGGGCACCATGCGCCCTTGCCCGCCGCGGCGGCTCAACCAGGCGCGCAGGTCGCTCTCGGTGCGTCTCCGCCCCTTGCCCGCGGGCCAGCTCAGGCCGTCGGCGTAGCGGAAGGGCTTCGCGTCGGTGAGCCCGCCGTCGCGATAGCGCTGCAGGATGACGCCACGGCCCTTGGCCAGCTCGGAAAGTTCGCCGAGCGGGAAAACCACCATCCGTCGGTTCTCGCCCACCACGGCAAGGTGGTCCGCCTCGGGCGGAACCGGCCGGCACACGGCGGCGCGCGCGCCCTTCGCCGGGGAAAGGATCTGCTTGCCGCCCTTCTTTTGCGCCACAACGTCGTCTTCCGCCGTCACAAAGCCGCGGCCGTCGCTCGATGCGACCAGCAGCTTGCGACCACCCTGATGGGTTAGGATCTGCACCACGTCTTCGTCGTTGGCGAGGTCGATCATCAGGCGCAGCGGCTCGCCGAAGCCGCGTCCGCCGGGCAGGCGCTCGGCCCCTAGGGTATAGAAGCGCCCGTTGGTGGCGAAGACCAGCAGCTTGTCCGTGGTGTAGGCGTGCACGGCGAAGCGCGGCCCGTCGCCATCCTTGTACTTGACCTCGCCCACGTCCTGGAGGTGCCCCTTCATGGCCCGGATCCAGCCCTTGGCCGAGCAGAGGACCGTGATGGGTTCGCGCTCCACCACGGCTTCCAGCGGCACGTCCACATCCGGCGGCGCTTCGCCCAGGTCCGTGCGGCGGCGGCCCAGCTCCGTATCGGGGCCGAATTGCGCGCGAACTGTGTCGAGTTCGTCGCCAATGCGCGCCCAGCGCCGGTCCGAATCCTGCATCAAGTCCTGGAGATCGGCCTGTTCCGCGGTGAGGTTGTTGTGCTCCTCGCGGATTTTCATCTCTTCCAGCTTGCGCAGCGCGCGCAGCCGCATGTTCAGAATGGCGTCGGCCTGAATTTCCGTGAGCGCAAAGCGTTCCATCAGGACGGGCTTGGGCTTGTCTTCCTCGCGGATGATCCGGATCACCTCGTCGAGGTTGAGGTAGGCAACGAGATAGCCGTCCAGGATTTCCAGCCGTCGCGCAATGGCGTCCAGCCGGTGCCGCGTGCGCCGCTGCAGGACGTCGTGGCGATGGGCCAGAAAGGCCCGCAGCACCGAGCGCAGGTCCATCACCCAGGGCGTGGTGTCCTTGTCCAGAACGTTCATGTTCAGCCCGAGCTTCGCCTCCAGCTCGGTCTGCTTGAACAGGGACTCCATGAGCACCGTGGCGTCGACGTTGCGGCTGCGCGGCTCCAGGACGAGGCGCACGTCCTCGGTTGACTCGTCCCGCACATCCGCCAGTGCGGGCAGCTTCCGCTCGGCGAGCAGGTCCGCGATCTTTTCCACCAGACGCGATTTGGGCACCTGATACGGGATTTCCGTGACCACGATCTGGTACGTGCCGCCCTTGAAGGTCTCGGTGTGCCAGCGCGCGCGCACCCGGAAGGAGCCACGGCCCGCCTCGTACGCGGCAACGAGATCCGCGCGCGATTCCACCAGAACACCGCCCGTGGGAAGGTCCGGGCCAGGCATCTGCGCCACAAGGTCGGCCACCGGGGTGTGCCAGTCGGCGATGAGCAGGCGCGCGGCGTCACAGACCTCCGCCGCGTTGTGCGGGGGAATGTTGGTGGCCATGCCCACGGCGATGCCCTGCGCCCCGTTGGCCAGCAGGTTGGGGAAGGCACCCGGCAGAACGACCGGCTCCTCGGCCTCGCCGTCGTAGGTTGGGCGGAAGTCGACGGCGTCCTCGTCGATCCCCGCTAGCAGCGCCATGGCCACGTCGGTCAGACGCGCCTCGGTGTAGCGCATGGCCGCGGGGTTGTCGCCGTCGATGTTGCCGAAATTCCCCTGCCCGTCGATCAGCGGGTAGCGCAGCGCAAAGTCCTGGGCGAGCCGGACCAGAGCGTCGTAGATCGCCTGGTCACCGTGCGGGTGGTACTTCCCGATGACGTCGCCCACGACCCGCGCGGATTTCTTGAAGCCCGCGTTCGGTTCCAGCCGGAGCTGGCGCATGGCATAAAGCAGGCGCCGGTGCACGGGCTTCAGCCCGTCGCGCACGTCCGGCAGCGAGCGCGAGACAATGGTCGACAGCGCATAAGATAGGTAGCGCTCGGACAGCGCCGAGGCCAGCGGCACGTCGCGAATGTCGGCGGAGTCGTCGCCCAGCAGGTCGCTCATGGCACACGCTTACCGTGTCGCCGCCGCATCGGGGCGCGATATCCGGCTGAACCACGCGGCGCCCCAGCCGATCCAGCCGGAAGCCGCCCAGGCCACCTCGCTGATAAGTAGACGCTGCGTCATGGCGCCTTCGGGTGTGAGCCAGTACCACGCGCCCAGCCGCGCCAGCATCGCGCCACTCGCGGCCAGCGCCAGGAACGCCAGGGCCGATTCCAGGAAGCGCCGATTGACCAGCGCCAGGACGAGATAGGCTGAAATGCCCAGATAGAAACCGCCGTAAACGGTCATGAACTCCGCCCGGCCGGCGGCGCCGTCGAAGATCAAGCCGATCGAGCCCGCCGTGTTCGCCGGCGCAACCAAGCTGGCGAGCCCGACCCCGGCACAAACGATCAGCGACAACACGCACATCACGCGAGCCAAAACACGCATTCCGATCTCTCCCCTCTCCGTTCGATCCCGCTTCTCGGTCCGCTCGCGTCAGAACCGGTCCACCCGGTACGGCGCCGGATCCACCACGGGCGTACGGCCCAGCACCAGATCGCGCACCAGTTCGCCCGTTCGCGGCCCCAGCATCAACCCGCAATGCCCGTGCCCGAACGCCAGCACCGCATTCGAATGGCGCGGGGTGCGGGAGATCACCGGTAGACTGTCCGGCATGGACGGACGAAATCCCATCCAGCGGCCCGCCGGCGTGCTGCCCAGCTCGGGAAACCAGCGCCGCGCATGGCGCAACAGCACGTCCGCCCGATTCCAGTCCGGCGGGGCGTCCAGGCCGCCCAGCTCCACCGTGCCCGCCAGGCGCAGGCCCGTTTCCTGGGGCGTGCAGACCATGCCGCGCTCGCCGGAGAACACCGGCATGCGGGGGGACACGCCAGGCTCCGGAAGGGTCAGGCTGTAGCCGCGCTCGGTGTCCAGGGGCGGATTCGCGCCGAGCTTGCGCGCCAGCGGCCGCGACCATGCCCCGGCGGCGACCACGACGTGGTCACAGGGCCGCGTCGTGCGCTCCGTCGCCACGGCGCACACACGGTCGCCCTCGAACGCGAACCCGGTCGCGGCCTCGCGCAGGATCCGTCCGCCATGGCGCCGGAAGCTGCGCGCGAGCACCTGAACCAAGCGGTAATTGTCGGTGATGTAGCCGGCGTCGGGATAGTAGACCCCCGCATGCAGCCGGTCCGTGGCGCCCAACGCGGGCTCCACCTGGCGCAAGGCGCTGGCGGAATAAATCTCGAAACGCCGCCCGACGTGCTGCTCCAGCTCGCGCGCGGTTGCATCCCGCCGGAACCCGGCCTGGCTCTCGTAGATGCACAGCGTGCCCGTGCGCTGCAGCAGGCCCGGTTCCTCGGCCTCCGCGAGCAGCGGCTCGAACGCCGCCATGCTACCGTCCAGGAGCCGGCCCATTGCTTCGGCAATGCGACGCACCGCAGCCGGACGCGCGGCCGCGAGAAAGCGCGCGAGCCAGGGCGCGAGCCGGTGCAGGTCGCGCCAGCGCAGCGCCAGCGGGCTTTCGCGGTCCAGGAGCATGCGCGGCACCTGCGCGAGCACACCCGGCATGGCAATGGGGGCGACGTGCGCCTCGGTCACCACCGCGGCGTTGGCATAGGAGGCCCCCTCGCCCGGCGGATGGCGGTCGAGGATCTCGACCTGCATCCCCGCCCGCTGGAGCTGGAGCGCCGCGCAGATGCCGATGACGCCCGCGCCCACGACGACGACGCGCGGTCCCGCCGTTCCCCCCGCCATCAGACGGTCGCTCCGGCCGCGGTGAAGCGTTCGCGCAAGCGCCGGCGCGCTGCCGGTACCTCGGCATCCGTCGGGGCGAATACGTGCCTGGCGAGAAAATGCTCGGTCAGCCGCAGCCCCTGTCCGACGGCCTCGGGGCCGCCGGAATCGGCGCGGATCAGAAAGCCGGGCAGCGGCAGTAACCGGTCCTTGTACGGCTCGCCGGCGGCAAGGGAGACGGCGCGGCCGGTGCGCGGGCTGACGTAGGCGAGCCGGTCGTTGCCGCCGCCGGCACAGGCGCTGAAGTCCAGCGCGAAGCCCAGATCCGCCAGCAGGGCGACCTCCCACTGGACGTAGATCTCGGCCCAGTGCTCGCTCCCCAGATGGTCGAGCAGCGTGCGCGTGCCGTCATAGACTGCCGGGTGCGGCACGCGCTCGGGCAGCGCCGCCGCGAGAACCGCCGTCGCCGCGTTGAGCGCCGCCAGACGCCCCGGGTTGCTGAAGAACGCGGCGACCGGATGCGCCACGGGCTCGCAGGTGAAATGGCCCAGGTGCTCCGCCAGGCGCGCCCGCCAAACCGCCTGCACCACCGTTCCGGGCTCATAGGTGCCGCGCGTACGCCGCGATTGTGCGCCGCGGGCCAGCCCGACGTGACGGCCGTGGTTCTGCGTGAGGATCTGCACGATCGCCGCGTCCTCGCCGTGCGCCCGGCGATGGAGCACGATACCGTCGTCCTGCCACTCGATCATGCCTCGGTCTTGCCCGTGAACGCGGCGCTTTCCAAGCTGACCGTTCCCCGCTGCCTACGCGTCGAAGTCGAGTCCCAGATTTTCGTACCGCTCGGGGTCCTCGGTCCAGTTCTCGCGTACCTTGACGAACAGGAAGAGGTGGACGGGCCGTTCCAGATCCTCGGCCAGCGCCGCCTGCGCCTGTTCCCGCACCTTGCGGATGGTGGCGCCCTTTTTACCCAGGACGATCTTTTTCTGTCCCTCGCGCTCGATGAAGATCGCCTGATCGATGCGCACGCTGCCGTCCTCGAACGCCTCCCAGGCCTCGGATTCCACGGTCAGCGCGTAGGGCAACTCCTCGTGCAGGTTCAGATAGAGCTTCTCGCGGGTCACTTCAGCGGCGAGCAGGCGCATGGACAGATCCGAGAGCTGGTCCTCGGGATAAAGCCAGGGGCCCTCGGGCATGCGGTGCGCCAGGGCGTGCTTGAGGTCGGCCATGCCGTCGCCGGTATGCGCAGAGACCATGAAGATGCGTTCGAACGCGCCGCGCGCGTCGAAGTCGGCGGCCAGCGCGAGCAGACTGTCGCGGCGGATGCGGTCGATCTTGTTGAGCACGAGATAGCACGGCCGGTCGATCGCCTTGAGCCGCTCCAGGATGCTTGCCGTTTCGTCGTCGATCCGCTTTTTCGCCGCGTCGTAGACGACCACGACGAGGTCGGCGTCCTCCGCGCTATCCCAGGCGGCGCGCACCATGGCGCGCTCCAGGCGGCGCTGGCGCGCGCTGGCGAAGATCCCCGGCGTATCCACGAGCACGATCTGGGCCGCACCGTCGAGGGCCACGCCGCGCACACGCCCGCGGGTGGTCTGGGCCTTGTGCGTCACGATGGACACGCGCGCGCCCACGAGATGGTTGAGCACGGTGGACTTGCCCGCGTTCGCCGCCCCGAGGAGCGCGACGACGCCGCAGCGGGCCGGCCCCTCGGGCGGCGCGTCGGGGATGTGCGGGACCTCGCTCGGGCTCATGGCGTCGCGTCTCCGTCGCTGTCCTCGCCTTCGCCCTGGACGTGATCAAGCATGCGCCGCGCCGCCGTCTGTTCGGCCAAGCGCTTGGAACGGCCCTCGCCAGTGACGTCGCCGTGGCCGCTGAGATGGACGGCCACGGTGAAGCACGGGTCGTGCGGCGGCCCCGAGCGCGCACGCTCGCTATAGCTGGGCAGCGGCAGCCCGCGCGCCTGCGCCCACTCCTGTAGCGCCGTCTTGGCGTCCTGCGGCGGCTTGCGGTTCTGGTGCAGCAGCGGGGTCCAATGCCGCGTGATGAAACCATAGGCCGTGGGGAGTCCGGCATCGCGGTATATGGCGCCGATCACGGCCTCGCACACGTCGGCCAGCATGGCGGGGTTGTCGCGGCCGCCGCTGTCCGCTTCCCCCTTGGACATGCGCAGGTACGCGCCCAAGCCCAGCCCGCGGGCGACCTCCGCCAGCGCTTCGCGGCTCACCAGGAACGCATGCCGCCGTGCGAGGCTGCCCTCGGGCTCGTGGGGAAACGCGTCGAGCAGCAGGTCGGCAACGACCAGGCCGAGCACGCGGTCGCCCAGGAATTCCAGGCGCTCGTAGCTCGGCACGGCCGCACCCCGCGCGCCCGCCGCGCTGGGATGCGTCAGCGCCTGCTCGAGCAGGCCGGGGTCGGCAAAGCTGTGCCCCAGGTGCTCGCCGAGGGCGGCCGCGGTGTTAACTGACGCCATTCAAGAGCCGGCCATAACGGATCGCACCGGGCCACTCCCAGAACGCCCACATCGAGGCCGAGCCGTCGTGGGAGAAGAACAGGAATTCCGCCCGGCCGACAAAGTTCTCGAAGGGCACGTAGCCCACACGGTCGAGGGCCCGGCTGTCCTGACTGGAATCGCGATTGTCCCCCATGACGAAGTAGTGCCCGCGGGGCACGACATAGACGGGCGTGTTGTCGAAGGGATAGTTGTCCCCGCGCTCGCGGATCAGATGCGATTCGCCGTTGGGAAGCGTTTCACGGTAAATCGTCACCGAGGCATCGCCCACCTGCACCTCGCGCAGTTTCTTGCGCTCCACGGCCTGGCCGTTGATGTGCAGAATGCCGTTCTGGACCTGAATGCGATCGCCCGGCAGGCCGACCACCCGCTTGATGTAGTCCGTGCTATCGTCGCTGGGCAATTTGAACACCGCGACATCGCCGCGCTCCGGCTGGTCCGCGAAGACGCGGCCGTCGAACAGCGGCGGGCCGAAAGGTAGCGAGAAGCGGCTATAGCCGTAGGCATACTTGCTCACGAAGAGATAGTCGCCCACCAGCAGGGAAGGCACCATCGAGCCCGACGGGATGCTGAAGGGCTCGAAGGCGAAGGTGCGGATCACCAGCGCGATGAGCACCGCCCAGAAGATGGTGCGCACCGTCTCGCCGAACCCGCCTTTGCTTTTCGCCGTTTTGCTCATCGAATCCATTGTCTGTCGCCGCCGTCGAATTGTGCCCCTAAGGCGCCACGCCCGGCACGGCCGAGATGATGACGAGCACCTGGGCCTGCGGGTAATCGTCGGTGATGGAGATGTCGATCTTTGCGCTCATGCCACTTGGCACCATCTCCTGCAAGCGTTCAGCGGCACCGCCGGTGAGTTCCATGGTGGGCTGGCCGCTCGGCAGGTTCACCACGCCCAGGTCGCGCCAGTGGACGCCGGCCCGCGGAACCCCGGTTCCCAGCGCCTTGGCGCAGGCTTCCTTGGCGGCGAAACGCTTGGCGTAGCTGGCCGCGCGGTTGGCCCGCCGTTCCGATTTTGCCTGCTCCACCGGTGTGTACACGCGCGCGACGAAGCGCTCGCCAAAGCGTTCGAGCGTCGATTCGATACGGCGGATGTCGATGATATCCTGCCCGATGCCCAGAATCATGCCGGATCGTCCGCACCCGCGGCGCGGCCCTCCGCGATGCACGCGCGCATGCGCCGAACAGCCTCGCCAATGCCCGTAAACACGGCTTCACCGATGAGGAAGTGGCCAATGTTGAGTTCACGCACATTGGCGATGGCCGCAATCGGCCCGGCGGTGTCGAAGCCCAGGCCGTGTCCGGCGTGGCATTCGAGCCCCAGCTTCGCCGCGCGCGCGGCGGCGTCGCGGATGCGCGCCAGCTCACCGTCGCGTCGTTGCGCATCTTCGGCATCGCAGTATGCGCCCGTGTGCAGCTCCACCACGGGCGCACCCAGTTCAGCGGCGGCCTCGAGCTGATGCGGCTCCGGCTCGACGAAAAGCGAGACACGAACTCCCGCCTCGCGAAGGGCGGTTACCACCTCGCGCAGGCTGTCGCGCTGCCCGGCCGCATCCAGGCCGCCTTCGGTGGTGCGCTCGGCACGCTTCTCCGGTACGAGGCAGCAGGCGTGCGGCCGCTCGCGGCGGCAGATCGCCACCATCTCCGGGGTCGCCGCCATCTCCATGTTCAACGGCACCGAAAGCTCCTTGCGCAGGCGCACGATGTCATCATCCCGGATGTGCCGCCGATCCTCGCGCAGGTGCGCGGTGATGCCGTCGGCGCCCGCCGCCACGGCCATGTGCGCCGCGCGTACCGGATCGGGATGCGCACCGCCGCGTGCGTTCCGCACCGTCGCCACGTGGTCGACATTGACCCCAAGACGCAACTCGTCCGTCATCCGTGTTCTCCCTCGATGGGCCTGAGATCGGTGCGGCGCCGGCGCTGGCCTGCCAGGCGATGCCGGCGCGCCTGACGTATCGCCTGATAGCGCCGCACCCCAAGGTAAACGGGGAAAAAGAACACCGTCCACGCCGCCAGGGCCGTGGGAACCGCGCCCACCAGCATCGGTGTGAGCAGCTCCATGGGCTGATTCGCGATCTCGCTGAGCGTCAGATCGGGGGATACACCGGCACCCTCGCCCATCCCCAGGAGCGCGCGCCCGATGTTGTAGATCAGCGACCAGATCAGCGGAAACGTCCAGGGGTTGCCCACGGCGGTGCCGATCGCCGAGGCGATGAGGTTGCCGCCCGTGACCACGGCGAGCAGGGCGCCTAGCAGGAAATGCAGCCCGATCAGCGGGGTAAAGGATACGGCGGCACCCGCGGCGAAACCCGCGGCGATGCTGTAGGGCGTCCCCGGAAGCCGGACCACGCGATAGGCAATGTACTTGGCCGAACGCCGAACGCCGGCGCGCGGCCACATGAGGTCGCGCGCGCGGCGTGCCAGACTTTTGCGCTGTCGCCGTCCCAGAATCATTTGGTCAAGCTTCGGCGGATGGCCGGCACGACCGGGCGCTCATGTGCGCGCCCGCTCGACCGAGGTAATGGTTGGCATGGCGCGCAGCGCCGCCATGACGTCGGTCAGGTGTTTCACGTTGGTGACCTCCAGGTCCACCAGCATCTCGAAGAAATCCACGTTCCGCCGGACGATCTTGAGGTTGGTGATATTCGCGCGATTCCGGCCAATCGTGGTGGACAAAGAGCCCAGACTGCCCGGCTCATTGGCGAGGGTGACGTGCAGGCGCCCGGTGTAGGGATCGTTCGAGCTGTCCGTGCTCCAGGCAAGGTCCACCCAGCGCTCCGGCTGATCCTGGAAGTTATCCAGGGTTTGGCAATCGATGGTATGCACGGTCACGCCCTTGCCGGTGGTGACGATGCCGACGATGCGCTCGCCCGGAAGCGGATGGCAGCAGTGCGCGAAATGGACAGCCATGCCGGGAATGAGCCCCTTGATCGGGACGGCGTTGTCCTTCTTGTGGCTCTTGGCTTTGGCTTTCGGCGGGGCGGCCTCGGCGGCGTCGATCGCTTCATCGTCGCTGCGCGCCGGCTGGGCCTGCCGGTCGCCTGGAAACACGGCGCGAATGACTTCATTGGCCGTGGTATTGCCCCGGCCCACGTGGACGTAGATGTCCTCGACCGTTTCCGCCTTGAGCTTCTTGAGAATGCCCTGAAGGGCCTTCTCGGTGAATTCATATCCCTGCTGGCGGAAGGCTTTCTGGACGATCTGCTTGCCAAGTTCCATGTATTCGGCGCGCTCGCGCTGCCGGATGAAACGGCGGATGCGCGCCTTCGCCTTGCCGGTGACGATGAATTTTTCCCAGTCCGGCGACGGTGTCTGGTTCTTGGAGGTCATGACCTCCACCTGATCGCCGTTCGCCAACTGGTGTTTGAGCGGCACCATGCGCCCGTTCACCTTCGCCCCGACGCAGGTATCGCCGATCTCCGAGTGCACGGCGTAGGCGAAATCCACCGGGGTCGCCCCGCGCGGCAGCGAAATCAGCTCGCCCTTGGGCGTGAAGCAGAAAACCTGATCCTGGAACATCGCCAGCTTGGTGTGTTCCAGGAACTCCTCGGGATTGGAGGCGTGTTCCAGAATGTCCAGCAGTTCGCGCACCCAGCGGTACTGCCGACCATCTACCGACCCCGCCGGCTCCGGGCCGTCGCCCTGCTTGTAGAGCCAGTGCGCGGCGACACCGTACTCCGCGATTTCGTGCATTTCGCGGGTTCGGATCTGCACCTCGATGCGCTGGCGAGCCGGGCCGATCAGCCCCGTATGCAGCGAGCGGTAGCCGTTGAGCTTGGGCGTCGAGATATAATCCTTGAAGCGCCCGGGAACGACGGAATAGTGCGAGTGCAGAACCCCAAGCGCATGATAGCACGCGCTCACGCTGTTCACGATGACCCGGAACGCCATGATATCGGAGAGCTGTTCGAAGCCGATATCCTTGTGCTGCATTTTGCGCCAGATCGAGTACGGCGCCTTCATGCGGCCGGTGACTTCCGCCTCCAGGCCATCCTTGCGGAAGAGTTCCGACAGCTCCTTGGTCACCGTGGCGTCAAGATTGCCGCCGCTCTCCTGAAGAAACTGCAGGCGCTTGACGATGGATTCCCGCGCATCCGGATTGAGCTCCCGGAAGGCGAGGTCTTCCAGCTCGTCCTTGAAGTGCTGCATGCCGATGCGCTCGGCCAGCGGCGCATAGATCTCCATCGTCTCGAGGGCGATACGCCGGCGCTTCTCCGGCGCGGAGACGAAGTGGAGGGTGCGCATGTTGTGCAGCCGGTCGGCGAGCTTGACGAGCAGAACCCGGATGTCCTCGGACATCGCAAGGACGAGCTTGCGGAAGTTTTCGGCGTCCTTGCTCGATTCCGACTGAAGCTCGATCCGCGTGAGCTTGGTCACGCCGTCGACGAGCCTGGCAACGTCCTTGCCGAAGCGCGTCTCGATCTCAGCCACGGTGGTGTCCGTGTCCTCCACCGTGTCGTGGAGGAGCGCGGTCATGATCGAAGCGGAATCGAGCTTGAGCTGGGTGAGGATGCCCGCCACCTCGATGGGGTGCGAGAAGTACGGGTCGCCCGAGGCGCGCCGCTGCGAACCGTGCGCCTTCATCGCGAAGACATAGGCGCGGTTCAGCGCGTCCTCGTCGGCGCCCGGATCGTACCCCTTAACAGTCTCGACAAGCTCGAACTGCCGGATCATCGCACCGGTTGCACCTCGTCGCCAAGCTCGCGGGAGACCGCAGGCCGTCGCAGCGGAAAACGCATGGGACGATCACCCCATGGTCCGAATCTACGCAGCCTGCCCGCCCACGCCAAGGCGACGCCCGGGCGACGTGCGCGCGCGACCAGTGGCCGCCGGTCAGGCCGCCGGATCTTCGTCCTCGCCAGCGGCCGCGCCGGCCGTCTCGCTTTCGGCCTCAGTCTCCGCGTCGGCAAGGGCATCCAGGGAGACGCTCTCCGCCGCGTCGCCCTCGCCCGCGTCCGGCTCCCCGGCGGGAGCCTCGGCACCCGCGACGGTTTCCGAACTCTCCGCGGCCATGCGGGCGCTCGCCTCGAGTTCGCCTTCGAGCACGTCGAACTCGGGTTCGTCCTCTTCGGTCTCCTCGCGGTTGGCGTAGCGCTGCTGGCTCTGGATGAGGCTGTTCTCCAGGTACTCCAGGCTGACCGTGCGATCTGCCATTTCGCGCAGCGCAATGACGGGAAACTTGTCGTTGTCGCGCGCGACCGTCAGCGGCGCGCCCGCGGAAATGTCGCGCGCCCGCTGGGACGCCATAAGCACGAGTTCGAAACGGTTGGGAACACGCAGGACACAGTCTTCGACGGTGACGCGGGCCATGGGCGTCGGTTTCTCCTGTCTGCTTTGTGGCTAGGCGTGGTTATAGGGATCGCGCAATGATGCTTCAAGGTGGGCCCGCGCCCGGCGAATCCCGCTCCGGCATGCGCATGCAGGCCTGATCCGCGGGCAGTTGGCGGATGAGTTCGGCCACCGGTTGCCCGCTCACCGGATGGCGCCAATCCGGCGCGATCTCCGCCAGCGGATACAGGACGAACGCCCGTTCAGCCAGGCGCGGATGCGGCAACACCGGCCAGTCTCCAGGCGAACTGACCCGGCGGCCGTAGGCGATCAGGTCCAGATCCGCCGCCCGCGGGGCGTTGCGCTCGCTGCCGCGCACCCGCCCGAGGGCCCGCTCGACATCGTGAAGATGCTGCAGCAGGACGGCCGGCGCGCACGCCGTATCGACCGCAGCGACGGCGTTGACGAACCAGGGCTGGTCGGAGGCCGGCACCGGCGCACTCTCGTACCAGGACGAGCGAGCGCTGACCGCGATCCCGGCGTGCTCGAGCATGGCCAGCGCGGCCGCCAAGGTCGCGCGCGGCGGACCGTGGCGCACCGAGGGCAGGTTCGCACCGAAAGCAATCAGGATCATTCGTGTTGCAAGACCCTGCAAGCGGCTGGTTTCAAGGCTTGCGTAGGTAAAACACAGAAGCTATGGAGCGCAAGGCAAGGGTCTTTCGGTTTGCCCGTTCGACCGCTTGGAACGCGAGGCGGTTTTCTTCCCTGTATTCGATCGAGGTTGCAATGCATTTCTACGAACAAGAACGTACGGCGCTCTTCATTGATGGTGCCAATCTTTATGCCACGGCCCGATCACTTGGCTTTGATATCGATTACAAACGCCTTCTCGACCTGTTTGCGGACGAATGCCATCTGGTTCGAGCATTCTATTATACGGCGCTCGTCGAGGACCAGGAGTACTCCCCCATCCGGCCATTGATCGACTGGCTCGATTATAATGGCTATACCATGGTGACCAAGCCGACCAAGCAGTTCCACGATTCGGATACCGGTCGGCGCAAGGTCAAGGGAAACATGGACATCGAGCTGGCGATCGATATGCTCGAAATGTCCAACTACCTCGATCACGTCGTATTGTTCTCCGGCGACGGCGATTTCCGCCGGCTGATCGAAGCGGTTCAGCGCAAAGCCGTGCGCACGACGATCATTTCCACCATCCGCACCCAACCGCCCATGATCGCCGACGAGCTGCGCCGTGCGGCGGATACCTTCATCGACCTGGACAGCCTGCGCGACGAGATCCAGCGCAAGCACGTGGGTCCACCCGAGGAGCGCAAGCGCCGCGGCCCGCGTAACCAGACCGAGGAGGTTGGCGGCACCGGTGACGAGCGGCCCGTGGACGATATCGACGACGACGGCTGACGGCCCAACCCGCCATGGGGCCGCCTGAGCCGCCGCGGGATTGTGCGCGCTGCGCCCGCCTCGCCGCGTTCCGCGCAGACAATCGGACGCAGTATCCGGATTTCTTCAACGCGCCCGTGCCGTCGTTCGGCCCGGCAACCGCGCGGCTGCTCATCGTGGGGCTGGCGCCCGGACTGAAGGGCGCCAACCGCACGGGGCGACCGTTCACCGGGGATTTTGCCGGCGATCTGCTGTATCCGACACTGATTGAGGTGGGGCTCGCCCAGGGGCGCTACGACGCCGATCCCGCAGACGGACTCACGCTTCGGGGGTGTCGCGTAACCAACGCCGTGCGCTGCGTTCCGCCGGCGAACAAGCCGACGACCGGGGAAGTGCGCACCTGCCGTGATGCCTTCCTCGCGCCCGAGATCGCCCACCTGCCGGAGCTTCGGGAAATCCTCGCTCTGGGCCGTGTCGCGCACGAGACGGTGCTGGCCGCGTTCGGCTACGTCCGGGCGCACTACCCTTTCGGCCACGGCACGCGGCATGCGCTGCCCAACGGTCTGGGCCTGAGCGACAGCTATCACTGCTCGCGCTACAACACCAATACGGGGCGGCTGACCCCGGAGATGTTTCGGGCCGTGCTTGCGGACCTCGCAACCCGGGTGACCTGAGCCGTTTCAGCCCTTCTCGCGCAGAAGCTGATCCTTGCGGCGCTTCCACTCGCGCTGTTTCTCGGTCTCGCGCTTGTCCACCTTGCGCTTGCCCCGGCCCAGGCCGAGCTTCATCTTCGCCAGCCCTTTCTCGTTGAAATACAGGGCCATGGGCACGAGTGTGTAGCCTTGTTCCTTGGTCCGGCCGAGCAGCTTGTCGCGCTCGCGCCGGTGCACCAGGAGCTTGCGGGGCCGGCGCGGCGCGTGCGGCTCCATGGCCGGCGGATAATCGCCGATGTGGACGTTGTAGAGATACAGTTCGCCCTGCTTCTCCGCAGCGTAGGCTTCGGTGATCGAGCAACGGCCCATGCGCAGCGCCTTGACCTCACTGCCGGTGAGCTGGAGGCCGCACTCGACCTCTTCCTCGATCTGGAAGTCGAAGCGTGCCCGGCGGTTGAGCGCGACCGTCCCGTGCTCGATGAAATCCTTGCGTTTCGTCTTGGCCATGTTCCGGCGGGGTCCGCGTCGTCGTTTCCGGCGGCGTCAGCCCAGCAGCCCGGCGCCCGCCATGGCCTGGCGGATCTGAGCCTTCGTCGCGTCGCTCAGCGGGACCATGGGCAGGCGCAGCCGCTCCGAACCGAACCCCAACAGGCTTGCGCCGTACTTTGCCGGCGCCGGGCTGGGTTCGGCGAACATGACGTCGTGGATCGGCATGAGCCGATCGTTGATGGCCTGGGCGCGCGCAACATCGCCACTGCGCCAAGCGCGGTGCATCTCGCTCAACGGGCCGGGCGCAACGTTCGCGGAGACGGAGATGCAGCCGTGGCCGCCCATTGCGAGATAGGGCAACTGCGTGCCGTCCTCGCCCGAGACCTGGCAGAAGCCGTTCCCGATCGCGCTGCGCAGGCGGTACGGACGCGCCATGTCCTTGGTCGAGTCCTTCACCCCCACGATCCGCGGCAGTTCGGCCAGCCGGGCCATCGTGCCGACGTCCATATCGACCACCGAGCGCCCGGGTATATTGTAGATAAGTATGGGAATATCAACGGCGTCGTGGACGGCCTTGAAGTGCTGGTAGAGCCCTTCCTGGCTCGGCTTGTTGTAGTACGGCGTGACCACCAGCGCGGCATCAGCCCCCGCCCTGGCGGCGTAAGCGGTCAGGTCGATGGCCTCGTGCGTCGCGTTGGATCCCGTACCCGCGATCACGGGAGCGCGCCCGGCGCTGGCCTCGACGGCAAGGTCGATGATGCGCTTGTTCTCGGCGTGGCTGACCGTAGGGGATTCGCCCGTCGTGCCGCAGGCAACCACACCCTCGGTCCCCTGCCGGATCTGCCAATCGGTGAAGCGCTGGAAGGCGTCCTCGTCGACCCCATCTTCGGCAAACGGCGTGATGAGCGCGCAGATCGAGCCCTGGAACATCGGGGCGGCCATGTCGTAACTCCGGCGTAACGCGTTGATCTGGGTGCGGGTGTGCGCGTTCGCAGCGGAACGCGGCCAAGGCGCGGGCACACCCGGCGGACGGGCTGCGGACCATAGACCCTAAGCGCGAAAGCGACAAGGCAGTCGTCCGGCCGCATTCCATCTTACTTGTACGCGGGCGTATTCTAACGTAGAGTTCATCCTACGCGAGAACGCCGACGGGCGTTGGGGGTTCGCCGTGACAGCATGGATCGACGCGCTTCGCCGGCATGCGGGGCTGCTGGCCGTCTGCACGTTCGCCGGAACCGGGGCGGGCGCGCACGCCGAGACGCTGCCGCAGCCGCCCGAGCCGCCGCAGCGCAGTCTTTACGCCCAGGCCTTTGGCGCCGTGGAGAACCACGCTTTCGATCGCGCCCGACGCATCGGCCGAGAGATCGAGGACCCGCTCGCCCGCCGGGCGTTAACGTGGTACCGGCTGATTGAGCAGCGCAAAGGCGGACGCTTCGGGGCGTACATGCGCTTTCTGGCGCGCAATCCCGAGTGGCCGTGGCGCCGGACGCTGCGCCACCGCGCCGAGGGGGTGATGCCCAGTGATCTGCCGGTTCAAAAGGTGCTTCAGTTTTTCGCCCAGCGCGAACCGCAAAGCCCCTATGGCGCGGAGCGCTACGCCCACGCCCTGCGGAGCGTCGGGCGCACCGCCGAGGCGCGCGAACTGCTGCGCACAACCTGGGTTCAGGGGGATTTTCCCTACGGCGATGCCGAGAATTTCTACGCGCGTTACCGTGATATTCTGCCAAAGAAATTGAATCGTCAGCGGCTTGACCGGCTTCTCTGGGAGCGGCGCTACGACGCTGCGGAACGCCAGATGGCGCGCGTCGCCGAGCCGTACCGGCGACTCGCGGCGGCGCGGATCCGGTTGGCGCGCATGCAACCGGGTGTTGATCGCGCCATCGACCGGGTGCCGCGGGACCTGCGCGACCATCCGGGTCTTGTTTTCGAGCGGGCGCGCTGGCGCATGCGCAAGGGCCGTTATCACGACACGGCCGCACTTCTGGATCCACCACGGGCGGATTATCCGCGCCCCAGAGCATGGTGGCGCGTGCGCCATTGGGTGGCGCGCGAGGCGCTGGACCACGGGGACATTGGGCGCGCCTATCGCGTTGCCGCGCACCACGGCATGCACACCGGCCTAGGGTTCGCCCAGGCGGAATGGCTGGCCGGCTGGATCGCCCTGCACTTCCAGAACCGCCCCGAGCGCGCGCTTGCCCATTTCGCCACCTTGTATTCCGGGACCGAGACGCCGGTGAGCCGGGCGCGCGGCGCGTTCTGGGCCGGGCGGGCCGCCATGGCGAGCGGCAAGCCGGACCGCGGGCGGCGCTGGTACGAAACCGCCGCGACGAAGCTGACCACGTTCTACGGCCAGTTGGCGGCCGCCCAGTTGCGCGAGGATCTTTTCCTCGCGCTGCCCGAGGCGCCGGCACCGACCCCGGAACGCAAGGCGGCATTCGATTCGCGTGAGCTGGTACGTGCCATCCGCACCATGGTGGCGCTGGGTCGGAAAGATCACGTCGACCCCTTTTTCAACCATTTGATCGAGAATGTTGACGACCGTGTCGAGGGGCGGATGGTCGCCGATCTCGCGGAATCCGTCGGTCGGCCCGGTCTTGCGGTGGAGGTCGCGCGCGACCTGCGCCGGCGCCACATGATCCTGCCCACGCACCTGTATCCGGAAAAGAAGATGGCCGTGGGCGGGTCGCCGCGTCTGGATGTCGACCAGTCACTGTTGCTGGCGATCGCGCGTCAGGAGAGCAGCTTCGACGTGAGCGCGATCAGCCCGGCCGGAGCCTACGGACTTATGCAGTTGATGCCGTCGACGGCCCGCCATATCGCGGCGGACCTGGACATGTCGTTCAGTCGCGAGCGCCTCCTGCACGACGGACAATACAATCTGCAACTGGGCAGCGCCTATTTGGCCGATCTGGTGGAACGCTACGAGGGTTCCCTGCTGCTGGGCGTGGCCGCCTACAACGCCGGCCCGTCGCGGGTGGATTCCTGGCTGGACCGCTACGGCGATCCCCGAACGGACGCCATCGGGCCTGTGAACTGGATCGAACACATTCCGTTCTCGGAAACACGCAACTACGTCCAGCGGGTCTTCGAAAGCTATATGATCTACCGGCACCGGGTCGCACCCACCCGGGTCGCCCTGGCACTTGACGGCAAGCAGCTCGTCAAGCCCCATCCGGATGCCGAGACCGAGGACGACCGCGCCTCGTGCTGTCTGTGATCGGACGCACCTTGGCCGCGATCGGCGGCTGGACCTGGACGGGCGTGCCATGAGCCAGAGTGAAGCCTTTGCCGGTATTGCAGCGTGCCTGTTCGACGCCTATGGCACGCTCTTCGACGTGCACGCGCCGGTGCGCCGCCTCGCGGGGCGGATCGACGGGGATGCCGAGGCCCTGGGGGCGTTGTGGCGGCAGAAACAGGTGCAGTACACGTGGCTGCGCAGCCTGATGGGCGCGTATACCGGGTTCGAGACCGTGACGGCCGAGGCCCTGGACCATGCGCTCGCCGTCCATGGCATCGCCGACGACGAATTGCGCGGCGACCTGCTGGCGGCGTATCGCGAAATCGATGCCTATCCCGAGGTGCCGGCGAGTTTGGCGCATCTGCGCCAAGCCGGGATGCCCGTGGGGGTTCTTTCCAACGGCGAGCGCGGGGCTGTTCGGGCCGCGGCGGCGCACGCCGGCTTCGCGGAAAACCTCGATACGGTGCTGGGCGCGGATGCGGTGGCGGTGTTCAAGCCCGACGCCCGGGTCTATCAGTTGGGGCCCGACGCCCTCGACCTGCCGGCGCACCGGATCGCCTTCGTCTCGGCAAATCCGTGGGATGTCGCGGGCGCGGCGCACTTCGGCTACACCGTTATCTGGGTGAACCGCTTTGCCCAGACGCGCGAGAACCTACCGGGCAAGCCCACGGGAATCTGTGCGCGGGTGGACGTCGTGCCGGCGCTGCTCGGCCTGGGCCGTCCGGCCGGCCTGGACGCCGCAGGGAACCCGGTGTGACGCGATGACAGCCGAAAGACTTCCGGACATCGGAGACGTACGGGCGGCGGCCGAACGATTGCGGCCGGTTGCGGTCCGGACCCCGATGCTGCGCAGCGCCGACCTCGACGCGGCCCTGGGCGCGACCTGCGTGATCAAGCCGGAGACATTGCAGCACACAGGCTCGTTCAAGTTCCGCGGTGCGTACAACCGTCTTAGCCAGCTTCCCCCCGACGCCCGGCAACGGGGCGTGGTCGCGTTCTCCTCGGGCAACCACGCACAGGGCGTGGCCTGCGCCGCACAGCGCCTGGGCACACCGGCGACGATCGTGATGCCGCGCGATGCGCCGGCGATGAAAATCGCCAACACGCGCGCCTTCGGCGCCGAGGTGCAGCTCTACGACCGCTATTTCGAGCAGCGCGAGGCCATCGCCGACCGGCTGGTGAACGAGCGCGGCGCCACGCTGATCAAGCCCTACGACGACCCGGCCGTCATCGCCGGCCAGGGGACTTGCGGGCTGGAACTCGCCGAGCAGTCGGCCGAGGCCGGACTCGCTCTCGACACGGTGCTCGTTTGCGCCGGCGGCGGCGGGCTTGCTGCGGGGTGCGCCCTCGCCCTCCACGACGCCCGGCCAACCACGAAGATCTACGCCGTCGAGCCCGAGGGCTTCGACGATCACGCCCGTTCCCTTGCGGCCGGCGCGCGTGTTCGTAATCCCGAGGAGAGCGGCTCGATTTGCGACGCTCTTCTGGCGCCGGTTCCCGGGGAACTGACCTTTGCCGTCAACCAGGACCACCTGGCCGGCGGGCTGGCCGTGGCCGATTCCGAGGTCGTCGCCGCCGTTGCGTATGCCTATCGGGTTCTCAAGCTGGTCGTCGAGCCCGGCGGTGCGGTAACCCTCGCCGCCGCGCTCGCCGGCCGCCTGGACCTCCGCGGCCGGCGCGTCGGGCTGATCCTCTCCGGCGGCAACGTCGATCCGGCCGCTTACGCCCGCTATATCGCCGCGACGGCGTAGCCGGTCTCGCCGCCTGCGGACCGGGCGGCACGCGCATCAGCGCGCATGCCCATACGCGCCGTCGCCGCTGGTCCAGGCATCGTCGGTCTCCCCGTTGGCAGGGGCGTTCAGGACAGCCTGCGCCGGCGCAAAGGCCTCTTCGGCTTCGGCCTGTGCGTGGCGACGGCAATGGCCCTCGATCATGGCCCCCGCCTCAATGGCGAGGCTCTCGTGGACCACGTCGCCGCGCACCCGGGCATTGGCGAGGATGGTCACGTCGCCGGCCTGGATCTCGCCGTCGATGTGGCCCAGAACGCGCAGCGTCGCCGCCCGCACGGTGCCGTTGATGGTGCCTTTCTCGCCGATGGTCAGGGTCTCCGCACGGACGTCGCCGTCCACCGTCCCGTCGACCTGGACGTCTCCGTTGCTGACGACATTGCCGGTGATGGTCATCTCGGGGCTGATGATGGACGGCACCCCACCGCTACCGCGACCCGTCCGGACGGGAGCCTGGCTGCCGCGATCTGCGTTCCGGTCCCTATTTCTTAAACGCATATTTCCCCGCTTTCAGGAAGTTCATGGGATCGGCCGGCTCACCCTCGACGCGGATTTCGTAGTGCACGTGCGGCCCGGTGCTGCGTCCGGTATTGCCCAGTTTGCCCAGGGCACCGCGGTGCTCGACGGATTGTCCTTCTTCCACCGTGATTTTCTTCAGGTGCGCATAGCGGCTCACGATGCCGTAGCCGTGCGCGATCGCCACCATGCGACCGTAGCCGCCTTTCCAGCCGGCGTGGACGACCTTGCCCGGCGCGGCGGCGTGGACGGTCAGACCGGGCTGGCCCGCGAGATCGATACCCTCGTGCATCGCCCAGCGGCCGTTATAGGGATCGCGGCGTTTGCCGAAGTGCGAGCTGACCCAGTACGAATCCAGCGGCGGCGTCAGCGGAAGGCGTCCCAGAACGTTCTGCAGGATGCGCAGGCGCTGCATCTGCCGGTCGAGTTTCTGCGCCGAGTGCCCGACGGAGTCCGGAAAACCGGATGCGGGAACGAAGGGGCCGCCCAGGTTCTGCCGATCCTTGCGCGCCTTCTTAACGAGGGTATCGACGTCAAGGCCGGTCATGGCGACCGTCTTCTCGATCGCAGCCAGGCTGTTGCGCGCTTGCGTCGTGTAGTGGCTGAACAGGCCGGACTGGGTCTCCTGAACCGTTTCCAGCCGCTTTTGAAGCGCGGTGACCTTTTGCGAGAGCTGCGCGTTTCGCTTGCGATAGCTCTTCGTCTTGCGTTCGGCCGCTACCAGCGATTCCCGCAGATCGCCGATGCGCGCGATCAGATCCGTCTTTCCGGCTTCCGCGACGTGGCCGAGGGTCTCTTCGAGGCGGCCCACCCGGCTGGCGAGCTTTTCCCGCTCGGCAAGCAGTTCGTCGCGCTGGCTACGCGTCCGGCTCAGCGTCTCCGTCACGTCGGCGACCTTCTTGCGCAGCGCCGTTCTGCCGGCGCGCACCGTTTCCAGGTCCCCCGACAGCTCGGCAAGCTTTGCTTCGGCGGCCCGCCGCTCGGCCGCCGCGGCCTGATAGCGTGCGCGCACGCGATGAAGCTCGGCCAGGGTCTGTGCGAGCTGGTCGCCCAGGTTTTCCCGGCCCGAACTCGTCGCGCGCAAGGTATCCCGGGTTTCCGTCAGCTCCGCCTCGAGGTCGGTTTCGCGCCGCTGCAGCCGTGCGAGTTGCGTTTCGGCGCGGTCGTGACGGGCGCGAACATTGGCCAGGCGCCGGTCCAGCCGCGCCCGCCGCTCCGCGATCCGGTGCACCACGCCTTTCAACGCGGCCAGATCGTCCGCCCTCGGGGTCAGCGGCCGCCCCACACCGGCGGGCGCGACGGCTGGCAGGTTGCGATCCAGCGTGCGGGCATGCGCGACGGCGGCATCGATCCGTTCGGCAAGCACGCCGCGCGTGTCCCGCACCTGTGCCAGCGTCGCAGCCCTGTCGTGCAAGGCCGCATTCTGCCACGTCAGGGTTCCCAGGCCCGCCAGGACAATTCCCACGGCAATGCCGCCGGCCGCCGCCGCCAATGCCTGACGCCGGGGCGTTAGGCGGAGGGTGCGGACCCCGTCGCCGTCGCGGATCAGGAGCTGGCGTTCGCGGAACACACCACCTTGTCCGCGTGCCTGCTTTCGACCCTGCTGTACCAAAGATTGCCCCCAAATATTTGCGATCCGCGTTCGCGGCGCCGCATAGCCGGGGCGCTTTACATTGCGCCCGCCGGGCTGAACGGCTGCGCGCGTACCGGCGGATGCGCGCGGCGCCTATTTGTTGGACGCGACGATACGCACCTGGGGCAATCCGAACAAGGCGATTCTTTTCCCTTCACACACCGCCGAAATGCGCGCGACGATTCCGGGAAATCCCCGAAATCGTCGCGCCAAGCTTCAGCCGAATTTTTCCGTCTTTGCTTAGCCCGTTTGGCGAAGCGAGCGATCGTCGAGCGAGAAGACGCGGCTAACGTAATCCACGATCTGTTCGGCGCAGGTGTCGACCGCCGAATTCGACGTGTTGACCATCAGCTCGGGATCGATTGGCGTTTCGTAGGGCGCGGAAATTCCCGTAAAGTCCTTGATCTCACCGGAGCGCGCCTTTTTGTAGAGGCCCTTGGGATCGCGCTGCTCGCAGATTTCGAGATCGGCATCCACGTAAATCTCGTGGAACGCGCCGCGCCCGGCCGCACGCGCCCGTTCGCGGTCGGCGCGATAGGGCGAGATGAAGGCGGTGATCACGATGAGCCCGGCGTCGGCAAACAGCGCCGCCGCTTCGCCCACCCGCCGGATGTTTTCAGCCCGGTCGTCGGGCGAGAAGCCCAGGTTGGCGTTGAGCCCCCGGCGGACGTTATCGCCGTCGAGCACGTAGACATGATATCCCTTGCGGAACAGGCGTTGCTCCACCTCCATCGCCAGCGTCGATTTGCCGGCCCCGGACAGACCGGTAAACCAGAGGACACCGCCGCGATGGCCGTTGCGCTGCGCGCGCGCCTCGGCGGAAACGCGATGCTCCACGGAGTAGACGTTGGACGACTTCACCGACAGCGCGCGGCGCTGATCGGGATAGCCCTCCATGGAAAGCACGCCGCCCGCCACGGTGTCGTAACCGTCGAGCAGCACAAAGCGCCCCGTACGCATGATGTCGCGGAACTCGTCCACGGCGAGCACCTGCTTGGAGCGCAGGATGACTTCCGCGACCTCGTTGCGGTGCACCTCGTCGGACGGACGGTGCGCCAGGTTGTCCGTGTCGATGACGGATTCGATCGCCTGAACCGTGACGCGCGCCCGGTTGGTGGTGAGCTTCATGCTGAGCGTTTTGCCCGCCGTCAGCGGCTCATTGCCGAACCAGAAGACACGCCCCTTGAAGACGGTGGTCAGGCGCGGCGGGTTCTCTTCGTGACTGGCGAGTTCGCCGCGTTCGAGGAAGAGCTGCTCCGTCAGCGTGATCGCCACGGATTCCCCCGCCCGGGCTTCCACGGGCTTCGGGTCCTGGTTCCATGCCTCGATGGAGCCGACCTGCGCCGTCTTGTTCGACGGCGAGAACATCAGGGTATCACCCACGCGCAGCACGCCGGATTCCACGCGGCCGGCGATCAGGCGGCGGTCATCGAACTTGTAGACGTCCTGTACGGGGAAGCGCAGCGGCTGGTCGATGGGCAGCGTGGTGACCCGGAAGCTGTCCAGCGCCTCGAGCAGTGTCGTGCCCTCGTACCAGGGGGTCTGCGCCGAGCGCCGGGCGATATTGTCACCGTCGCGCGCGGAGATGGGGACGATGAAGCTGGGCTCGACGCCGATATCGTTCAGATACTGCGTGACCTCGCGCGCGACCTCGTTGAACCGCGCCTCGTCGTAATCGACAAGGTCGATCTTGTTCACCGCCACGGCGACCTGCTTTACGCCGATGATGTGCAGAATATAGCCGTGCCGCCGGGTCTGCTCGCGCACGCCCTCGCGCGCGTCCACGGTCAGAAGCGCCGTATCGGCATTGGCCGCACCGGTGACCATGTTCTTGAGGAATTCTTTGTGCCCTGGCGCGTCGATGATGACGTAGTCGCGCTTGGCCGTCTTGAACCAGATCTGCGTGGTATCGATCGTCACGGCCTGATCGCGCTCCGCCTGGAACGCGTCGAGGACGAACGACCACTCCAGCGGCATGCCGCGGCGCTCGCTGGTCGCCTTGAGTTCCTCGAACTTGCCCTCGGGCAGGCTGTCCGTGTCGTAGAGCAGCCGGCCGATGAGCGTGGACTTGCCGTGGTCGACGTGGCCGACGACGACGAGCTTGGAGAGTTCGCGCGCGATCCAGGGCGCGTTGGTCTGTCCCAGCGACATGGTCGGGTCTCGTGATCCTTGGCTTACATGTACCCGGCGGAACGCAGGCGCTCGAAGGCGTCCTCGGCCTCGTGATCCATGGCACGGCCGGCGCGTTCGGGCGCCTTGGTGGCTTCCAGCTCGGCGATGATCTCCTCCAGCGTCGTGGCGTGGGAGTCGATCGGGTTGGTGATATCCTGATCGCCGAGCGAGCGATAGCGCTTGCCGTTCTTGGCGAAATAAAGCGGAACGATGGGAATCTTTTCACGCTGCACGTAGCGCCAGATGTCCACTTCCGTCCAGTGCAACAGGGGATGGATGCGCACGTGCACGTCGGGCGGAAAGTCCGTCTTGAACTGGTCCCAGAACTCCAACGGCTGGTCGCGGAAATCCCACTGCCCGGTCTCGTCGCGCGGCGAGAAGACGCGTTCCTTCGCCCGCGTCGCCTGCTCGTCCCGACGGATGCCGGCGACGATACCACGGAATCCCTTCTGCTTGATGACCCGCTTTAGGCCTTCCGTCTTGCGCGCGGCCGAGCGCGCGGCGTGCGGCAACGTCGGATCGACCTCCTCGATGGGCGGGCATTCCCAGACGAGCAGATTCAGGTTCCAGTCGTCCGCGTAGGTGTCGCGGAACTCGTACATCTCCCGGAATTTCTTCCCCGTGTCCACGTGGATCACGGGAAACGGCACATGACCGCCGAAGGCCTTCTTCGCCAGCCAGATCATGACGTTGGAGTCCTTGCCCAGCGACCAGAGCATCCCCATCGGGTCGATGTTGGCGTAGGCTTCGCGGAAGATGTAGATGGACTGCGCTTCCAGTTCGTCGAGCCGTTGCATTGCCTGTTTAACACCGCGCTTGCGTAGATATGGAAAAAACCACCCTGGGCGTTGCGAGAATGGCGTTTAACGCGTGGACCCTGCAAGATCAAGACATTCGGTTACCATTTTCTTAGGAGCATGCGCCTTCGACGCCCGCGACGATTTCCGCCATCGCGGCCTTTGGATCGTCGGCGCGCATGATCTCCCCCATGACCGCGACGCCGGCCGCACCGGCGTCGATGCATTGCCCGGCCGTCCGGCCGGTGATCCCGCCCAGGGCGATCACCGGGATATCCAGCGCGGCACAGAATTCGCCCAGGATCTCCAGCCCGAGCGCGGGCCCGTAGCTCGGCTTGCTCGCCGTCTCGAAAACGGGGCTCACGGTGAGGTAATCCGCGCCGTCCTCCTGCGCGCGCTCGGCTTCCTCCCAGGAATGCACGGACACCCCCACGATTGCCGCCTTGCCCAGGATCGCCTTGATCGCCCCAGGGGCCGTGCCGAAAGGGACGTGAACGCCGGCCGCGCGGGCGGCCTCGGCGCTGGCGATGTCGCCGTGCAGCGTCACCGTTGCGCCGAACGCCGCCGCGCGCTTGACGATATCCCGGCCCAGCCGGCGTCGTTCGCCCGTTGGCAGATCCTTCTCGCGCACGCTGATCCAGCGGCAGCCGCCCGCCAGCGCGCCGTCCACCACCTCGGTTAGCGGCCGGTGCGCCTGCGTCCGGTTGGTGATCAGCAGCACGCGGGGCCTGGGCAGGATCATGACCCGATCAGCCCCAACTGCGGGCTGGACGGTTCGGCGTACCGCTTCGTGGGAATCCGGCCGGCCCGACGGGCGGCGTCGCCGGCCGCGACGGCGTCGCGCATGGCGCGTGCCATACGCACGGGCTGGCGTGCCTTGGAAATGGCGGTGTTCACCAGAACCGCGTCGCAGCCGAGTTCCATTGCCCGCGCCGCATCCGAGGCGGTGCCAATACCCGCGTCAAGAACCACCGGCACGGGGCTGCGCTCGCAGATCAGCTCAATGGCACTGGGGTTGGCGATCCCCTGCCCCGACCCGATGGGCGAGCCCAGGGGCATCACGGCCGCGCAGCCGACGTCCACCAGCTTCTGCGCCACTACGGGGTCGTCGTTGGTGTAGGGCAGCACGGTGAAGCCGTCGCGCACCAGTTCGTCCGCCGCCTGGACGAGCTGCTCGACGTCGGGGTACAGGCTTTCCCGGTCGCCGATGACTTCCAGCTTGACCCAGCTCGTGCCCAGGGCCTCACGCGCGAGCTGGGCGGTCAGCACGGCGTCCCGCGCGGTTTCGCAGGCAGCCGTGTTGGGCAGCAGGAACGTGTCGCGCAGCACGTCGATCAGGCTTTCCGCGTAGCCTTCGAGCGAGGAGCGGCGGATCGAAACCGTGACGATCTGGGCCCCGCTGGCGCTGACAGCGTCGAGCATGACCTGCTGGTTGGGATACCCGGCCGAGCCGATGAGCAGCCGGCTGGCAAAGCTGTGCCCGGCGAGAGTCAGCGGGGCCGCATCGTCGGGCAAAGTTGTCGCATCGGGCATGATATCCATCCTTATCCGCCGGCAAAGGGCTTGACAATCTCAACGGCATCGCCCGGCGCCAGTTCCGTCGCCTGCCAGGAGTCGCGCGGCACCACGCGTCCATTGACGGCCACGGCGAGCCCGCGCCGGTCCGGGTCGTGCCCTTCGGCGCGCACCAGGTCGAAGAGGCTCGCCGGGGCTGTGTCACGCGGACGACCGTTGACGGTGATGGCGGCCGCGCTCATGGCCCGGCCTCCGCGGATTCGCGCTGGAACCGCTCGGGCCGGAACGGCGCCAGCTCGGGAATACGCTCGCCGCTGAGGATTTCCCGGCTGAGCGCGTCCGCCGTAAGCGGGGCGAAGAGGATGCCGTTGCGGTGGTGCCCGGTGGCGAGCCAGAGCCCGTCCACGGTCGTGTCGCCCAGAATGGGCGCGTCGTCGCGACTACCCGGCCGGAAGCCCACCCACATCTCGTCGATGGCCAAGTCCTCGATCGCCGGCACCGCACGCCAGGCAGCCTCCAAAAGGGCGTACACACCGCCCGCGGTCATGTCCGTGTTGAGCCCGCGTTCCTCGACGGTGCCTCCGATCAGGAGCCGGCCGTCGGGGCGCGGCACCATGTAGACGGCCGGCGCCCAGAGGATGTGGTGCACCAGCGGCCGGTCCGGATCCATGCGCAGCGCGAGCATCTGCCCTTTGATGGGGCGCACCGGCGGCCGCACCGCCTCGGGCAGGCCCGCCAGATCGGGTGTCCAGGCGCCCGCCGCAACAACCACGGCCTCGGCCGGAACCACCTCGTCCGCGACCCGCACGCCCCGGGCGCGGCCCTGCACCAGCTCCAGGCCCTGCACCGGCGTGTGCTCGTGGACGCGCACACCGGCGTTGTGCGCCGCGGCCAGGAGGGCACGCGCAAGCGCGCGATTATCCGCCTGGTGGTCGCCCGGGCTGTGGATTCCGCCCACCACGCCGTTGCGCAGGTGTGGCTCGTGCCGGCGGATCTCCGCGGCCGAGAGCCAGTGGGTGTTCAGCCCCAGGTCGCGCTGAAGGTTGTGGTCGAACTCGAGCTTGGCCGCCTCGTCGCGGTTCATCGCGGCGACGATGAGCCCGGTCTCGCGGTAACCGGGGTCCATGCCCGCGGCCGCATGCAGCTCCGCGGCGAAACCGGGCCACATCGCCTGGCTCTCGCGCGCCAGGGCAACCAGCCGCTCTTCACCCGGCTCCGCCTCAGCCGACGCGGCGAGCATGCCCGCCGAGGACCATGTGGCGCCGCCGCCCGCGGCCCCTTTGTCGTAGACGTCCACCTCGCATCCCGCCTGCGCCAGGCGCCAGGCGATGGCGAGGCCGTTCGCCCCCGCACCGATGATCACGGTGCGCGGCCGATTCCGGATGGTTTTGGGATATGTCAGCGTCACGGGTGTCAGGCTCCCTTCGCAGGTATGACCCTGATCAGGTGCATGGGTATGTTCTCAGCCGCGGCTGCCTGCCTCGTGGGCGCAGGACATATGCGGCACCCCAGCCTGCTGATCGACGCGGTTGATGTGACACCGCGGCCGCGCCACAACAAGGGAGAAAGCGCCGCACCGTCCCGGGGGCTGGCCTATCGCCCATGCGCTTCGACGACCCCGACGACCCCGATCGCTGTCCCCTCTGCGACCGGCCTATGGTGCCCGGCCCCTCGGTGGACGAGCACCACTTGGTTCCGAGAAGCTATAAGGGAACGGAAACGGTCACGCTGCACCGGGTCTGCCACGGCAAGATCCACGCGGTGCTCTCGGAGAAAGAGCTGCGCGACCGCTACAACACGATCGCGGCGCTGCGCGGTCACCCTGAAATCGCGAAGTTCATCACCTGGGTGCGCAAGAAGCATCCCGAGTTCCTCGACGGCCACGCCCGCCACCGTCGCCGACGGCGCCGCTGAGCCCGGCGCGCGTCCGGAATGCCTGCGCGCGCGGCGCAAAGCTGCATCAAGAAACCGTCATTGCCCGTTATCTTGATAGCAACGGGTTTCGTGGCAACTTCCCTACCGGAACTGAACACGAAACCCCGCCGCCCCGTTCAGAAACGCGTGTGAGGACACCATGCGCAAGCCGCTCGCCATCGCCGCCGCCGTCATCGTCGCGTCCGTCCACACAGCGACCGCGCAATCGCCCATCGATGTCAGCCACGGCATACGCCTGGGCGAAACCTTCGATCCGGACGCCGCAATCAACGTCCGCCAAGCCAGTTACGGCGACAAGATGCTCTATGAGATCGATCCCGGCGAACGGCCGCGCGACCTGGGCAAGGTTTACGTGGCGATCACCCCCGACAACAATCGGGTCTACGAAATCTGGGCCATCAAGCACTTCCGCAACGGCGTCCCGTGCCGCGAGCTGCGGGATGAGATGTTCGACACGCTCAAGGCGCGCTATCCCGAGGCGCAGACGAAACGCGCCATGATGTCGCCCGATGGCCGGCGCTCGGTCATCAAGGGGGACACCAAGATCTCGACCGCGTGCAAGACGGGCATCGGTAAGGCGACGTTCTACCTGCGTCACCGCCATACGGCGCTGCACAGCCAAGTCGCGGAGCGCTGACCGGGCAAGCCGGAGGCCCGCGCCGCGTGCGGGCCTCCGGCGCCGGCTACTTGATGAACGGGATTTCCAGCCGGGAGGCGGTCGTGGTCCGCGTCGTGCAGTCGCGCTCGCCGTCGCCCGCACCGGGGCCCGTGCAGGTCATCACTTCGTTCAACAGCAGCTTGCCGATTCGCCCGCATTCGGTATCCGGCATGTCGAACGGCTTGACCAGCGTTTTCCCCGCGGGCAGGCGGCCGGCCTCGACGGCGAGACGCTGCAGGATGGCACCGTCCTTGTCGAACATCACGAGATCCAGCGTATAGGCATCGAAGGCCGCGCCCGTCCGGTTCTCGAACACCAGATAAATCCGGCAGGCCTCGTCCACCGGCGTCATTTTGTTAAGCTGTACGCGCATCCCGGCGTCGGCTTTTGCCGCGGTGTCGTCGCCCTCGGCCTGGGCAGCAGCCGGGCCGGCCAGCGCGGCCAGGGTTGCGGCCGCGGCGGCGAGCCGCAGCGCGCGCGTCATCCCGCGCCATGTGCCTCGCATGGTCTCCCCCTTCTCGTCCCGGTTCTTGGCGTTGCATCCGGCACCGCCCGCAGGCGGAGTCCGCGCATCCTATATGCCCGCGTGAGCGGGTACGGAACAATCGCCGCGTGCCCCTTGGTGGCACCTGACGGCCTGTGTATGCTCCGCCAACTATGAACGCACCCCGTCACGACGCAAACGGTATCGACCGCCTCCTTGCGGTCATGGCGCGCCTGCGCGACCCGCAAGCGGGCTGTCCGTGGGATATCGCCCAGACCTTTTCAACCATCGCGCCCTACACCATCGAGGAAGCCTACGAGGTGGCCGAGGCCATCCGTCACGGCGACATGGACGCGCTGTGCGAGGAACTCGGCGATCTGCTTCTGCAGGTGGCGTACCACGCGCAGATGGGCCAGGAAACCGGCGCATTTGACTTCGATACGGTCGCGCACCGGATTGCGGACAAAATGGTGCGCCGCCATCCGCACGTGTTCGGCGAAGGCGAGTTGCACGACAGCGAGACCCAGCGCCGGGAGTGGGAGCAGCACAAGGCTGCCGAGCGCACGCGCAAGGCGCAGGCGGCGGGGCGTCAACCGAGCGCCCTGGACGACGTCGCCCTCGGCTTTCCGGCGCTGATGCGCGCAGCCAAGCTACAGAAGCGGGCCGCCCGCGACGGCTTCGACTGGTCGCGTGCCGCCCAGGTCCTGGCCAAGGTAGACGAGGAGCTGGCCGAGGTACGCGCCGAGCTGCCCGGGGGCGATCCGGCGCGCCTGCACGACGAGGTCGGGGACCTGCTGTTCACCGTGGCCAATCTGGCGCGCAAGCTCGACCTCGACCCCGAGGCGGCGCTGCGCGACACCAATGCGAAGTTCGAGCGACGCTATCGCGGCGTCGAGGAACGCTTGGCAGCACACGGTCTCCGTGCGGCCGACTGCGACCTCGATCAGCTCGAGCACCACTGGGACGCGGTTAAGCGCCAGGAGCGCGACGCATCTGGTGGTGCCGGCTGACGGTCGACACATTTGCAGGATACCCCGTACCGGAACGCAGGACGAAGCGCAAAAGCAGGGAGACAATCATGGCGATCGAGCAGGAGAAGTGCGATCCGGCGGCGATGACCGTGCTGGTTACCGGGGCCACCGCGGGCTTCGGCGAGGCCACGGCGCGGCGTTTCCACGCCGCGGGGAGCCGCGTCATCATCACCGGCCGGCGCAAGGAACGGCTCGACTCCCTGGCGAAAAGCATGGGCGGCGAGCGCGTTCATCCGGTCCAATTGGACGTGCGCGACCGCGCGGCGGTGTTCGACATGGTCGATAACCTGCCGCCCGCATTCGCCGATGTGGACGTCCTGGTCAACAACGCCGGGCTCGCTTTGGGGCTGGAAGCCGCGCCCGAGGCGAACCTGGACGACTGGGAGACCATGGTCGACACCAACTGCAAAGGCCTGATGTATTGCTCGCGCGCGCTCATGCCCGGCATGTGTCGGCGCGACCGCGGGCACATCGTCAACCTGGGCTCGGTCGCCGGCACCTACCCCTACCCCGGCGGCAATTGCTACGGCGCGACCAAGGCCTTCGTGCAGCAGTTCTCGCTGAATCTGCGCGCGGATCTGCTCGGCTACAACGTCCGCGTCACCGACATCGAGCCGGGGCTAGCGCACACCGAGTTCTCGCTGGTGCGCTTCAAGGGCGATGAGAACGCGGCGGAAAAACCCTATGAAGGACTGCAGCCACTGCGCGCCGAGGACGTCGCGGAGACCGTGTTCTGGGCGACGACCCTGCCGCGACACGTCAACATCAACCGGATGGAGGTCATGCCGGTGATGCAGGCGTTCAATCCCTTCAAGTTTCACCGGAGCGGTTGACGGTCCTCGTGCGGCGGGCCGCGATCCGAGGTTCGCGGGCGGCGCGGCCCGCCCCGATCCGGTTCAAATCGGCTCGGGCCTGAGCAGCGTGCGGTAAAGCGTCTGCCACGTGGCGGCATCGGGCGCGAGCAGGAGCGCCGCCGCATCGGCCACATTGGGCGCGTAGGTGCGTCCGTCGTAGAGGCGCGCGATGCCGCCGGCCTCCTGGACGATCAGGGCACCCGGCGCGTGGTCCCAGGGTGCGAGCTTGGTGAAGATGGCGAAGTGCTGCTCGCCCAGCGCCAGCCGGACGTATTCCGCCCCGGCACAGCGCTGGCTCTTGACCGCGTGCACGCGCCCCCGCCGGTGGTCGAGGCGCCGGCGCAGGTCGCGACCGCCGTGGTTCGAGGCGTGCAGGGTGCCGCGCAGTTCGCGCGGTTCCCGTGGCGGCGCCGGCATGACCAGGCGCGTGCCGGCCTGCCATGTCCCGCTGCCCTGGCCTGCGACGGTCATGCGGTCGGGAACCGGTTCGTAAATCCAGCCCGCATGGGTCTCGCCGCGTCGGACCAGCGCGACCATGACGGCGAACGTGGGCACACCGCGAGCGAAGTTGCCGGTGCCGTCCACCGGATCGATGACCCAGACCGGGTCCGTGCCTTCCAAAAGCTGGAACACCGCCGGGTCGCTCGCCGCGGCCTCCTCGCCCAGCACCACCGACCCCGGCAACGCGTCGCGCAGACGCCGGGTGAGCACGCGCTCGGCCGCCTCGTCGGCGACCGTGACCAGTTCGCCGGCGGATTTTTCGCGCACCTCCCCGTGGGCCAGCGCGCGAAAGCGCGGGCGCACTTCCGCGTTGGCGGTCTCGGCGATGATCCGGCTGATCCGGTCGATATCCACGGGCATGATGCTTCGGAGTATCAGCCTTCGGGGCGCACATGAAAAGAGCCGCGGCGCTGGGCCGCGGCTCTTTGACACGGCCGGCGCATGGGCTGCGCCGGGCGGCAAGCGGCCGGGCGGGCGTTACATGCCCATACCCATGCCGCCCATGCCGCCCATACCACCCATGCCGCCCATGGCGTCGCCGCCACCGGCGCCTTCGCCCGACTTCTCCTCGGGCTGCTCCGCCACCATGGCCTCGGTGGTCAGCAGCAGGCCGGAGACGGAAGCGGCATCCTGAAGAGCGGTGCGCACGACCTTGGTCGGGTCGATCACGCCGCCCTTGACCAGGTCCTCGTACTGCCCGCTGTAGGCGTTGAAGCCGTAATTGGTGTCGTTCTGCTCGAGCAGCTTGCCCGCGATCACCGAACCGTCGTGGCCGGCGTTCTCGGCGATCTGGCGCACCGGGCTCTGGAGCGCGCGGCGCACGATGTCGATCCCGGTGGTCTGGTCGGCGTTGCCACCCTGCATGCCGTCGAGCGCCTTGGTGGCGTAGAGCAGCGCGGTGCCGCCGCCGGGCACGATGCCTTCCTCGACGGCCGCGCGCGTGGCATGCATGGCGTCGTCGACGCGGTCTTTGCGCTCCTTCACCTCGACTTCGGTGGCGCCGCCGACCTTGATCACGGCCACGCCGCCGGCCAGCTTCGCCAAGCGCTCCTGGAGCTTCTCCTTGTCGTAGTCGGAGGTGGTCTCCTCGATCTGCGCCTTGATCTGCTTGGTGCGCTGGTCGATGTCGTCCTGCTTGCCGGCGCCGTCGACGACCGTGGTCTCATCCTTGGTGATCGAGACCCGCTTGGCCGAGCCGAGCATGTCGAGCGTGACGTTCTCCATCTTGATGCCGACATCCTCGGAGACGACCTGGCCGCCGGTCAGCACGGCGATGTCCTCGAGCATGGCCTTGCGGCGGTCGCCGAAGCCGGGCGCCTTCACGGCCGCGACCTTCAGGCCGCCACGGAGCTTGTTGACCACGAGCGTCGCCAGGGCCTCGCCCTCGACATCCTCGGCCACGATGAGCAGCGGCCGGTTGGACTGCACCACGCTCTCCAGAAGCGGCAGCATGGACTGCAGGTTGGAGAGCTTCTTCTCGTGCAGCAGGATGTAGGGGTTCTCCAGCTCGCAGAGCATCTTCTCGTTGTCGGTGACGAAGTACGGCGAGAGGTAGCCCCGGTCGAACTGCATGCCCTCGACGACGTCGAGTTCGGTCTCCAGGCTCTTGGCCTCCTCGACCGTGATCACGCCTTCCTTGCCGACCTTGTCCATGGCGTCGGCGAGCATCTGGCCGATCTCGGTGTCGCCGTTGGCGGAGATCGTGCCGATCTGGGTGATCTCCTCGCTGGTGGAGACGTCGCGGCTGTTGTTGCGGATGGTCTCGGTGACCTTCTCGACGGCCTGGTCGATGCCGCGCTTGAGGTCCATCGGGTTCATGCCGGCCGCGACGGCCTTGGCGCCCTCGCGGACGATCGCGCGGGCGAGGATGGTCGCCGTGGTGGTGCCGTCACCGGCCACGTCGCTGGTCTTGGACGCGACCTCGCGCACCATCTGGGCGCCCATGTTCTCGAACTTGTCGGTCAGCTCGATTTCCTTGGCGACGGTCACGCCGTCCTTGGTGCTGCGCGGCGAGCCGAAGGACTTGTCCAGAACGACGTTGCGGCCCTTGGGGCCCAGTGTGACCTGCACCGAGTCGGCCAGGGTGTCGATGCCGCGCATCATGCGCTGGCGCGCATCCTGGCTAAAGCGAACGTCTTTTGCTGCCATGGTGGCGTCCCTCCTACTCGATCACGCCCATAATGTCGGACTCGCGCATGATGAGGACGGTCTCATCATCGATCGTGACCTCGGTGCCGGACCAGCGGCCGTAGATCACAATGTCGCCCTCTTTGACATCGGGCGGGACGACCTTGCCTTCTTCGTTCTTGCTCCCCGGGCCAACGGCGAGAACCTTGCCCTGCATGGGCTTCTCCTTGGCCGTGTCGGGGATGATAATGCCGCCGGAGGTTTTTTCCTCCTGCTCGACCGGCTGGACGCAAATGCGGTCGTGCAAGGGCCTGAACTTCATGAACCCCTCTCCAATGATGTGTTCAAACGGACGGCTTTGCCTGGCTACCGTTGGAACGTGAAAAGCGCCGCGGCGGCCGCCGCGGGCGGACTGGCTGTTAGCACCCAAGACCCCTGAGTGCTAACCGCGATATGGGAAAACGCTCGCGGCGCGTCAACCCGCCACGCTATCAGCCCGAAGCGCGGGCGCGTCGCGGATTTCGGCGCTGTCGCCATAGCGGTCGCGGAAGCGGGCGATGTCGGCCGGATCCAGGCTCACGCGCAGCTCCGCCGCCTGCTCGTCGTCCGTGCGCTGCACCACATGTCCGCGGTCGTAGAGCCACGCCAGCGCCTTGCCGGCGGCATGCGGTACCCGCACGTCGAGGCAGCGGAAGGCACTGGTCAGACGCCGCTCGACCGCCGCCACCAGGGCATCCATCGCCTCGCCCGTTTCGGCCGAGCACGGCACCGCATTGGCGTCGCGGGCCGCCCGGCTTTCGACCCGGTCGCGCGCTTCCGCGTCCAGCAGATCGACCTTGTTCCAGGCCTCGATCAGCCCGGCATCCACGCTCGCACCCAGCCCGAGTTCGCGCAGCACGGCCTCGACGTCGTCGCGCTGGGCGTCGCTGTCGGGGTGCGCGATGTCGCGGACGTGAACCACCACATCCGCCTCGAGCACCTCTTCCAGCGTGGCGTGAAAGGCCGCGATGAGCTGGGTGGGCAGATCGGAGATGAAGCCCACGGTGTCCGACAGGATCACGTCCTGCCCCTGGGGCAGGCGGAGCTGGCGCATCGTCGGGTCGAGCGTGGCGAAGAGCATGTTGTGCTCAAGGACGTGCGCCCGCGTGAGCCGGTTGAACAGCGTCGACTTGCCGGCGTTCGTGTAACCCACCAGTGCAATGATGGGATACGGCGTGCGCGCCCGGTGCTTGCGATGGGTGTCGCGCGTCTTCTTGACCTCCGCCAGATCGCGCTTGAGCCGCGTGATGCGGTCGTCGATCAGGCGGCGGTCCATCTCGATCTGGCGCTCGCCCGGACCGCCCATGAAGCCGTAGCCGCCGCGTTGCCGCTCCAGGTGGGTCCAGGAGCGTACCAATCGCGACCGCTGATAGCTCAGTGCCGCGAGTTCGACCTGGAGCTTGCCCTCCTTGGTGCGCGCCCGCTCGCCGAAGATCTCCAGGATCAGCCCGGTCCGATCGATGACCTTGCAGCCCCAGGCCCGCTCCAGATTGCGCTGTTGCACGGGCGTGAGATCGCCGTCGACCACGGCAAGGCCGATCGCCTGCTCCGCCACGACGCCGGCGAGGCGCTCGACGATACCACCTCCCAGCAAGGTCTTGGGGTTGGCCGCAGCCACGCGCGCCACATCGCTGTAGACAACCTGGAGGTCGATCGCGCTGGCGAGGCCGACCGCTTCGGCGAGCCGCGCCTGCGGATGGCGGCTCGCCGGCTTGCCGCCGGTTTTGATATCGGGATGGACGACAAGTGCACGCCCATTGCTCGGTTCCCGGTCGTCGGGCCGGCCGGGAACCGCCTGGTCGAGAACACCTCGCGACGTCGACGTCGTGCTCAAGCTAGGCTTCGGCCTCCTCTTTCTGCGATTCCATCAGGTGGATCGGCTGCGACGGCATGATGGTCGAGATCGCGTGCTTGTAGACAAGTTGCGAGTGCGCGTCCCGGCGCAGCAACACACTGAAATTGTCGAACCAAGTGATGATCCCCTGAAGCTTCACGCCGTTGACCAGAAAGACCGTTACCGGGACCTTCTGCTTGCGCACGTGATTAAGAAAAACGTCCTGCACGCTCTGGGACTTTTCAGAAGCCATGGTGTCCTCTTTTTGTTTACAGCCCAGTTTCGTACTTGTGGCGTACGCAGCCCCCATTGCACGTCACCGGACGTCGCAAAGGTTCGCCCGGAACCGGCGGCTTACACACGTCGCGTGATGGCCAACCATCGATCACCAATCCAATGTCGGCGGCGAACAAGGCTTGATCAAGACAGGTGACCAAAATTTAACATTGGCACCGCAGCATCTCGGCGATTTCGACGCAGCCCGGCGCGTGGTGTGCCGGCGGCGCAGCGTCGAATTCGCCCGGCCCGGGCGGCGATTCGCGGAGCAGAACGGGCACGCAACCCGCATTCACGGCGCACACAAGGTCGATGTCCGTATCCCCCACGAGCCAGACCAGTCCGGGCGCGTCCGGCCCGCCGGGTGCGTCCGTCAGGGCCAGGGCGACCGCCGCCGGGTCCGGCTTGTCGCGCGCGGCGTCGCCTGCGCCCACCAGTCGGCGGAAATGCGGCTGCCAGCCCAGATGCGCGACTTCGCGCCGGAGCAGATCGCCGCGCTTGTTGCTGATGACTGCCAGATCGTAGCCGGCGCCCGCCAGCGCGGCCAGCATGGCGGCCGCGCCCGGCCGCGGTTGCAGGCCGTCCAGGTGATCGCGTTCGAAGCGGGCGTAAAAGATCGCCGCTGCGCGTTCGGCGTCGGCGCCGAACCAGGCCGGGAACGCATCGCGCGCCGAGCGGCGCACGCGCGCTTGCGTCTCCGCGAAGCTCCAGGTCGGCCTGCCCAGCTCGGCCAGAGTCGCGTTGATGGCCTGATGGATCACGCCCCAGGTATCGACCAGGGTGTTGTCCCAGTCGAACAGCACCGTGCGCGGCGGTTCGGGTTCGCTCATGCCGGCGCCGCCTCGCGCGCGGCAAAGCTGTCCGCGCCCGCGCCCGCGGCCACGACCCGGTCGATGTAGGCCGCGCGCAGCGCCAGCGTCAGCAGGCCGGGGTGGCCGTTGCCCACGGGGTTGCCGTCGATTTCGGTCACCGGCATGACATAGTTTGTGCTTGAGGTTAGGAAGGCCTCGCGGGCGTTCCGTGCCTCCGCAACGGTGAACGGCCGGACCTCCAGCGTGTAGCCCTCGCGCGCCAGCACCTCGCGCAGCGACAGGCGCGTGATGCCGCTGAGGATGCCTTCGTCCAGGTGCCGTGTCACCACTGTGTCGTCGCGGGTCACGATCCAGGCATTGGTGGCGCCGCCCTCCGTGACGTAGCCGTCGCGATCCACCTGCCAGGCCTCGTCGCAGCCCTGGTCGGCGGCGGCCTGCTTGGCGAGCACATTGGGCAGCAGCGCGATCGACTTGATGTCGCAGCGCGCCCAGCGCTGATCGGGCACGGAGATGACCTTCATGCCCCAGTCCGGGCTGCGCCCCTTGTCCGCCATCTGGCGCGTGGTCATGGTGAGCGCCGGCTTGGCGTCCTTGGGGAAGAAATGGTTGCGCGGGGCGACGCCGCGCGTGACCTGCATGTAGAGAAAGCCGTTGGTAAGGTCGTTACGCCGCATCAACTCAGTCGCGACGAGCTGCAGCGCGCGCCGGCTCATGGGCATGGGGATACGTAGCTCCCCCAGGGAGTATTCCAGGCGCTGCAGGTGCAGTTCGGCGTCGACGAGCCGGCCGTCGTGGACGGGAATCACCTCGTAGACGCCGTCGGCGAACTGATAGCCGCGGTCCTCGATGTGCACGGCCGCGTGGTTGTGCGGCACGTAGCGCCCGTTGACGTAGGCCTGCCGGGGCATGCGCGCTCCTCTATGCTGGCGTTGCGTGGCGACCGTCTGCCATGTGGGGCGCCGGCAAGGCAAAGAGAAGCGTCCGCTCCGGCGCGGACGCGTTGTCGCCTACTTCACCGTGACCAGGGTGCATTCGGCGAGCGAGGTGACCTTGTGGGAGACGCTGCCCAGAAGGAGGCCGGTCATGTCGCCCAGCCCGCGGCTGCCCATCACGATGCTGTCGCATTCCAGCTCGTTCGCGGCGGCGACGATGGTCCGGGCGGGCTGCCCGCGCCGGACGTAACCGGCCGCCTCGATCCCGTAGTTGTCCCGGACATAGTCGCAGGCCCGTGCCACGACCTCTTTGGCGTAGGCGTTCATGGCCGTATCCACGTCGGGAACCTCGGCGGAGGGCCGGACGAGGGAATGGGTGTTCTCGACCGCGCTGTGGTGGCGGTACACGGAAAGAATGTTCAGGTCGCCGCCATAAGTCCGGGCGAGATCCGCGGCGACGTCGAGCGCCCGGAAAGCGTGCTTCGAGCCGTCCACCGCAGCCAGGATTTGCTTGAACATGGCGCTTACCTCCCTTCCCTGCCCCATCCGCCGGCCTGACGGACTCAGCCGTAGCCGAACGCCAGATCACGCAGGAACAACGCGATCTGCGGGAACACGATGAGCGCCGCCGCGACCGCGAGCAGCATCACGATGAAGGGCGGCGTGCCGCGTATGACATCGAAATACGGCCGTCGGAACGCAGCGATTGCCGTGAAGATATCGCAACCGAAGGGCGGCGTGGCGGAACCGATGGCGACCTGGAGGGTCACGATGGTGCCCACCAGAACGGGGTCGATTCCCGCCGCCTGGACCACGGGAGCGAAGATGGGCGTAAAGACGAGGATGACGACGATCGGATCGACGAACATGCACCCGACGAAATAGGCGATGGAGAGAATGATGAGGATCTTGTAATACCCGGCCTCCATCAGCCCGAGCCCGCCCAGGATCTGCTGCGGGATCTGGGCGAAGGAAATGGTCCAACTGAATGCGCTGCCGGCGGCGACAAGAATGAAAACCACGGCCGTTATCATGCCCGTGGACAGGGCGATCCGGGGCACCTCGTACCAGTGCACCGAGCGGAAAATCACCACCTCCAGCAGCAGCGCATAGAGCACGCACACGGCCGCCGCCTCGGTGGGCGTGAAAATGCCGCCGTAGATCCCGCCGATGATAATCGCCGGAAAGCCGAGCGGCATGAGCGCACGCCGCAACGCGGTCAGGCGCGTGCGCCAGGCGGATCGGTCCTGGACCGGAATGCCGTTTTTCTTCGCATAAATGTAGGAATACACCGAAAACATCAGCAGGATCAGCAGCCCCGGGCCGAGCCCGGCAATGAACAGCTCGCCGATCGACGCACCGGAGACCACGCCGTAGACGATCATCGCAATCGAAGGCGGGATCAGCATGGCGATGTCACTGGCGTTGATGGTCAGCGCCATGACGAACTTGTCACTGTAGCCGGCGCGCAGCATGCGCGGCCGCAACGGCCCGCCGATCGCCACGACCGTGGCCTGCGTCGAGCCCGAGACGGCACCGAACAGCGTGCAGGTCGCCGCCGACGTGATCGCCAGTCCGCCGCGCAGGTGCCCGACGAAGCTCATCACCAGATCGAGCAGCCGCTGCGCCGCCTGGCCCTTGGTCACAATGTCGGCGGCGAAGATGAACATGGGCACCGCGATCAGCGCCGTGGGCTTCACCCCGCCGATCATCTGCTGGATGACGATGTCCGGGGTCATGCCCGGAAAGAACACGTAGAAGCCCAGCAGGGTCGCCCCGATCAGCGGAATCATCATCGGAAAACCGAGCAGGAGCAGCGCGATCATCAGCGCAACCATCGCGGCCGTCATTGTGCCGACTCCCGCACGTCATCGGGCGCCCCACGGGCACGGCGCCCGGTCACTCCACGCGCTCCATGTGCTGCTCCGGCTCGTCGTAGGTGTCCACGTGGGAAAACGACAGATAGATGTCCTCGGCCTGGAGATTGCGCACCACGGTGAGGGTATACTGGATGCCGGTAATGGCGAAGCCCAGCGGGACCCAGAGATACGTCAGGTAGACCGGAACGCGCAGCGACGGCGTGACCTTCCCGATCGTGGCGACGCGGTCGATGTAGGAAACGGCGTAGAACGCGAGCAGGAACATGATCACGGCCGTAACACCCGCGATCCCGATCATCAGCGCCTTGCGGAAGCGGTGGCCAAGCTGGTCGTAGAGGGCCGACATGCGGATGTGCCGCCCGTGGCGCGCCGCGTAGCCGAGCCCCACGAAGGTCACCAGCACGATGAGGAACTGATTGAGTTCCTCGGCGAAATAGATCGAGGACCCCAGCAGCGTCCGGCCGATGACATTCGCCACCGCGTTGACGGCCATGAGCAGGATGCCCGTTGAAAGGATCACCGCCTCGATCCGGCGCAGCCCCTCGTCGAGGAACCACAGGCCCCGGATCAGACTGGCGCCGGCACCGCGCCGGCGTCCCCTGACCTGCTCGCTCGTCATCCCGGGGAATCGTCCATACCTTGTTACCGACTTTGCCCGTATCGTCGCGGCCGCGCGGTGCAACGTCAATGCAACAATGCCGACGGCCGCCATTCGCCAACGGATCGGCGAAAGGTGTACCTCCGGTGCGCGCTTTCCAGGTTGCGTCGTTGCACAGACGGTCCGCCCTGAAAGCTCGAGTGCTCGCCTTGACCGGACCAGAATCTGCTTGAGCCGGTGCAAGTCATCCACGTAGCGTGAATCCATCCGGAGCAAGCGGGTTCCGCGAGAATACGTTCAACCGACCCCAATGCGGTCTTGGTCGCCCGCCCTCCGGGGCATACCAAGCAACAGGGAGAGCTTTCACACATGAACGGAATGACACGAACGTGCTGGGCGGCCGCGGGTGCGGCCGTGGCTCTGGCCATCGGGTTGAACCCGGGTGATGCACGGGCGGAAACCTGGAAATTCGCGCTCGAAGAAGTGGACGGCAGCGTTCAGGACGCCTTTGCGGAGAAGTTCAAGCAGCTCGTCGAGGACCGCTCAGGTGGGGACGTGACGGTCACGATCTATCCCTACGGCACGCTCGGCACCTCGGACGACGTCACCGAACTCGTCCAGACCGGCGCGCTTCAGATCACCAACGCGTCCCCCGGGCACCTCGGATCGACCGTGCCCGAGATGCAGGTCTTCTCGATCCCGTACGTGCTGTCCAAGAACGACGCGGTGAACAAGAAGGTCCTCACCGACGCCGACGTCATCTACGAGGACCTGGCCGAAGCCGTGCGCGCCAAGGGCCTGGAGCTGATGACCATGTACGCCGAGGGCCAGATGGTCTGGACGGCAAACAAGAAGATCACCAAGCCCGAGGACTTCAGCAACTTCAAGATGCGTACCATGACGTCCCCGCTGCTGGTCCAGGCGTACAAGGCATTCGGCGCCAATCCCACGGCCATGCCCTATGGCGATGTCTATAGCGGTCTCCAACTGGGCACGATCGACGGCCAGGTGAACCCGATCTTCGCCATCGAGGAGATGAAGTTCTACGAGGTCTCGGACTACATGATCTACGCCGGCCAGCAGGAGTTCACCACCTCCGTGGTGACGGGTGCGAGCTGGTACGAGAATCTCTCCGAGGACAAGCGGGCCCTGCTGAACAACGCCATCGACGACGCGACGGATTACATCTTCGACAAGCAGCGCAGCTACAACCAGGAACGGCTCCAGAAAATCAAGAAGGATAAGCCGGACCTGGAGATTATCGAGCTGACGGAAGAGCAGCGCGCCGTCTTCCGCGAGCGCGCCAAGCAGGTGCGCGAGAAATACGTCGAGATGGTCGGCCCATCCGGCGAGGCCATCCTGGAGAAGCTCGTGGCGGCGGTCGCCGAGGCCGAGAAGACCGTTAAGGACGGTTCCATGAACTGACACCCGCCTTGGGACCGGCCCGCGCTGCGGGACGATGCGACGACGGCCGGGGAGGACCGCTTCCCCGGCCGTTTTTCCGGTGCCGCCGACGCCGCACCACCGCTCAGAAGAACTCCAGCTTCACGGAGAACAGGCGCTCGACCTTTTTCACGGCCGTGGAGGCGGCGAAGATGATGACCCGGTCGCCGGCGCGGATGGTGGTGTCGCCGCGCGGCAGGATCACCCGCTGCCCCCGGACGATGGCGCCAATGAGCACGCCGTCGGGCAGGCGTGCGTCGCGGATGGGCACGCCCACCACGGCCGAGGTCTCCAGGGCCTCCGCCTCGATCAGCTCGCCGAAACCCTCGGAGACCGAGTGCACCGCGCGGATGCGCCCGCGCCGGACGTACTGCAGGATGGACGAGATGGTGATCGCGCGCGGGCTGACCACGGTGTCGATGCCCAGGCTACCCACCATGCCGCCGTAGCTGCTCTTGTTCACCAGGGTGACCGCGCGCTCGCAGCCGTAGCGTTTGGCGAGAAGCGAGCCCAGGATGTTCACCTCGTCGTCGTTGGACACCGCGACCAGGGCTTCGGCCGCACCCACGTTGGCCTCTTCCAGGATCTCGGTGTCCAGCGCGCTGCCGTGGATGACCACCGCACGATCCAGGTTCTCCGCGACCTGCTGGGCGCGGGTCTTGTCCATCTCGATGACCTTGAGCGCGACGTGGGGATTGCGCTCCTCCACCCGCTTGGCGAGGTTCTGGCCGATGTTGCCGCCGCCCACGATGATCACCCGGCGCGCCTGGCGCTCCTCGTGGCCGAACGCCGCCATGGCGCGCGCCAGATGCGCTGTCTCGGCGACGAAGTAGACGTCGTCGCCGGCGTAAAGGCGCTCGTCGCCCTGCGGCACAATGCCCCGCCCATCGCGCTGGATGCCCACGATGAGGATGTGCAGGTCGGGGAACATGCCGGTGAGCTGGCGCAGCGGCGCGTTCAGGATGGGCGTGTCCTCGGTGCAGTGCACCCCGATCAGGCTCACCTTCCCGTCCGCCAGGGGAATCACGTCGAACGCGCCCGGAATCTGCAGCCGGCGGGAGATCGCCCGCGCCACCTCGATTTCCGGGGAAATGATGTGGTCGATGGGCATGTTGTCCCGGCTGAACAGATCCGACCACGCCGGATCGAGGTAGCTCTGGTTGCGCACGCGCGCGATCTTGGTTGGAACCTCGAAGACCGAGTGGCAGATCTGGCAGGCGACCATGTTCACTTCGTCGGAATAGGTCACTGCCACCAGCATGTCGGCGTCTTCCGCCCCGGCCTGCTGGAGGACGTCCGGGTGTGAGGCGAACCCGACAAGCCCCTGAACGTCCAAGGAATCGCTGATCTTGCGGATAAGCTCGGGCGAACGGTCGATCACGGTGACGTCGGCGTTCTCGCCGGCAAGGTAGCGGGCAATGTTGGAGCCGACCTGCCCGGCTCCGCAGACGATGACTTTCATGGCGCATGTTTTCCAGACGTGGCGGGCGGCGGCGTCGCGCGCCCGATCCTATTGCCGGTCGGCGGAAGACGAAATGCCCAGCGAGCGCAGCTTGCGGTGCAGGGCCGAGCGCTCCATGCCCACGAAGTGCGCCGTGCGGGAGATGTT